>CAXTRQ010000073.1:0-26756 GCA_964246705.1 uncultured Pyrinomonadaceae bacterium
GATCAACTTCTCTGGGTTTCAATCATAGCTTACTCTAAATCTGTCAGAGTACTTATTACCCATCTGAGTGGTGTAATTGCGGTATGATAGGCTGATCGTGAAACATCCCCTATATGGAAGGTCGTTTCAGTCTCATGCGCGCTACACGCCGTCGTCATCGCACTCCTGATCCACTTGCTTCACCGGAAGCCGTTCGCTTTATTTGTAGTCAACTACGTACGCGCCTGCCCGAATCTATCCCCGCTTCTGAAAAGCAATTATCTCGATTTCTATTTGCGGTTCGCCACATCGAGCGTCGGCCCGCGACTGATACTCAAAGGGGCAGACCCTCACGCTGGCCGCGTGAAAAGCTCATCGAAGCGGCCAGCCAGCTTCGAGCCATCCTTGAGCGTGAAACATCGGGCAGAGTCTCCCTCAACAGCTTCATCGGACAGTACCTGCCCATCCTCGAATTCCCCACTGATGTAGTTGAAGCCCTATCTTCCGGACAGATTAATCTCCATGAAGCGTCTCAACTCGCTCGTCTAACCCCGGAACGGATGCAATGCTCGCCCGCCGCAGCCCGCTCCCAGCGGCAGGAGATACTAAGGTCACACGTGGCTGTGCAAGGGTCACAGAACCGGCTACGAACTCGCATCAAGGAAGTCCTTGGTGAGAATGACACCCAAGTTATTACGTCGGAGAATATAGCTACAGTGGTCGCTCAAGTCGATGAGTTGTTGGAGATCGACCCGCAAGACACCCGTCATATGTTCTGGGAAGAGATGAAGAGAACATTCTTTGCGATGCGCGAAGTAGAGCAGGAAGACTTGGATGACGAAATTATGGAGCAGTTTCTCGCGGCAATGGACGGAGTGTCGAACGTTTTATACCGGCTCGAGAGGCGGCGCAGGGATAGGCAAAAGCAAGCAAAAACGGAGCGGCAAACACCGATCAGCTAAAATTCCGGCTCTGTATTTACGCGGTATTTCGCCTTCTCGCGATTCTCAAAGTCGTAGCCTTCCAGCAGCACGAGCCAGCCGTTTTTCTTTAATCTTCGGAGGTTATCTCTGACCCGCCTCTCGAGCATCCTGGTTGATTTCACTAACTCTGAAACCACGAATGAGCACTCAGTCTTTCCGATTGCGTGAGTCATCAGATAAAGTTCTCTGTATAGAGAAAACTCCCCGCTGTTCAGCCTGTATTTTTTCCTGATATTAATTACCGTCTCTTCTGCCCTGCTGAAATCGGGAGCAATCTCGTTTACTTCTGCTCTTGTCTTTACGGCGACTGCCCGTTCCGTGCCTTTAGAAGTGGTTAATTTTTCGGTGCTATCTGCGCGCAGTTTTTGATCCGGCTCGACTAACCCACTTCCGACCCCACCTGCGCCACTCTTCAGATGACCAATAGCACTCGTATTTGAAGCACTCTGTTCTTCGTTAACTACTGTGGCACGTCCGGTCTGCTCAGGTGCGACGGATGCGCTTATGCTCGAACTCGGAGCTTCCGCTTGAATAGGGGCCTCGGACTTAATTTCTTCAATTTTATCCGCATTTTCACGCAAAAGGGTTCGGACGGGATGCTCCCCGATAATGGGTCTGGGAGTCGGCGGGGGACCGAGCGCCTTCCTGCCTGCGATACGCTGCAAGAATTTATTGTTACCCTGATCCTTAGTTTTAGTCTTACTGTTCGTCAAGATTTTTCACCCCCGGCCAGCAATCGCAATGCGTTTTCTCGATTGAGCGCTAACCCGAGACGTTCAAGAATCTCGTCGGTTAAATCCGCGTAATTCTGAGCGGCGCGCGATCCGGGGGCGAATATCTGGATGGGTTCATGTCGAATCGGACAGTCCTCCAGCTTCGCCGTGCGGTGGATGATGGTATTGAAGATCTTATCGGGAAGCATATCCCGCAACCAGATGTAGCTTTGGCCGGCGACGTTGGTGCGCTGGTCGAGCATCGTGCAGACTGTGCCCAGCAGGTTAAGGTGTTCGTTCGTATCTTTCGTTTCTTCAATAACTTTGAGCAATTCCGAGACCGCCCCGACCGCCCAGGCGGAGGCTTGAACGGGGATGATGACGTGATTCGACGCGGTTAAAGAGGCCGAGAGTAACAGTCCAAGATTCGGAGCCGTGTCGATCAAGCAAAAGTCGTAGATGTGCGCGACCTCGTCTCTCAATGCCTTGCGCAAGCGTCCCACGCTTGAAGCCCCGCCGCGGTCGTAAGTCGCTAAATTCAGAGTCGCCGGGAGTAAATCCAACTCCGGTACTTGGGTGGTCACGATCACGGATTCGAGCGTGGCCGGCTGGTCTTTCGGGCAGATAACGTCGGCCAGCGAAATTTGTACGTCCGCCGGGTCCAAAAAAACAGAGGTCGCATTGGCCTGCGGATCGGCGTCGACGAGAAGCGTTCGATAGCCCCTCATGCCAAGTTCGGCGGCCGTAATGCTGGCAGTCGTGCTCTTACCCACTCCGCCTTTTTGATTGGCAATCGTGATTGTAATCATTGCTCAAACTCCGACGTCCGGGACTTTGATTTCAATAACTTCCCTCTCTCGCTAAACCTCATGCCGCAGCGCTGCTGAGATCAGCTCCTTCATTTTCCGCCTCGCCTACGGGAGATTCGAGTTGTTTCTTCAGCCTGTCTAGGTCTGAAATTTTTATCAGTTTTTGACGCTCGTCATTCAAATCTTTGTGCGCCTGTAAGACTCCGAGTTTTATAAATCTTGTGATTTTGTAGTGGGATATTCCTAAGTATTTTGCCGCTTCAGCTACCCCTAAAGCCTTTGTGGTTGCACTGATTTTCTCAGACATAAGCCTACCTCTTTGTCCATGACGGATTAAGATTAATTCGGACGAGTAAAGACAATCTATGACGAGTTGAGAATTATCTCTATTATTTGCGATATGTCAAGATTATTTCTCCGGCATTTAATTGAAACCAAGCCACTTACACCCTGTGATAAAGATCACAGCCCCTGTCCTTGGATTAACATGCCCTGATGTTTAATCATCATAGCCTGTCGAAATAATCACATCCTCTGTTATATTTTTAGCAGGGGGTGTGATTTTTTTGGCATGGGCTGCGATTAAATAAACAGGGGATGCGAAGTGAATAGCACTCCCTGTTGAAATTGTGACAGGGGGTGCGACAAGAATGACAGGCTATGAGGATTAATCCACAGGGGGTGAAGTATTATTCGCAGTCTCTGTGAAACAATTAGCAGGCCATGATCCATTAGTCACATGCTCTGTTAATTTCCTGACAGACCATGCGTAAAAAATAGCAGTCTTCTCAAGGAATAAGAAGTGGTGTAAGACTACGGCAACTGCTTGCCGAGTGGTAGGCAATAAAATTAAATGACCTGAAGCTCCAAAGTTTGGCGACTGACGCTTCAGGTCATTCGAGTAACTCGCTTGATGGCGAGCCGATAGTTGTGTGTCTAACTAAACACGCATTATAGGCAAGGTCATGGATCGCTGTCAAGCCTTTTATTTTCAGGGACTTGACTATGAGCGCTCAACCTTTACCGACCGCACGTTTTATACGCAAAACTCAGCTCGGTGCCGGTGAATACCGCAAAAACTTCCATCAGATCGACCAGGACATTATTGCGGCAATTACTTCGCCGGAAGCAGATGCCGTCACGCCGCTAATGAGCAAGATTTACCTGCGGCTGGTAAACGCCCCGGCCCAATACTGGGAGAGGAAGGGTGTCTTACGTTTCGAATCGGAAGTCAGAGAGAACAGGCAGGTGAAAGCATGGCTCGTCTTTTGTGAAGTTGCCGGGGTCGCCAGCGCTACGGCTCATAAGGCGCTCATGTGGCTCCACGAACAGGGAATTATCGGATATTTCTCCGGCAAGAATGGCGTAGGGCTCCGCATTTTCCTCAACCGTGCTTCCACATCAATTGGCACCCGGACGGCTTCGGGAAATAAAAAAATTTTGCAATTTGGTCATGTTTCATCCGTTGAGCGTCCTGCTTCATCGGATGAAACAGCCTTTAATGACAGCTACGCTGTTAAAGAAATTCAAGATACTGATTTAAGTTCCGACGCGCCAAAAAACGGCGCGAACACAAAGCCGTTTGATAAATCACCCTCAACTCTACCCGCACAGCATACTCAAGTCACAATTCGATCTGCGGTTGAACTTCATGAAGTTGCCACGAATTCCGTTGGCGCACAACACATCAATCTAGGCGGAATTATTGCTCGCCTCAAAAGTGAGCTCGAACCGGGTTTGCGGAGCGTAGCGGCCCAAGCGGCTGCACAGGCCACGCGGAGTGAGATCGAACGCACACGTACCTGGTTCGAGAACAAAGCGCTGCCGAAGGCTGTCAGAGTGGCGCAGAGCGAATGCTACAGCCTGCTCAAAAAGCACGGCTCGCTCGACGAAAAGTCACAGCGCCACCGCGCCGGTCTTGACGTAGGCCGTCACGTCCCATTAGGGATAGTGGAAACGGCCCGGCCCCGCACGCCGCAGGAGGTCAGCGAGATTGCCGAAGTCTGCCTGGCGTTGCTGGAGACTCAAGGCCAATCAATCGAAATTACCCTGTCGGAAATAAGTGCTGAAGGAGGAGGATGGCTGCTTCCCGAAGACGCGCCACGGGTGCGAGCATCTGCGGAACTGATGCAGACCCAGCGCGAAAGGAGGGACTGAACCGATGTCCGCACAGCGCGCCACAATTCATCATCTAGATTCCGGGTCGTCCGAGTTTTCAAAGATTAAAGACGCTCGGGTAGCGCCACCCGAAACCGGTAGCTTCGCTCCGTCGTCCTGTATGACCTGCCACGGCAGTGGGATGGAAGTTGTGCCGGGAAAGGGCGCGCGTCGATGCAGTTGTCGTCTGGAGCAGCAGCAATTGAGATTGCTGGAACAGAGCAGAATCCCACGTCGATATGAAAACTGCACACTTGCTAACTATCGTCCAGCGCCAAACGACGAAACGCAGCTCCAAGCGTTCAACTTCGCGTTCAAGCTGGTGAGCGGATTCCCGGCGGCCGACCCCGGCCTACTCTTCATGGGGCCGGTCGGGGTAGGGAAGACACATCTCGCCACGGCGATTCTGCGCGGACTCGTCGAGCGCGGCGCGACATGTCTCTTTTACGAATTTGGTGCGCTGCTGGGAGAGGTAAGAGATTCTTACAACCCGGTCTCACAAGCCTCTGAGCTGAAAGTTCTCGCGCCCGTGTACGAGGCGGAAGTTTTAGTGCTCGACGAATTGGGAGCCTCGAAGCCGACGGATTGGGTGCAGGACACGATGATGCAGATCATCGGGAAGAGATACAACGACCGTAAGCTCACTATCTTTACGACTAACTACCTAGACGTTCGGCATGCGCCGATGGATGAGACTCTTGAGGATCGGATCGGAACACGGCTGCGAAGTCGTCTATACGAAATGTGCAAAACTGTTATGATTGAGGGCGAAGACTTCAGACGAAGGTTCGACTCCGGGCCTTTCAAATGACGGGTAAGGAAACTTATTGTGACGACTAACACGATCTCGCATTCCGACATCACCAACTTTATCGAGCGGTGGGCCACCTCCAGTGCTGCCGAAAGAGCCAACTATCAAATCCTCCTCACCGAACTTTGTGATGTACTGGAGGTGTCGCGGCCCGAACCGACGAAAATAAACGAGGATGACAACGCATACGTTTTTGAAAAGGCGGTTACTTTTCATCATGGCGATGGCACGAGCAGCACGGAACGCATCGACCTCTACAAACGTGGGTGTTTCGTCCTGGAAGCGAAACAGGGCAGCGACCAGAATAATCAACCCCAACGGGAACTGATTCCAAAAACAAAACGCCCGCGCAGAGGAACGGCAGTGCGCGGCACGCAGAGTTGGAACGAAGCGATGATGGCCGCGCGTGGATAGGCCGAACAGTATGCGCGTGCGTTGCCGGCGTCGGAGGGGCGGCCTCCGTTTCTCATCGTCGTGGACGTAGGGCATTCAATTGCTCTGTATTCGGAATTTTCACGTACCGGTGTCACCTACGTCCCTTTCCCAGACTCGACACAATTCCGCATCCCCCTTCGCGATCTCGAACAGGAAGAAGCGCGTAAATTGCTCCGGGCAGTCTGGACAGACCCGCTCGCGCTCGATCCGACTCAGCACAGCGCCCTCATTACACGCGACATCGCCGAGCGGCTCGCACGGCTCGCCAAATCTTTGGAGGCATCAGGCCACAAGCCCGAGCGAGTCGCGTCATCCCTGATGCGCGCGATCTTCACAATGTTCGCGGAGGATGTCAGACTGGTGCCTAAAGCAGGGTTCACCGAGCTCCTAGAGAGCATCCGCGGACAAGTGACGATCTTTCCCGACATGGTTGATGTGAATCAGTAGTTGAAAAGACAGACAAACGGCAGAATTAGTAGAATTTTCTTACCATGGAAAACCTACTGATTGAAATCTACCTGTTTGTCTGTCAGACCTACGATACTTCGCCAGCGACCTGTTATCAACGCTTGAGCAATAACCGAGAACCCGAGTTCACCGACCAAGAGCTAATTACCATCTGGTTGTTCGCTCACTTAGAGGGCTGCTTCGAGAAAAAGAAGATGCAGCGCTTGATTCTCAAGTATTGGCGAGAGTGGTTTCCACTCTTACCGAGCTATCAAACTTTTGTGCTGCGGCTGAACCGCTTAGAGCCGACTTTTCAGACTTGCGGCGCACTCTTGGCTAATGCTTTGACCGCCATGCGCACGCCGGAGTTCGACCATCTAGTTGATAGCTTGCCCGTGATGCTCGCCCGGCACGGACACTCTTACGGGGCGCGGGTTGGGCGCGAGGTCGCTGATATTGGATATTGTGCGGCGAAGAAGACTCGCTTTCATGGTGTGCGCCTGCACTGCATTGCGCAAAGACGGGCAGGACGCTTACCCCTGCCCAGTCAAGTCTGGCTGTGTGGAGCCTCGCATCACGACTCGAAAGCCTTCGTCGAACAGCAGCCGGAATTACTGATGACTGAACTCTTTGGCGATTTGGCCTACCCGACTCCACAGATCATCTCTCACTTGAAAGAGCAGCAGACGCGCCTCGTTGCGCCACAGAAAAAGCCGAAGGGCAAAGACTTATCTGACGATGAGAAGCACTACAATCGGCTGGTGCGGCGCATCCGTCAACCCATTGAAAGTCTCTTCAACTGGATACAGGAGAAGACACAGATTCAAAGAGCAAGCAAAGTGCGCTCCACTGATGCGCTAATGATCCATTGCTGGGGGAAACTGGCCGTCGCTTTCTTTCTCCTCGTTTTCTACTACTGATTCGCATAAGTACATAGTTAAGAGTTCTTCGTCCGAAAACAACGGCTTGTGGTTATTGCTCAAGCGTTGCTGTTTGAGCACGGGTTGATTATCGTAGAGGTGGCAGATGAGCAGGTAGAGTTCGATAAGTTTAGTTTCCACAAAACCATCTTATCAACTCATTGCTCATCTGCTTTTTCTACTCCTGATTCGCATACCTGTATATTATTTGCACCGGAACCCAAACGGTCAGACATGAGTCGTTGACTTCGGATTATAATTGGCTATAATCCGGGTGTTCGGACAGAGTTTCTCACAATGCTTTCGTTGGCCTGATTTCTCACGTATACCTAAAACTTCGCAAGGGTATATCTGGTAGGCTCTCTTTAATCGCTCTCTGAATCTGTCGATCATAGAATCAAGTTTATTATTAAGCATGTGCCGCGCCTTCTACCCTCAAAATTAATTATCTGACGTTTTTGATTCTTTGTAACCGTTCAGGTGGTATAAATCTTTTGTTTTCAACAATAACTTCGGTGCAAAAGTGCCAAAACTTGCTTTTTCAACTCTTAACTCGCGTCTGAGCTTGCTTAACTGCTTGTAAGTGCTTGTATTTATTGGCTGACACCTAACTGAACGGTTACGATTCTTTGTTTGGTTTCGCGCTTCCTGTCGGTGAAGGTTTAAAGCGGCCAGTCAGGAAGAAAGCTGACCCGACTGGCTGCCCTTCATTAAGGCGTTAGCGTAGAAAAACGTCGGGCTTTCATAGTAGAACACCCCAACAAACCTCATTGACCTTGAAGAAGATTTCAGCGATCAGCCACTGGTGTGTAAAAACATGGACTATAGGGTACAGCAAGTCATCCTCCTGATGAGCGAAGACCCGAGCAAAGCGCATACTCTCGGCAATCTTTCTCTCGCTGTCAACATCTCCACTTCGCGTCTGCGCCACCTGTTCAAAGAGGAGGTTGGAACAACTCCTACGCAGTATCTCAAAGACCTTCGCATACGTGCGGCGAGGGATTTGGTGGAGACCACAGCCTTGAGTATGAAGCAGATCATGATAAGCATCGGCATTAATGACGAGAGTCACTTTTTACGCGACTTCAAGAAAACTTTTGGCATGACTCCCGCTCAATGCAGAGTGCTTTATCGGTCTGCTCTGGTTGAAAATCAATATAGGCAGCGCAGAGAGAGAGTTGAGTCTTCAGGTCATGCGGAGAGCGCGCTAATTGAATCGAGCTAAAACTGATGATAGCCAGTTCGGCAAGGAAATAGCCAGTTTGGCTATTCGATTTATATTGTCCTCTGACACTAATGAATGTAGTGTGCAACTGTTTACTTTGATGTCGGAATAGTCAATTTCTCGCTCCACTACCTTCACTCATTACAATTAACGCTGTGGCACCCATTTCGGCTTGCCGAGTCTTCGGAGCTTCAACATGCGCACGAGTTCTCATCTGGCCCACGTCCAGATTCCCCAATCCGAACGCACTCTCTTATGGCATACGCTAAGGGGAGCCGTCGATATCGTGCCGGAAGAGGTCGCGCTCGCGGTAAAGAATTTCGACGATGCCTCGGATGCGCTTAACGAAGCGGAGATCAAAACGCTGAAACTGCGCGGGTATCTGACAGATTCGACGCCTGAGCAGGAGCTTGAGCAGGCGCATGCCGTGATGCGGCTCGCGGCGAAAAACTTTCACTCCATGGTCGAACTCACCTTCCAGTTTCCGCGTGGCGAGACGGGTGATATGCCGTGCGCGTTCGATGACGAAGCAATTGAAGGGGGGTTCTCGCTGGCGGCAGCCCTCGCCGGAGACGAAGGCATGGTGGCGGTGCATTTCGAGATACCTTCTTCCGATTTCGACACGACCATCACGAAACCGCTCTTGCAGTCCGCCTTGGGTCATGGCTGTACGATTATGCCGACGGCCACCATTAGCAATCTCGGCGCGCTGGGGGAGTTGAATCGAAGCGAGTATTTCAATCACATCGCGCTAACGACCGACGGTTCGAATAAGCTATCTGAGTTTGAAGGGTTGGCGGCTCAAATCGTCAATCTCTTCGAGCATCAGATACACGTCTCATGGACGTGTAAGACGGACGGGATGAGCACGGAGCAGTTGAAGGCGGTTCTGGGTGTGCGCGAGCAGGTGCGACAAAAGTATTCGAACTTTGTTGTCTATCTCTTTGCAGACCAGCACGAAGGAACCGGAGCGGCGGGTGTGCTCGATATTGACGGAACCGAAGCTCCCTTCATCAGTTCTGAGAACGAAGACATTCTAGGGACGCTTTTGCGATTCGTTCTGATGCCCGGCATTATCAACTACCGGCCATTTTTCCAACCACAGGTCAAAAAACTCTTCGTTGATTCGGCGACTCGCCAACTGACCTACAAGGATGGGACGAACCTGACTTTTGTCGGAAATCTCGAAGAGGTGCGCGCGCGCGTCGAGGAAGAGATACGGCAAACGAGAGACCCTTTAGACATCTGGAAGAGCGCACAGGGTGCATCTGAGTGCCTGTCTTGCAAGTATTCGCTTGTCTGCGGGCGCGACTGGATTGCCCGCGACGGTTTTCTCAACGCACAGCATTGCGCACACTCCTTCGAGCAGCGGCTAGAACAAACTCTGCCGCTTCTCCTATTCGTCCTGCGCGGCAGCTGGCGACCTCCCGCAGCTTCTAAAACTCAGGTTGATATAGCTTAAAGGTAAAGTCAATAATGATTGGTGAATCCCCCGACGCCCGCTCGTTCGTCATCCCTCAATTGAAGCTCAATCTTATTGAAACGGCCCTCACCGAGCCGAGGTATATGGTCACGCTGGTCGGGCAGGGCAGGCGTCTGATGATTGCACCCAAGCTGGCCGACCTGATTCTCCAGTTGCAGCAGGGCAAATCGCTCAAGGAAGCATCCGTCGCGCTTTCGGAGTTATGGCAGAGAGAAGTCGGCGTCGAGAACCTGCGCCAGATTATC
This sequence comes from uncultured Pyrinomonadaceae bacterium, assembly GCA_964246705.1. GTDB lineage: Bacteria > Acidobacteriota > Blastocatellia > Pyrinomonadales > Pyrinomonadaceae > DASZCR01. The sequence continues at coordinate 10,208 of CAXTRQ010000073.1, forward strand.
GAGCAACAGATGGTCAAGCAGGGATTAGCCATCCCCGCTGGAGAAGGCTTTGAGCAGAGGATCGCAAACGCTAGGGAAATAGCCAAAGCAACCAGCAAGCCCATCTACGAGCGATTGCTGACAGGCCACTTCAGCAAACGCCTGCTCAAAGGTGTACACGTCAAGAAAATCTGCGCGCCTCTGACGATCATGTACGAGCCGTTGTCGGTTCTCATGGCGCTGGTCTTCATCGTCGCTTCCCGTTGGGTGCTCTATAGCTCGCTCGACCTCGCCTTCATGCGTCAAACGTTGATGCAGTTTAGCTCGGTCGAATATCTGGCGAATCTTGGATTGTTGCTCACGGTCATCTTCATACACGAACTCGGTCACGCGTCGGCGCAACTGAAGTTCGGCGTACCGACGGGCGGTATCGGGTTACAACTCTACTATTACATTCCCGCTTTCTTCACGAATGTTAGCTCAAGCTGGGCGCTGAAGCCGATCCGCAGAGTAATCGTTGATGCGGGCGGCATCTACTTTCAGAGTCTCACCGCTTCGGTGCTCGCTATCATCTACCTGCGGACAGGCTCGCTCGCTTTTCTGACCGCCGTCGTTGTCTCCGACGTTTTGTGTCTCGTCTCCATCAACCCGTTTCTGCGCTTCGACGGCTATTGGCTTTTGTCCGACGCGCTGGCTGTGCCGAACCTTCAGAAGGCTTCAACCGCTGCGCTCAAGCATCTCTTCAAGCGTCTGACGGGAAGAGGAGCTTCGGCCAGTGCACCGCTTCTGGGGAACTGGCGAATGGTCACCGTAGCGGTTTATGCGATTCTCAAAAACTGCTTTTGGGCGATGTTGGTCATCGGTCTGCTCTTCCGTGTGCGCTATGTGCTAAGGTCGGCCACCAACACGTTCTCAAAGTTTCTCACCCACTCTCTGGAAGGCTTGAAAACGTCAGACCCACTGCTCGTCGCCGCTTCGATAATTCAGATGTTCCTCTTCACGCTCCTGCTGTTAACGCTCTCCGTGATGGTCGGGAAATTAGTCTGGAAGTCCTACGGGTTGGGGCGCGATGCGCTCTCGAAACTTTTCATACGTCAAAAGCCAAGCATCGTCGCGGGAGAGGAAACGTCGGCCTGAGGGATGCGGCAAGGAAGGCGCTGAAATGTTATGAAGAGAGCTAATATACTCTGGATTTCGATTGACTCGCTGCGCAGGGATTTTCTGCATATGTATAATCCTGCGCAGATGCGCCGCACCTATCTCGACGATCTCGCGGAGCAGGGCTGCATCTTTGAGAACGCCTATCCGGGCGGCAACTGGACGATGCCTTCGCACGCGAGCATGTTGACGGGGCTTGATACCACGTCGCACATGATTTGGAGTTGGCAGCACCGTTTTGCTCCGGGCACGCAAACCGCCTTCGACATCTTTCATCGCGCCGGGTACAGCGTCGGCTGCTTCGCTATCCAGCAACTGCGCGACCTCTTCTCGGAATTACCGATAGACTATGCGGGCGCATTCGATAGTCCCGCGCTCTTCAAATGCCTTGAAAGCCCCAAGCCCTTTTTCGCCTTCTGGCATACTTACAACGTCCATTACCCTTACGGCATCTCGATCCCGAAAGACTACAATGATGCCCTCGCAGATTACGACCACCCATCGCGTACTCTGAACTACCTGCGCCATCTCATCGTCACGGGTCGCTCCGAAATCATTTACGATTCTTACCGGCGCGAGATTCAGCGTGCGGCGCGTTTCATACAGGGAATCATCGCCAAACTGAAGAAACTCGGGAAGCTCGAAGAAACCTACATCATCGTCACCGCCGATCACGGCGAGGCATGGACTGAACAGACCACCTTCCACTGCAATTTCGATGAAGAGGTTCTGCGCGTGCCCCTTTTCATCTGCGGCGGCGACATCGCGCCCTCGCGCGTTCTGTCGGATGTCAGTCACATCAATCTGCTGCCGACGGTTTTGGAGTTATGTGGCATTGACGCCGAAGAACAGTCGCTTGATGACTTCGACGGCGAGAGCCTTCTGCCACATATTGAGAGCCGGAGTGTGGAGAGCCGTGCCATCGTCATCGCAGGGCCTGACGGCGCGCGCGCCCGTCATCGCTATCTGGCGGTCAGGCGCGACGGTTGGATGCTAATCACCGCCGCCGACCACTGGACAGAATATTTTCACCGGCTCGATGAGCAGGAAGGCCGCTCGGTGAATTTCCTGCGCCGCCCGCTCTCAACCGAGGGCGGCAAGACGCTCGATGACCTGCGCTCGATTGCCGAACGACAAGCGGAAAAGCTTCTGAGCAAGAAAAACCACGTCGTTGAGCTTTCGACAGCGACAGAAAAAAAATTGCGGGCGCTCGGCTACGTTTGAGCCTTCGGAAGCGCCCGTCAAAAGTTGGCCGGATAACCTAGCAGTCGTGTCCACGAACTACTTCAGCAGAGTAGACATGGATAAGGCGGCGACTTATTCAGCCAAAAGCTGGTGGAACCGTTTCCCTCCAGCGTAATCGCAACCAAGAGCGAGGGCGAGTAAGGCTCGCCAAGCTAAACCCTCTACCCCAAACCAATGGAGGACACAGCAATGTCAAATCGCCTGCTTTCGCTGAACGAAGTGACCTCAGAATTCTCGGTTGAAGAACTCGAACCCAGAATGGAAATGCAGATGCTCGGTCTCGGTGTTGACCCCCACATCATCATTGCCAACCTGTCGATCATCATCATCATCATCGAAACATCCACCGGCACTTGGATTATCTAAGCTGCCTTTTTGCCGGAAGCGCTTCTGTCAAGGTACCAACAGAAGCGCCTCTGGCCAATCTTTAGCACACTTGGTATTGCCATTCCCAGCCGGCTCCCTTCATATGCCAAGACAAACGATTTAAGACGCCAGCCTCGCGTGCTGCCCCGACCCGAAGCTGGGTGCTCGTGCTTCCCACGAGAGGTTTTCGTGACGTTCAACGGATGCCCTGTATTCAATCGGATATGCAAACAGGGGGATGGCACTGGCAGGTCTCGAAGGTAAACGCTTATGCAGATGAATGACGCCCTCGTCGAACAGTTGGCCGCCGACCTTCCAACCGATGCTCTGCACACAGGGCGGGCGGTCGTACTCGGGCTTGACGGCGTGCCCCACTCGATGCTGAAAGAGTTGATGGCGAACGGGGTGATGCCAAATATGTCGAAGCTCGTCGCCGCAGGCACTTTGCGACGCATGGAATCCACCTTGCCCTCGGTCTCCTCCGTCGCGTGGACTTCCTTTCGCACCGGACTCAATCCCGGTCAGCACGGCATCACCGGCTTTACCGACCGCCGCCCGCGCACCTACAAAACATATTTCCCGACGACGCACAGCATCATCGTCAGCACCATCGAAGAGTTCGCGTCGAACATTGGGTTAAAGACGTTCGTCCTCGGCATGCCGGTCAACAGTCCGCCAGTCAAGGTCAAGGACGGTGTTTCCATCGGCTGTTTCCTCTGCCCGTCGCTTGAGAAAGCCATCTCGCCTCCCGAACTTATCTCAGACCTCAAGGAGATCGGATACAAGCTCGATGTCAATGCGGGTCTTGCGACGAGCGACCCGGCGCGCTTTATCAAGGAAATTTTCGAGGTCACGGAAGGCTATCGAACGGCGATGTTCCGTTTCTGGGAGCGCGAACGTTGGGACATGATGATGGTGCATTTCATGTCCACCGACCGGCTGCATCATTTCATGTGGGATCAATACGACGACCCGTCAGCACCCTTCCACGAAGACTTCCTGCGGCTCTATCGGCGGCTCGACGAGATTATCGGTGAAGTGGCCGCGCGCCTCGACGAGAACACGCTGCTTCTGATGCTCTCCGATCACGGCTTCTGCCGTATCAAGTCTGAGGTTAATCTCAACCTCTGGCTACAGCAGGAAGGATTCCTGCGCTTCAACACGGGTACGCCCAAATCGCTCGAAGACATTGACGGGCGCTCGCAAGCCTTCAGCCTCATTCCGGGACGCATTTATATCAACCTCAAGGGGCGTGAGCCGCGCGGCTCGGTCGAACCGGGGACGGAGTTCGAGGAAGTTCGCGCGCGCGTGGCCGAGCGGCTCATGCAACTGCGCGACCCGGACGGCGGCGCGCCTGTCATCGCGCGGGTCGAAACCTGCGAGTCGCTCTACGGTGAAGATGCGTGCGGCGTTGCCCCCGACCTCGTGGCCGAGCCGCACAACGGCTATGAACTGAAGGATCAGGTCAACGGTCGTGAGCTTTTCAGGGGCAGCAGGCTCAAGGGTATGCATACCTACAACGACGCTTTTCTCTTCGTCAACAAGTGCATGGACATACCCGACGGAATCAAGATTTACGAGGCGACAAGCATCGTCGGCGAGCATTGTCGCTGCCGCAGTCCACATCGTTGAGCTAAATGCCGGATGTGCCCCCTTTAGCCGTGAAGACCGGCATAAAAAAGTTTACATGACTGAAAAAAGCGGAATCAATCGTCGGCGATTTTTGCAGGCTGGACTCGGCGCGGGGGCTGGCCTTGCGTTGTGGGAGTTGTACAGGTCGCATCTCGGCCAGACGGTCGATCAGGGAGCAGCCTCTCTGTTGAGCTTCAAGGATGTCGGTCTCGACGATGCGCGCTTGGTGCGACTACTGCAAATGGCGCTCGACAAGAGCGGCGAGTATGCTGACATCTTTCTTGAATACTCGGTCGGCACATACATGATTTTTGACGGCGAGCGTTTGCAGACCACCGGCGTTGATGTCACGAGCGGGGCGGGTATCCGGGCCATCGCCGGAGGCAGTAGCGCATTCAGTGCGACCGAAGACCTCACGTGGGAAGGTCTCTCAAAGACGGCGCGTAGTGTCGCGGCGGCGGCGCGTGCCGGGCTTGGCGCTCCGCAAATCGGCCAGTTGAAACCTCTGAGCACCCCTAATCTCTACAAGGTTGACTCACCGGCGGCGGGGCAGCCGATTGACGAGAAGAAAGCGTATGTCCTGCGCGCCATTGAGGCAGCGCAGAAGACCGACTCGCGCGTCGGCGTGGTACGCGCCTACTATCAGGACACGTCGCGCTTCATCACCGTTGCGACCTCCGACGGCGTCATCGCCCATGACTCGCAGCCGCTCATGAAAATCAATCTCTCCGCCATCGCCATCGACGGCGACACGGCGAGAACCGGACTCGGAACCTTCTCCGGCGGCGGCCACTACGGTCTCGACTACTTTCGTGAACACACGCCCGAACAGATCGGGCGTCGCGCAGCCGAGATGGCGCGGCATCAACTGGAAGGTGTCAAGGCTCCCTCGGGCGAGATGCCGGTCGTGCTCGGCCCGGCCTATAGCGGCGTTCTCTTTCACGAAGCCATCGGGCACGGCCTCGAAGCCGACTTCAACTTCAAGGGATATTCATCCTATTCGAACCGTCTCGGCGAGATGGTCGCCTCGCCACTCCTGACCATCTACGACGACGGGCGACGCGAGAGCCTGAACGGCTCAATCAACTTCGACGACGAAGGGACAGCTTCTCGCAGCACTCTGCTCATCGAGAAGGGACGGCTCGCAGGTTATCTCCATAGCCGTGAGACAGCGATGCAGATGGGCGCGCAGCCGACCGGCAACGGTCGCCGACAGAGTTTTAACTTCCCGCCTCTGCCGCGTATGACCAACACCTACCTGAAAGGCGGCGATGCAACGAGCGACGACATTATCCGCTCGGTAGATCGCGGCATTTACGCGCGGTTCTTCTCTGGCGGTTCGGTCAACACCACGACCGGCGATTTTACCTTCTCCCCGATGGAAGCCTACCTCATCGAAAAGGGACGGCTGACCGTACCGCTCTCCAATGTCCTTCTGCTCGGCAACGGGCCGGAAGTCCTCAAGCGCATCAGCATGGTCGGCAACGACATGCAGATTAGCGACAACCTCTGGGAGTGCGGGAAGTATGGGCAGATGGTTCCCGTCACGGTGGGGACGCCGACCATCAGGGTCGATGCCATCAACGTCGGCGGCATCGACGGAAAGTAATGGAAGAGGGCGCGATGAGTAATATGGAGTTGGCGGAAACGGTCGTGCGGTTGGCGCGCAAGCGCGGGGCGGATGAGGTCGAAGCCCTCGTTATCAGCCAGCAGGAGAAGGCCGTCAACGCCTTCAACCAGCAGGTTCGACTGAGCGGCGACAGCGACACGACACGCATCACCGTCAGGCTCTTTCGTGACAATCGCGGCGCGCTCGCCATCGGGCGCGGCTGTTCCGAACTCATGCTCGGCGAGATGATAGACCGCGCGCTCGCTTCGCTTCGGCATTCTGCGCCCGATAAATTCTTGGGGTCTGTCGATGCCAAACACTTCGGTCGTATAGACGACGACCTCAAGATATTCGACGAGCGTTTGTCCGCTCTTTCACTCACGCGCATGGGCGAGATCGCACTGGCGGCGGAAGCTGCCGTCGCACAGAAAGACAGCCGCCTCGCCTCGCAGATTACCTCTTCCTTTCAGGTGCAAAAACAGAACGTCGCGCTCTCAACTTCGCACGGCTTTAACGAAAGCTATGAGAGCACAACGGGGACGCTGCTCACTTCCGTCGTCGCTGGTGATTACTCGAACGAATCAGCCGCCCGTGGCTCGCAAGGCGACGAGGGACGATTGGCGGGCGGAGCATCCATCATCACCCACTCGCTGGACTATCTCGATTTTGAGAAGACCGCGTCGCGCACCATCAAGCATCTCTCTGCGATGGTTGGAGCGCGCCCTTCACCCGCCGGGTGGTTCCCCGTCGTGCTAGCGCCGACGGCGGCTCGCCGCATCGCGCAGATGTTCTTACAGATTTGCAGCGGCCCTATCGTCATGCTGATGAAGGGTTCAACGATGGGAAAAATCGGGGAGCAAATCTGCTCGCCCCTGATAACTCTGGTTGACGATGCGACGCGCGTCGGCGGCCTTCGCACCGCGCCTTTTGACCACGAGGGGGTTAGACCGCGACGCCAACTCATCATCGAAGAAGGCATCTTCAGGGAATATCTGCTCAACAACTATTACGCACGCGCGCTTGAACGCGATTCAACCGGCAACGCCTCAGCCAACAACGAAATCAGGTTTACCGTGCGCCCCTCGAATGCCTACATCGAACCCGGCAAGACATCTGCGGCAAGCATCATCTCGGACATCAAACAGGGCTTCTACATCAACATGTTCGTCTCGCCCAATTCGCAGTTGCAGCCGCTCGCGGCCAACTTCGTACAGGCGGCAACAGGCTTCTGGATCGAAGACGGAAAGCTCACATATCCGGTGCGCGTGGCAACCATCACCGCGCCCCTGCGCGAGATGCTGAACAACATCGCCGCCGTCGGAGACGACCTCGACACAGACACCGCCGTCGTCAGCCCAACACTGCTTCTGAGTAAGATGAATGTCAGCCCGCTTTTGTAAGATGGCTCAACAAAGCGATGCGGTTCAGCCCGCAAACTTATAGCCGAGACCGTGAATCGTGAGGATGAATTGTGGATGACGCGGGTTGAGTTCGAGTTTCTGGCGTAGCCATGCAACGTGGACATCGACGGTGCGGGTTGAAGGCATGGCCGCGTAGCCCCAAACCTCGTTTAAGAGTTCCTCGCGTGAAAGAGTAGCGCCGCGATGCTCGATGAAATGGCGCAGCAGCTTGAACTCGCGCGCTGAAAGCTCCACCGAGTGCCCTTCACGAAAAACCTCCGCGCGCCGCAGATCAACGCGAATCTCCCCGAAACAGTAAGCCTCGGACGAAGCGGCTGCGACACCGGGCGGACGCCTCAGCAATGCTTCGACGCGCGCCTGTAGTTCAAGCATCTCGAAGGGCTTGGTAACGTAATCGTCGGCACCGAGCTTGAGCGCGACAACCTTATCGCTCAACTGCGTGCGTGCCGTAAGCATCAGAATCGGCGTCTGCAAGCGGTGCTGGCGCAACTCGCGGCACACATCCACGCCGCTCTTTCTGGGCAGCATCACGTCGAGGATGATGAGGTCGAAAGATTCATCGAGCGCACGACGCAGTCCGGTCTCGCCGTCAGCCGCAGTCTCAACTACATAGCCTTCGCTGCTCAAGCGGTCAACCAGCGTCATCAGCAGACCCGGCTCATCCTCGACGAGCAGGATTTTCTTGCTCATAAACATCAATACACATGTCCCGGCCATGTGCCTTCATCGGAATTTGTCAATGCGATAACCGCATGCGTCACCCTCGCAATTGAAAACGTAAACATTTCTTAAGACGTTGGCGATTCTACTTCGGCGGGCGCTTCCGTCGCCGTCGAAGAGAAGGCTGCCACATCAACGTCTTCTTCTCTTTCTGCAACGTCAGTCAGCGGCGTTTCCGCTTCGACGCCCAGTGCAGCAGTTGGCAGGTGAATCGTGAACGCGCTGCCGCGCCCCGGTATGCTCTCGACCGTCACCTTTCCGCCATGCCCTGAGACGACGTGTTGAAGCAGGCTGAGACCAAGACCGTTACCATGAATCTGGGCGGTCACGATGTCGCGTCCGCGATAGAAGGGTTTAAAGATGTGAGGCAGGTCAGACGACGCGATGCCCAGTCCCTCGTCCGTGACGGTAATCAATACCTCATCGCCGCGCTCGCCCGCGTGAGTCGTCGCTTCGAGCTTAATCAGGCGCTGGTTGTCACTGTATTTCATCGCGTTGTCGAGTAAATTCTGAATCGCGCGCGTGAGCGCCGAGGCGTTGGCCATGACCGGAGGCATGTCCGGCTCGACGTGTTTCTCGATGACGAAGCCCTGCTCGGCAATCAAGGTCTGGTAATCCGTCAGTGCTCGCTCGATGATCTCGCTTACCTCGACAAGGTGCAACCGGTAAGCTTTACGCCTCGACTGCATACCCGCAAACTCCATGACCTGTTCGACCATAGCCGTCAGTCTGCGCCCTTCGCGCCGGATGACCTCGCCGTAGCGTCGAACCTGTTGGGGGTCGGCGACCACCCCGTCGGCGAGGTTTTCGCCCGCCGAATAGATGACGGCCAACGGCGTCCGCAATTCGTGTGAGACGCCCGTCACAAACTCCATCTGTTGTTCGGCGAGATGCTGCGCGCGCTGCGCCGAGAGCATAATCATCACAACGCTCAGGCCAAGCAGTAGAAGGATGCCGAGGCTGATGATGAGATTTTGCGTGCGCAGACGCGCGACGGCAGCACCGAGCGATCCCGCCCGATGTTTGAGAAGCAGCATCCATTGGCCGTTGTCACTTCCGAGAGCGTTCGTACCTATAGCCGCCTTATCGCCGGGCGAGGGACGCAGGATGTTAATGGAAAGGCTCGTAAGCGGAAGTCTGCCGGGACCGCCCGGAATGCTGTCGGCGGAAAGACTCAGAAAGCTATTGAGTTGAACGCCGAAGATGTTGACTGTCGCATCGCTGTCGCCGGAGTCGAACTTCAAGCCCATCGCTTGCGGGTCGGATTGATAGACCACTTCCTGCGGATCTTGGCGTTTGACGACGAGCAGATTGTAGTCGGGTTCGTTGCCGGTGAAGAAATGTTGATGGGCAAGATGAGGAATAAACTGCTGGCGAAGATAGTCGCGGTCGAAGCGGACAATCGTATAACCGAAGACGGGCGTGATGTTGAGCCGCTCCTGCTTTTGCAGCCGCGAGACGTTCGATACCGGGATGATCACAGCCGGTATATCTTCCGCGACGAGTTCCAAGCGGGAATGAATGAGAGATCCCGTTTCGGTGTTCACCTGTTGATGCTGCTGCGCGAATCGCTCCTGCCACTTCCTCATTTCAGGAGGCCAGTCAGAGGTCTCGAACTGCTCCGTCTGCTGGTTGAAACGCAGAAGTTGCAGTTTGCCCCCCTCGTCGTTGTCCACGAGCAGGATATCTTTGACTATCTGTGGATAGGGCGCGGTCTCCGACCAGTAAGCATAGCGTTGCGCGAAGTTCTGCCACGACTTCGAGTGCAGCATTGCGGTGTCAATTTGAAAACAGAGATAAGCACGCGCAAGCTCACGGTCGAAGTCTTCACCGAAGCGCGCCGCCTCCCTCTGGAGGTTGGCCTGCAAACGCTCGCGGTGGCTCTCGCTGACTTGCCCCACCCAACGGTATTGCAGCCAACCCAGTATCACCAGCAGCAGCAACAGGGCGAGCAGGACGGCCATGAGCGGAAGAGGGTGATTTCTACGCATCGGTGACGAATCCTATCATGATTGCAGAGAGGCAGCCCGAGCGGCTGTTTAATTTTACATTCTTAACAAAGTTTTTTCAGCCATTTAACTTAATCCGTCAGCGTTTCTGTATAATGACCGAGCAGTCCCGTTCGCTTCCTGAAAGAGCACATCAAAATTCCTTACAGCGAGAGGCCGAAAACTCATGCGTATCTACATTGCCGTCATTGCGCTCGTAGCCGCCACCGTCCTCGCGGCGATTGCCCTCAAGGCCAGCACTTCTCACAAGCCGGAGGAGAAGGGCGCTCCGGCTCAGGAGCTTGCTGTTAATTCTACCGATCCCGCACAGCAGCCTCCGGGGGCGACGCCTGTCGAGATGGCGCATACCGATTGGAACGCCGCCTCGCCCAAAACAAACGGCGCGGAACCGGGCAAGCCGACGAACGCGACGCAAGCGCCAGCGACGAAGCCGAATACCAAAGAAGCGGCGAGCGAGGGCGGCGGTAAAAAGACGGATATCCCGCAACTGCTCGCCCAGACGCGCGCGGCGCTCGGTGGCGAAGCCAAACTCAACGAAGTGAAGGCTCTCACGGCTTCAGCACGGATACGCCGTCAGACGCAGAATCAGGATCAATCAGGAACCATTTCGCTCGATTTTCTATTGCCCGACAAATTCAAGCGAACGGAAACCCTCAGCCTGATTGCCGGAATTGAGATTACGCTCGTCAAAGCTCTCAACGGAGATCAGGTGTGGACGGATTCGCATTCCAATGCTAGCAATGCGCAGGTCATGGTTTCGCGCCCCGACGCCGCCAACGCTTCGGCCACACAACTTCAAGACCTGCGCAGTGAATTCTCGCGCTATGTGCTCGCTCTGCTGATGACCGCGCCGGAATCTCTCGCCGCACAGTTTATCTACGCGGGCGAGGCCGAGGCTCCCGACGGACGCGCCGATGTGCTCGATATCACGGGGGCTAACGGTTTTGCCGCGCGTCTCTTCATCGACAAGAAGACTCACCTGCCGCTTATGATGAACTATCGCGGAGTTTCCCCGCGCAACTCGACGAGTTCCTCTTCGGTGAGCGGCGTCAGCCGTGAAGATCTCGACAAGATTATCAAGGAGGCACAGGCCAAGGCGGCGGCGCGAAAGGAAGCCGAGATAACTTTGAACTTCTCGGACTATCGTTCCTTCAGTGGCATCTACCTGCCGCGCCTCATTACTAAGTCCATCGGCGGCCAGACCATCGAAGAGTGGCAGTCAATTCAATACAAGATTAACCCGACCGACCTCAAGCCGCAGAAATTCTCAAAATAGACATTGCTCGAAGGTGGCAACAAATCCTCATGTGTAGACGACACGCGCACATCCTTCAGAACATCTACAGGTTCGCTCTGCTGTTGCTCATCCTGCACCTGAGCAACGCATTCTGCCGTGCTCAATCGCAGCCCACGCGCGGCACGCTCGAAGCGAGCCTCGTCGTGAGCGTGTCCGACCCGAACGGCGCGGCGCTTAATGCGGCGCAGGTACGACTTAAATCTAAGACAGCGCAAGGTGAGTGGACAGCGAAGACGGACATGCAGGGCGGCGCGAGTTTCTCAAAACTTCCGTCGGGCAATTACCTCATTCAGGTTGAAGCCTCGGGCTTTGAGCCGCAGGAGATGGGCAAGGTCGTGCTCAAGGCGGGCAGCAACCTTATCGAGGTTCGTCTTGAAGTGGCAACCGTCAGTGAAGAGGTCAACGTCAGCCAGCATCCACAGGAGGCGGCGACCGACCCGCAGGGCGTCACTTTCACCTCCATCATGACCGAAGCACAACTCGCACAACTGCCCGACGATCCGGAAGAGTTCAACGCCGTTCTACGAGAGATAGCGGGGCCGGGCGCGGTCATCCGTGTCAACGGCTTTAGCGGCGGCAGGTTGCCCCCCAAATCACAAATCCGTGAGATACGCTTTCGTCTCAATCCATACGCGGCTGAGAACCACGATGCGGGTTCGATCTCGGTCGATATTTTCACCAAGCCCGGCACAGACAACTGGCACGGCACGCTCAACTTCGGTTTCCGCGACGAATCACTCAACGCGCGCCCCCCCTTCTCGTCTGCGCGCGGGTCTGAACAGTATCGCCGTTTCGGTCTTGCTCTTGACGGCCCACTCTGGCGCAATCACACGTCAATGTTTCTTTCCGTCGAGGGCAATCTTTCTTTCGACTCGCAGAGCGTCTTCGCAGCCTTGCCGGAAGGCTTCTTCAACGGTTTCGTCACCGTTCCTTCGCGCACGCTCAATGCCTCGGCGCGCATCGAGCACTCGCTGACAAAGTTTCACACGTTGCGCGGCGAGTACCAGCGCAACGCTCTGCTTCAGAACAACCTCGGCGTCGGTGATTTCAATCTGCCGGAACGTGCTTTTTCAAGAAAGGATGTCGAGCAGCTTCTGCGCCTGTCCGACACAGGGCCGCTCGGGCACAGCGCCGTCAATGAGATGCGCTTTCAAGCGCGTTGGCAAGAGACGGGTGTGCAGTCCGCCACGTCTACACCCGCCGTCGTCGTGCTCAACGCTTTCAATCGGGGCGGTGCGCAGGTCGAAAGCATTCGTCGTATACGTGAAGCCGAGATCGTGGATAACTTCGACATCGCTTTCGGCAAGCACTCTCTGAAGGCGGGGTTGCTTGCGGAAGCAGGAGAGTACAGCAGCGGTGGACTGAGCAACGCCGAAGGAACATTCACTTTCGCAAGCCTCGACGCCTTCCGCGCCCGCCGCCCGACAACCTTCACGCAGAGGGTCGGCGACCCTTCAGTCAGTTTTACACAGGTCAATTTCGGTTGGTATGTGCAGGACGATTTCCGTTTCACGAAAAGCCTCTCGCTCAACTTCGGTCTGCGACAAGAGACGCAGACCAATCTGCAAGACCACACAAACTTCGCCCCACGTATCGGCTTCGCGTGGTCGCCGTTCGCCGATGGCAAGACCACCATTCGCGGCGGGGCTGGCATCTTCTACCAGTGGTTTGAAGACCAAGTCTATGAGCAGACGCTGCGCGTCAATGGTCTCCGGCAGCGCGATATTGTGGTGTCCAATCCGGGCTTTCCTGATCCCTTCAGCTCCGGCACACAGTTGACTCTCGCGCCGAGCCGCATCCAGCGCGACCCAGACTTGCGGATGCCTTATATCGCGCAGGCTTCATTCAACGTCGAGCGGCAACTGACGAAGGGCACGCTTCTGCGCGTGGGTTATTTTTATCAAAGGGGCGTTCACCTCCTGCGCGGGCACAACATTAACGCCCCCGTTCCGGTTACGGGACGCCCCGACCCAACTGCCGGTAACATCACGCAGGTCGAATCAACCGCCAACTCGTCGCTTCACCTGCTCAATCTCAACCTGAGTCCAAACCATCAGAAATCCGCCGGGCATTTCTTCTGGCTCATCAACTACTCATGGTCGCATGCCATCAACGAGTCTGACGGCGCTTTTAGTTTGCCCGCCGACAACTTCAACTTGCGCTCCGAGCGCGGCCCTTCTCCCGGCGCGCCACGCCATCGTTTATTTGCGATTATGAACCTTCGCCTGATTCGGGAGTTGCGTCTGGGCGCGACCTTCCGCGCTAGTTCGGGGCTGCCCTACAACATCACGACCGGCTTCGACGATAACGGCGACACCGTTAGCAATGACCGCCCGGTGGGCGTGAGCCGCAATAGTGCTCGCGGCGCGTCGCAGTGGGACTTGAGCGCGCGTCTGAGTTGGAGTTTCGGATTCGGTGCGCCTACGGAGTCAGCCTCTCGCACCAGCACGACCGTGATCCGCACGAGCGGCGAAGGAGATGCGTCGGGCGCGCTCTCTTCGCGCAGCATCAATAAGCGTTGGCGCATGCAGACCTATCTACAAGTCTTTAATATCTTCAACCACTTCAATCCGACAGGTTACTCGGGCGTCGAGACATCACCCTTCTTCGGACAGCCCATTGCTGCGCTGCCCGGACGACGCATCGAAACCGGCGTGCGCTTCAGCTTTTAGATGGTCTCACTTCAAAGACGCGAAATTATCGCAGAAGCGGAGTTGCAAATGGCATCAGCGAAATGTGTGCTCTGGTTGACGGGCGAAAACGGCTCAGGCAACGATGGCCTCGCTCGCGCCCTCGAATCCCAACTCAAGGCGAAAGCCTATCTGGTTGGAGTGTTCGACGCGACGCACCTTCCATCTCGTCAACCTGAAAGTTCCGGTCAAGAGTTAGAGAAGCAGAGTGACGCGCGGCTCGTGAACGGCATTAATGATCTACTCATGCGTGATGACGTGGTTATCGTTGCGGCAGATGCCGCTCCCCCTTCCGGCCTGAGCGAACAGGTCGGGCGAAATACCAACATTTTCATCGAAGTCTTTATCCACCTTCCGGCAGAAGCATGCAGCGAAGAAGACACCCACCAGAGACGCAATGGCGAAGTTCCCGTTGAAGATGCGTCTCGCATCGTCATGGATGCCGGTGCGGACACGCTGCAAGGGAACGTCGAACTCATTATTACGAGGCTGGAAGATGTGTGCATGAAGCAAGGCGGAAGGTCTGAGACATCGAACGACTATAGCGAAGAGGACGAAGAGATAGTCCGTCGTCGTCTCGAAGACCTTGGCTATATCTGACGCTGGCCATCAATGGGACACCATCCAACGCCCACCGAGCCTGTCAGCATTCTTCGTCGGCGCAGAAACTCACCCTTGAAAGGATTCATCGCATGAAAGCGAAAAAGGTAGCCGTCATCGGTCTCGATTGCGCTCCTCCAGAGCTTGTTTTCGACCAGTGGCGCGAGCATCTTCCGAACCTCGACAAGCTCATGCGTAAGGGCGTCTACGGAAAACTTGAGAGTACTGTGCCTCCTATTACTGTACCCGCGTGGTCGGCGATGATGTCGAGCAAAGACCCCGGACAGTTGGGCTTCTACGGCTTTCGCAACCGGAAGGATCATTCCTACGAGAACCTATCCTTCGCCGACTCGAATAGCGTCCGGCACGACCGCGTGTGGGATATTCTTTCGCGCGAGGGCAAGAAGGTTATCTTAATCGGCGTTCCGCAAACCTATCCGCCCGCGCCCGTTAACGGCGTCATGGTGACGTGCTTTCTGACGCCGAGCATTGAAAAGCAGTTCACCTATCCGGCTGAGTTAAGATACGAAGTTGAACGCGTCGTCGGACGCTATATCCTCGATGTCGAAGATTTCAGAACCGAGGAAAAGGATCGGATACTCGCTCAGATATACGAGATGACCAACAAGCGTTTCGATCTCGCTGCACACTTTCTCAAGACGCGTGAATGGGATTTCTTCATGATGGTCGAGATGGGCGTTGACCGCATCCATCACGGCTTCTGGAAATATCATGACCCGGAGCATCCGCAATACGTCGCGGGCAACAGATACGAGAAAGCGATATTTGATTACTACTGCCACGTCGATACACGCATCGGCCAACTGCTCGAACAGTTCGATGAAGAAACAGCCATCTTCGTCGTCTCGGATCACGGCGCAAAGAGGATGGTCGGCGGCATTTGCGTCAACGAATGGCTGATGCAGGAGGGCTACCTGACGCTTGCGAAGGAAGTGACGAGCGTGACCCCCATCGGCAAAGTCG
Organism: uncultured Pyrinomonadaceae bacterium; assembly: GCA_964246705.1. Taxonomy (GTDB): domain Bacteria; phylum Acidobacteriota; class Blastocatellia; order Pyrinomonadales; family Pyrinomonadaceae; genus DASZCR01. The sequence continues at coordinate 25,918 of CAXTRQ010000073.1, forward strand.
AGATTGATTGGAGCAAAACAATTGCGTGGGGCGAGGGCGGCTACTACTCGCGTATCTTTATGAACGTGCACGGCAGAGAGTCGCAAGGGATAGTCGATCAGGGGGAGTATGAACGGGTGCGTGACGAGTTGATTGGGAAGTTTGAATCAATCGCCGACCCGCAGGGCAACAACATCGGCACGCGCGTCTTCAAACCGGAGAATATTTATCGTGAGTGCAACGGAGTGCCACCTGACTTAATCGTCTATTTCGGCGACCTCGACTGGCGCTCCGTCGGCAGCGTCGGTCTCGGCAGCATTCACACTTTCAGCAACGATACGGGCCCCGACGACGCCAACCACGCGCAGCATGGCATCTGTATCCTCAAGGCCGACGACTTGCCCGGCGGAAAGGACCTCCAAGGGCTACACCTCATGGACATCAGCCCGACCGTATTAGACTGGCTCGGCTTCGATGTCCCACAATCAATGGAGGGCAGAGTTATTCGCGCCTGACGGTCGCGCCATTAACACTCGAAAGGGATGTGTTGCGATGATTAATTCGAGCCGCGAAAGCTGATCGAGTACTTCAAGCTATGCTGCGAACCGGAAGAGACTCAAGACAAACTGCGCCCGCCCTTGCACATCACTCCCGGCTAATCTTTTGACATGCCCTTTCCTCATCATGCTCACGGCTTCAATACCTTCCAGAGTTGACTGTGTTGAGGCGTGAAGCGCGGCAAGCACTAGTCGTCGAATGTCGTCGGCATCCGGCCAGCAAGGTGTTACGGCCAGTCTCGACGTTCGTTGTGTGAGCCATTACCTCGGTTGGTTGATATCTAATTGTAGCTTGTTTCGTAA
>CAXTRQ010000074.1:0-26641 GCA_964246705.1 uncultured Pyrinomonadaceae bacterium
GGAGAAGGATTGGCGAGAGGGTACGTCAACCGGGCGGAGATGACGGCGGAAGGCTTCGTGCCGCATCCATACACGAATGAAGCGGGAGCGAGGTTGTACCGGACGGGAGACGTGGTGAGATACCTGCGGGATGGGCGGATAGAGTACGTCGGGCGAGGTGACGAGCAGGTGAAGGTGAGAGGATTCCGCATCGAGTTAGGAGAGATCGAGGCAGTGCTGGGCGGGCATGGTGGAGTGAGAGAGTGCGTGGTGATGGCGAGGGAAGAAGAAGGAGGAGAGAAACGACTGGTGGCCTACGTGGTAGCGACGGAGGCAGGCGAAGGTCTGAATGTCAATGAGTTACGCGAGCACATCAAAGAGAGACTGCCGGAATACATGCTCCCGGCAGCTTTCGTGATGCTCGAAGAGTTGCCGCTGACGGCCAACGGTAAAGTAGACAAACGCGCACTGCACTCTGTCGGTTTTGCGGGGAGGAACGAGTCGGAGATGTTTATCGGCCCGCGTGATTTACTGGAATTGCGGTTGACACAGGTGTGGGAAGACGTTCTGGGGCGGCAGGTGATAAGCATCCGAGACAGCTTCTTCGACCTCGGCGGGCATTCCCTGCTGGCGATGCGATTAATGGCTCGAATGAAGGGGGCGACCGGTCGGGACCTGCCGCTGGCGACCCTCTTCAAAGAGAAAACAATCGAACATCTGGCCGCGACTTTACGCCGGCAGGAGTCTGTAATGGCATCGTCATCTCCTCTGGTGACGTTGCAGAGTCGCGGTACGAGGCCACCGCTGTTCTGCGTCCATCCTGTTGGCGGAAACGTTTTCTGCTATGCCCCGCTGTCTCGCTATCTCGGGCCTGAGCAGCCGCTCTACGCCTTCCAGTCGTGGGGACTCGACGGAGAATCCGATCTTCACACAAGCGTTGAGGAGATGGCTGCGGCGTATCTGGCACTGATGTCCGAGGTGCAGGCCGAAGGGCCGTATCACCTCGCTGGCTGGTCAATGGGCGGGGTGGTGGCGTTCGAGATGGCGCGCCAGTTGGCAGAGCGCGGAGAAGAGGTCGCGTTGCTCGCGCTGTTCGATTCTAAAATCGCTCCTTTCGGCTCACAGACGGGAGAGGTGAGTGAGGCGTCGATCCTCTTCTCCTTCGCGCGAGACCTCGGGCTTACGGATGGGTGGGCCGACCTCGAAGCCACCGAGTTAATACATCTCAATCCCGCAGAGCAGTTGACACATCTTCTTGATCAGGCGAAGCGTGCCAACCTGCTGCCAGCGGACATTACTACTGCGGCGGCACTGCGTCTCTACCAAGTCTTCCGTAACAACGCGCTCGCCATGCAGCGTTATGCGCCACACGTTTACGATGGCCGGGTCATACTCTTTGAAGCCGCCGAGTTATTAAACGGTGGAAGCGGTGATCCTTTGCGCGGTTGGGGCGAGGTGGCGAAGGGCGAGTTAAAAGCATATGAGGTGCCGGGCGACCATTACTCGATGGTTCGCGAACCTCACGTCAGAACCTTGGCGGCGCTGCTGAGCGACTGTATTGACGCCAACCAGCCCGTGTGCGTCGGCGAAGCCTGAGAAAGTTGCAGTGCCGAGAATCGGCGGCGCATTTCGCGCGCGAATGAAGCTTTGACGGGCAGTTGAGGAGCTTGAAGGGTCGAAATGATTAAGAAGATCGAACATCTGAAGAGAAACGTGATGGAACGGCTCAGCCCGTCGCCGTCGCTGCGTACTCTTCTGGGATACGCCAAGCCATACCGGCGCAGCCTCGCCTTCGGCATCGCCTGTCTGCTGGCCGCCAATTTTCTCAAGCTCGGCGCGCCTTTCGTTTTACGCGACGCCGTCGACGGACTGATGACCGGCATGACGCGTCTGAAGGCGTTGCGCTACGGCGGGGCGTTCGTCGCCTTCGTCTTCGTGCAGGGAGGCTTTCTGTTTTTGCAGCGGCGGACGCTCGTCTTTGTCGCGCGCGACATCGAATTCCGTCTCCGCAACGACTTTTTCGCACACCTCCAAAAACTCGGCATCGCCTTTTATCATACGCGGCGGACGGGCGATTTGATGTCGCGTGCCACCTCCGATCTGAACGCCGTCCGCACGCTCACCGGCCTCGGCTTCATCTCAGCTTGCAATGCGTTGTTTGCTGTCATCTTCATTCTTCCCGTCATGCTCTCGATTAGCAGGCGGTTGACGCTCATCGCGCTCCTTCCGCTGCCGTTGCTCTTCCTCGCCACACGGCTCGTCTCGAAGCGGATACACGACCGCTCTTTGAAGGTTCAGGAATCTTACGGGGCCGTCTCCAGCAGCGTTCAGGAGGCGCTGGCGGGCGTTCGCGTCGCGCGGGCTTACGGGCAGGAGCGGGCACTCGGAGAGGCTTTCGATCAGGTCAGCCGCGAATTCGTAAAAGAGAATCTGAGCCTCATCCGGCTCTCGGTCGTCTTCAGCCCGATTCTTCAATTTCTGGTGGGGAGCGGTTCCATCCTCATCTTCTGGTTCGGCAGCCGCCTTATTTTTCAGGGGGCTATCACTATCGGGCAGTTCCTCCAGTTCTCAGTTTACATGGGCTACCTGCTCGGGCCGACCATCGCTCTCAGCGGCGTGCTCAATCTGTACCAACGTGCGATGGCATCGCTGGCGCGTCTGGACGCCGTGATGTCGGTTCAGCCCGTCATCCGCGACCGCGAGACGACCCGCGACCTGAAAGAAATCCAAGGCGGAATCGAGTTTTGCGGCCTCAGCTTCGCTTACAACAAGGCGGGTGCGCCCGTGTTGAGCGACATCAATCTGCGGATCAGTCCGGGACAGACCGTCGCCTTCGTCGGCCCGGTCGGCGCGGGCAAATCCACGCTGATGAACCTCGTGCCGCGACTGCTTGAGTCGCCGCCCGGAACGGTGCTGATTGACGGCCATCCGGTGCGGGACATTCCGCTCAAGGTTCTGCGCTCGTCCATCGGTTATGTTCCGCAAGAGACGATTCTATTCAGCGGCACGGTGAGGGAAAACATCTCGTTCGGTGTTGAGGGGGCCACGCCCGAAGAGGTCGCGCGCGGCGCGCGCGAGGCGGATATCGCGGGTGACATCGAGGCGCTGCCGGACGGCTACGAAACATTCATCGGGGAGCGCGGGGTCACGCTCTCGGGAGGGCAGAAACAGCGCACCGCCATCGCCCGCGCCCTGCTGAAGAATCCGCGCATCCTTATCCTCGACGACGCCCTGTCTGCGCTCGACTCCGTTACGGAAGAGAGGATTCTGCAACACCTCCGCCATGTCGCGCGCCACTGTACGCGCCTGATCGTTTCGCACCGCATCTCTTCAGTGAAGAACGCGGATTTGATCGTCGTTTTAGATGATGGGTGCGTGGTCGAGCGCGGCACTCACGAAGAACTGATTGCTCGCGAAGGTCTCTACGCCAGCCTGCATCACAAGCAGATGCTCACCGAAGAACTGGCGGTCACCGTATGAAAGGCGATGAAAGGCTGACGGTTATGAAAGCCGGAGCGGAAATGCAGCGAGAAAAAGAGCTGGGCAAAGCCTACGACATGCGGCTGCTGCGTTGGCTGATGCGGTACGTGCGTCCGTACAAGACGCACGCCATCTTCGCATTCGTATTGATGTTGCTCAGCGCGCCCGTCGGACTCGTCGGGCCGCCGTTGACGAAAGCCGCCGTCGATCTCTTCATCGCCCCGGACGCCTCCCATCCGCCGACGGGGTTTAGCCTCTTCATCAAGCAGGCCAGCGAGCGACTCGGCTTCGGGGAGAACGCGCATCAGGGGCTACTCTTTATCACGCTCATCTTCCTGTCAGCTCACCTCATCGTCATCCTTCTCCAGTACGCCCAGGCCATGCTGCTGCAAACCATGGGGCAGCGTATTATGTTCGACCTGCGCAGGGAAATCTTCGCGCATCTTCAGAAATTGCCCATCCGGTTTTTCGACCGTCATCCAATCGGGCGTTTGATGACAAGGGCCACCACCGACATCGAGTCGCTCAACGAATTGTTCACCACCGGCGTCGTCGTCATCCTCAGCGACATTATCATCGCCTCCTACATCATGTGCTACATGTTCAAGGTGAACTGGCGGTTGGCGCTCGTCTCCTTCTCGATACTGCCGCTGCTCATCGCCCTGACAATCTGGTTCAGACGCGGCGCCCGTCGCGCCTTTCGGGAGATACGCGAGCGCGTCGCGCAGATTAACGCGTTCCTGCAAGAACATATAACGGGGATGGCGGTGGTGCAGATGTTCAACCGGGAGGGGGCGGAGATGCGCAGATTCGAGCGGATCAACGAATCACACCGTGAGGCCAACACGCGCGCCGTCTTCTTCTACGCCGTCTTCTATCCGGCCATCGACATCATCGGTGCTATCGGCATCGCGCTCATCATCTGGTACGGCGGCGGGCAGGTCGTCGGTGATGTCACGACCATCGGGACGCTCATCGCTTTTATCCAACTCACGCAGGCTTTCTACGTGCCCGTGACTGACATCAGCGAGAGGTATAACACCTTGCAGTCGGCGATGGCCTCCTCCGAACGCCTTCTCGCCCTGCTTGAAGAGCCGGTCGCCGACGCCGAAGCGCTGGCCGCTGGCCGCCAGCTTACGGCCATCGAATCCCCGCGCGGTCACATCGAATTCCGCAATGTCTGGTTCGCATACGAAGGCGACGATTGGGTGCTCAAAAACGTCTCGTTCATCATCGAGCCGGGCCAGCGCGTCGCCCTCGTGGGTCACACCGGCGCGGGCAAATCAACGATTGCGGGACTGCTGCTCCGTTTTTACGAAATCCAGAAGGGACGAATACTGCTCGACGGCGTCGACATTAGCGAGCTTGACGTTTCGCAGTTGCGCTCCTACTTCAGCATCGTGCAGCAGGACACCTTCCTCTTCTCCGGGGACATCGCAAGCAATATCCGGCTAGGCCACAGCGATATATCCGATGAACGGTTGCGCGCCGCCGCATGCGCCGTTCATGCCGACAAATTCATCAGCAAACTTCCAGAGGGCTACGCGACGCAGTTGAACGAGCGCGGGGCAGGTCTCTCGGTCGGGCAGAAACAACTTATCAGCTTCGCCCGCGCCATGGCTTTCGACCCGCGCATCCTCGTCCTCGACGAGGCGACCAGTTCGATTGACGCCGAGACGGAATTATTGATTAAGGATGCCATCGAAAGCCTGATGCAAGGCCGGACTTCGCTGATTATCGCGCACCGTCTCGCGACCGTGCAGAACGCCGATAAGATCATCGTGCTTCATCTGGGCGAGGTGCATGAGGAGGACACACATCACAGGCTGCTTCAGCGAAGAGGTCTGTACTGGCGTTTGCACCAGCTACAATCTCAGGAGAATTTGAAGTGCCTGGTTTAAGCGTCCACACTATGCTCCCTCCGTTATTGTCCGCCATCGCCCCGCGCGGTCGCGCCCTATCCTATGGAGCGATTTCGCACCTGATGCCCTTCGACGTGCCTGTCTACGTTCGGCCACGGAGATGGTGTCAGGCGAGTGTTTTCTTATGTCAGGCAGATGCGAGAATCAACCGGCGTTCCCCAACGCCGTCCACCCTTACCGCAGACCCTCAGACGAAAGTGAGACAAGCGTAATGTTCCCCGATATCTTATCAACAATTGGCAACACCCCGCTGGTGAGGCTCTCCAACGTCTTCAACGACTACCCCTTTCGGCTCTACGCCAAACTGGAATCGTTCAACCCCGGCGGAAGCATTAAGGATAGAGCGGCCTACACCATCGTCAAAAAGGCTTTTGACTCCGGCGAAATCTCCTCTGGCACGACCATTATCGAATCCAGTTCAGGCAATATGGGCATCGGTCTGGCGCAGGTCTGCGCCGCGCTCAGGCTGCGTCTAATCTGCGTCGTCGATCCGAAGACCACGCGGCAGAACATCGCTATCCTGAAAGCCTACGGGGCCGAAATTGATTACGTTTCGACACCCGACCCCCTGACCGGGGAGTTCCTCCGCGCGCGTATCAACCGCGTGCAGTCCCTTCTCATGTCGACCCCGAACAGCTTCTGGCCCGATCAGTACTCGAACCCCAACAACGCCCTCGCGCACCACCAGACGATGGGCGAGATCGTGCGCGAACTGGGCGGTGAAGTGGATTACCTTTTCTGCGCGACCAGCACCTGCGGAACCATCAGCGGATGTGCCAACTACATCCGCGAAGCCGGGTTGACGACGAAGGTGTATGCGGTCGACGCTTTCGGCAGCGTCATTTTCGGCGGGCCGTCAGCCAAGCGTCTGATCCCCGGCCATGGGGCGGCCATCCGGCCAAAACTCTATCAGCAAGACATGTTCGACAGGTGCATACACGTCAGCGACCTCGATTGTGTGGTCGGTTGCCGTCGCCTCGTGTTGCAAGAATCGCTCCTCATGGGCGGCTCTTCCGGGGCGGTTCTGATGGCCGTCGACGCCGTTAAGGACGAGATTCCGCCGCATTCGACCTGCGTGGTTATTTTCCCTGATCGTGGGGAACGATACTTGGATACCATCTACTCTGATATGTGGGTCGAAGAGCATTTCGGCTCAATGTCACATCTCTGGCAACAACAAGCGGAAAAAGAACTATGCGAACTGATAACATCCTGATTCTGAATGGAACAGAAGTCCTTTCGCTTCTCGACGGTCGAGAGAGGGAAGTGCTTGAGGCAGTGAGGCGTGCCTATGAAGCCCACGCGGCTGGCGATAGCTCTCTGCCTCATTCCACCTTTTTGCGCTTCCCAGATGAACCGCGCAATCGAATCATCGCGCTCCCGGCTTATCTCGGGCAGGACTTCGGACTGGCCGGCATGAAGTGGGTCTCTTCGTTTCCGGGCAATCACGACCTCGGTCTAGACCGCGCCTCGGCTGTCGTTGTGCTGAACTCGACGCGGACGGGAATACCCGAAGCGATTATCGAAGGGTCGGTCATCAGCGCACGGCGCACGGCGGCCAGCGCCGCCCTCGCCGCCGAGCGTTTGCAGGGCGGGAGAAAGGCGAAGTGTGCAGGTCTCATCGGGTGCGGCCTCATCAACTTCGAGATTGCGCGCTTCCTGCTGACCACCTGTCCTGAGATAGAGTCGTTCCTGCTCTACGACCGGCAGAAGTCGAGCGCCGCGCTGTTTAAAGAGCAGTTGCAAGAGACCTTTGGCGTCGAAGCGCGTCTCGCCGCAGACGCCGGGGAGGTGTTGAGGAGTTGCACTTTAATCTCGCTGGCGACGACAGCCATCGAGCCGCACATCTCTGACGTGTCCGGATGCATGCCGGGCGCGACCATCCTGCACATCTCCTTGCGCGACCTGACAGCCGAAGTAATTCTCTCCTGCGACAACGTCGTCGACGACATTGACCACGTCTGTCGCGCGCAGACTTCAATTCATCTGGCCGAGCAGTTGGTCGGCCATCGCAACTTCATCAGGTGCTCGCTGGCTGATGTCACGTCGGGCAGGCTACCGGCCAGAAGAGATGAGAAAGACATAATCGTGTTCAGCCCCTTCGGCCTCGGGGTGCTGGATCTGGCCGTCGCTCAGTTGGCCTGCGATGCGGCCCGCGCAGAGGGCACGGGAACTGTCGTCGAGTCGTTCCTGCCGCCCCCGTGGCACGAGCGGACTCGACGCCCCATCCGCCCCCTTCAGACATCATTCGAGGAGGTCGGCCAGTCTTAGGGGGCGCGCGCCGGAGGTGGATTTCGGACGCTCAAAGTCGGCCAAAAAAGTCGACGGAACAGGTTGACAAAGGCAATATTGGAAGGCATTATGACTGAAACTTGCTCCGCTCACGGGAACCCATCTAACTTCCTTACCAGCGCGAAAGTTGAAACGCTCAAAGATTCCGTCGAACAGTTTATAGTGCCGCAGATTCCATCATGGGATCAGAACAATCGCAACTACTCTTGCGTGCGCTGATTCCTCAACCCTTAACTTTCACTTAACAGGGAGATAATAATGGCTTGGAACGATAGAGAGGACACCACTATCTACAAAGTGGTCGTGAATCACGAAGAACAGTATTCGATTTGGCCTGCCGACCGTGAGAACGCGCTCGGTTGGAATGACGTAGGTAAAAGCGGCCCTAAAGAAGAGTGCCTGTCTTACATTAAAGAAGTCTGGACGGACATGCGCCCGCTCAGCCTGCGAAAGAAAATGGCGGAGGCCGGTATCAACAGCAGTAGCGCCGCGACGCAGTAGCGTTACGCGCGCGTCAAGCCCGCAAGCCCTAAGCCCACCAAAAATCGCGATTTTAAACAAAGCCGTTCCAACTCTTCTGAAGTCGTGTGCCTGAACGCGGGTCTGGAACTGTCTCAGGCATCTCCTCTGGATAGTCATGATGTTGAGCAAATTACCATCAAACACATGGTTCACATGCCCCAAGCCGAATCCCAAGGCGAGATTGCGGCTCTTCTGTTTCCCCTACGCCGGCGGGAGCGGGGCGATCTTTCACGGCTGGCCCGGACAGCTTCTATCCAGCGTCGAAGTCTACGCCGCGCAGTTACCGGGCCGCGGCTTACGGTTGAGGGATCCCCCGCTCACGAGCCTCTCCGCGCTGGTCGATTCCATGATGAGTGATTTCCGCACCTATCTCGACAAGCCGTTCGCCATCTTCGGTCACAGCATGGGCGCGATGCTCGGCTTCGAGTTGGCGCGGCGGCTGCGCCGGGAAGGTGAGGGGAATTTGATTCACCTCTTCGCCGCAGGGCGGAGGGCACCGCATCTGCCCGATACTGAGCCTCACAAACACAATCTTTCGGAGGCGGAGTTTCTGGCAGAACTGCACAGGCTCAACGGGACGCCGAAGCATGTCCTCGAACATCCCGAGTTGATGCAAATCATGTTGCCCGTGCTGCGAGCCGATTTCGCCGTCTGCGAGACCTATACTTATATCCATGAGCCGCCGTTAGACTGTCCGCTGACCGTCATCGGCGGCTTGCAGGATGTCGACGTTGGGCGAGAGTATCTGGAGCCATGGAGGACGCTGGTGAGCGGCCCCTTCTCGCTTCGCATGCTTCCCGGCGACCACTTCTTCCTGCACAGCTCCGAACATTTGTTGCTACGGATTCTGTGTCAGGAACTTTACACGTTAGCAGCGGCGGCCTAGACGCACATCGTTGTGCTGTCTTGGCACAGGCGTCAGAATTTTTAACGACCCGATAAGGAACACCTATGACATTGCACCTCATTCCCCCGCATGGTGGAGAACTAATAAACTTGATCGCACTTCCCGCACGCTCGCAGCAGTTGCAGCAGGACTCCCGCGATTGGCTCTCGTGGGATCTCACGCCGCGCCAGTCGTGTGATTTGGAGATGCTGCTCAACGGCGGCTTCTCGCCGCTGCAAGGTTTTATGACGCGGGCTGATTACGAGTCGGTCTGCCATTCGATGAGGCTCCAAGACGGCACGCTGTGGCCGATCCCCGTGACGCTCGACGTGCCGGAGGATTTCGCTGCTCAACTCAAGCCGGGGACGCCGGTTTCCCTGCGCGACGCCGAGGGTGTCATGCTGGCCGTCCTGCACGTCGAGGAGGTGTGGCAGCCGGATCGTCTGGCCGAAGCCGAGTTAGTCTACGGGACGACCGACGCGGCACACCCGGGCGTCGCCCACCTGCTCAAAGACACGCGCGACTGGTACGTCGGCGGTCGGCTCGAAGGTCTGTGCCTTCCCGCTCATTACGATTTTCGGGCGTTGCGCCTGACCCCGTCTGAGACTCGCGACAGTTTCTCTCAGCTTGGATGGAAACGAATTGTCGCCTTCCAGACGCGCAATCCGATCCACCGCGCGCATCAGGAACTGACCATGCGCGCCGCCCAAGAGTGCAAAGCCAATCTCCTGATCCACCCGACTGTCGGGTTGACGAAACCGGGCGATGTCGATCACTACACGCGGATACGCTGTTATCAGGCGATCATGAGACACTATCCGAAGCACTCCGCCAAACTCTCCCTGCTCCCGCTGGCGATGCGGATGGGCGGGCCACGCGAAGCGCTCTGGCACGCCATTATCAGGAAGAACTACGGGTGCACGCACTTCATCGTCGGGCGCGACCACGCCGGCCCCGGCAAAGATTCGACGGGCAAGCCCTTCTACGGCCCTTACGCGGCACAAGACCTGCTACGCCAGCACGAAGAGGAACTCGGCGTCACGATGGTTCCTTTCAAGATGATGGTTTACGTCAAAGAACTCGGCGAGTACGTGCCGCAGGATGAAGTCCCCAAAGGCTCTCTCTCTCTTGACATCTCGGGCACAGAACTGCGTCGGCTGCTAACAGAGGGGCGGGACATCCCGGAGTGGTTCACTTTCGCCGACGTAGTTAAAGAACTCCGGCGCACGCATCCCCCGCGTCACAGACAGGGCTTCACCATCTTCTTTACGGGACTTTCGGGGGCCGGCAAATCAACAATCGCCAACGCCTTGCTCGTCAAAATCATGGAAATCGGGGGTCGGCCCGTCACGCTGCTCGACGGCGACCTCGTCCGCAAAAACCTTTCGTCCGAGCTTGGATTCTCCAAGGAGCACCGCGACATCAACATCAGGCGCATCGGGTACGTGGCCTCGGAAATCACAAATAACGGCGGCATTGCCATCTGCGCGCCGATTGCGCCCTATGACAACGTGCGCAAGGATGTCCGCCGCCTCATGACCGGCGGTGGGTTTATTCTGGTACACGTCTCAACCTCGCTCGATGTCTGCGAGCAACGCGACCGGAAGGGACTCTACGCCAAGGCGCGCGCCGGGATACTCAAAGAATTTACCGGCATCTCAGACCCATACGAAATGCCTGATGACGCCGAAATAACAATTGACACTTCAAGTCTGTCCCCTCAACAGGCAGCCGAAGAAATCCTCTCTTATCTCGAACGGCAGGGTTTCCTCAGTAATCAGGAAGACCCGGTTTAGAAGTGACGGAGACCGCATGACCTGCACGCTGACGGCTCGGCTCGCGGTGCGGCATTCACCGTGCGCGCAAACCGTGTCCTCAGTCTAGGCCGCGCCTTTCACCGGGGCGCTCCTCATCTTTCGCCGGGGCAAGGATTTTCTACCCCGCGCGAAATCGGGTTCGACTGAAGCGGCGAAAGCCTTCGATACGTTGTCGCGTCGAGACGTGCCGCCGCCGATTGAACAGAGAATTAAGTTATGAATTTAAACCAACGAATACTCCGGCAAATCGGTAGCTTACTCCTCACCTTGTTTATGTGCTTCAACACGCCGCTCGCAGCGCAGCAGGCCGCCGGTGGTTTGCGCGGAAAGGTATTGGACGGGTTCGGGGCGGTCGTCGTCGGCGCGCAGGTCACCGTTACCAACGGGCGCGGCAAGGCGCAGTCCGTCAACTCTAACGATCAGGGCACATACGATATCGGCCCCCTTGAAGCGGGACGCTATACGCTGAGCGTGCTCGCCGAAGGCTTCAGCCCTTACAAAAACGGCGAAGTTGAGGTGCCGGACGGCGAGCGTCTCTTGCTGGATGTCACCCTGGAGGTGACGCTCGCCGAGCAGCAGGAGGTGACGGTGACGGCGGGTTCCAACATCAACACCGAGCCGGACAATAACGCCGACGCGCTCGTGCTGCGCGAGAAAGAACTGGCCGCCCTGCCTGACGACCCTGACGAACTGGCCGCCGCACTGCAAGCACTCGCCGGGCCGGCGGCTGGGCCTAGCGGCGGCGACATCTCCGTTGACGGGTTCGCAGGTAGCCGCCTGCCGCCCAAGAGGTCAATTCGAGAGGTGCGTATCAACCAGAACCCTTTTTCGGCGGAGTACGACCAACTCGGTACGCGCAACATCGAGGTCTTCACCAAGCCGGGGACGGAAAAGTTCACGGGCGAGGCTTTCTTCAACTTCAACGACGAGAGCCTGAACACGCGCAACCCCTTCGCTTCTAACCGTGCTCCATATCAGTCGCGTCTCTATGGCGGAAACTTCAGCGGGCCGATTATCGCCAACAGGGCTTCGTTCTTTCTGGACTTCGAGCGACGCGACATTGACGATAACGCCGTCGTCAACGCGACCGTACTTGATTCAAATCTACGCATCAGCCCTTTCAGTCTCGCTGTGCTCACGCCGCAGCGGCAGACGGTCTTCAGCCCGCGCGTCGAATACACACTAAGCCCGAGCCACACGCTGGTAGGCCGCTACACCTACACGGGCATCAGTCAGGAGAGTGCGGGCGTCGGCGTTCTCTCCCTGCCGTCGCGTGCCTTTGACACTGTGAGTTCCGAGCACAATCTCCAGTTGACGGAAACGAGCCTCTACCGGAATAAGATCATCAACGAGACGCGCTTTCAGTATGTGCGCGCCAGCACTTCCTTCGAGAGCGACAACACCGCCCCGACCTTGAACGTCCTCGACGCCTTTGTCGGCGGCGGCTCTCAACTCGGGTCTTCCTCAAACAGCACGAGTCGTTGGCTGCTCCAGAATTACACCTCTTGGGCGGCGGGAAATCACGGCCTCAAGGTCGGTGCTCGTCTGCGCCGCGTCAGTATTCAAGACCTTTCGTTCCAGAATTTCGGCGGCACGCAGACTTTCGCCGGAGGGCTGGCACCTCAACTCGACGAGCAAAATCGCATCGTGACGGATTCCGCCGGGCAGCCCGTGCTCGTCTCCGTGACGAGCATAGAACGTTATCGCCGGACGCTTCTCTTTCAGCGCGAAGGGTTGACGCCCTTGGCCATCCGCGCCTTGGGCGGTGGCGCGGCACAGTTCTCCATCACCGATGGAAATCCGGAGGCGCGCGTCAGCCAGACGGATGTCGGCGTCTTCTTTCAAGACGACTGGCGCGTGCGGCCTAATTTCACGCTCAGCCTCGGCCTCCGCTACGAAACCCAGAACAACATCAGCAGCCTTAATAACTTTGCTCCGCGCATCAGGTTCGCTTGGTCACCCGGCGCTTCCGGCAAGCGTCAGTCTTCGACCGTTATTCGCGGAGGCGCGGGCATCTTCTATAACCGCTTCGGCGAAAGTTTGACGTTGCGTGCGCGCCGCTTCGACGGCGACGAGCAGCGGCAATTTGTCATCTCCGACACGGACACTCTAGACCGCTTCGACGGCATCCCGTCTCCCGACGCGTTGCAAGCTTTTGCCCTCCCTCCGACGATCTGGCGCGTGGCGCACGATCTGCGCACGCCATACTTCATCCAGACCGCCATCGGCGTCGACCGGCAGTTATCCGGCTTCAAACTCTCGGCCACCTTTATCAACGTGCGCGGACTGCATCTGTTGCGCGCGCGCAACATCAACGCCCCCCTGCCGGGCTTGAACCTGCCCGGCGAGATGGAGGGCGGCATCCGCCCCTTAGGCGCGACGGGCGATCTCTTCCAGTACGAGTCGAGCGGCATTCTCAACCAGCGGCAGTTAATCCTCAATTTCAACAACAACTATAACAAGCACCTGACGTTCATGACCGCCTACGTGTTAGGTTCGGTCAGAGGCGACACGGATGGGCCGAACAGTTTCCCCTCCAACTCTTACGATACGAGCGCCGATTACGGGCGTTCCTCCGGAGACGTGCGCCATCGCTTCTTCTTTCTCGGCTCCATCGGCATCCCTTGGCAACTCAGCCTGAACCCTTTTGTCATCGCCAGTTCGAGCCGTCCCTTCAACATCATCACCGGGCGCGACTCCAATGGCGACGGCCTGTTCACCGAGCGCCCCGCGTTCGCCACGGATTTGACGAAGCCCGGGGTGGTCGTCAACCGCTTCGGAGCCTTCGACCCGAACCCCGCGCCGGGTCAGCAAATCATCCCGCGCAATTTCGGCGAAGGCCCCGGCTTCTTCATCGTCAACTTGCAGCTAAGCAAGGCTTTCACTTGGCATCTCAAGTCGTCGCCCGACAGAAACTACGGTCTGACCTGCGCCGTTCAGGTCTTAAATCTTCTGAACCACACCAACGCGGCCAGCCCTATCGGCAACCTCGGTTCGGCGCTCTTCGGGCAGTCGAACGCTTCAGCCGGAAACTTTAACTTCGAGGGACAGGGCAATCCGGCGGCGGGCAATCGCCGCGTCGAATTGCAAATGCGCTTCAGCTTCTAAAGAACTCGCGCCAAACTCCGTGCGGGAAGGTCTCGCCCGTCGCCACGCGCGCTCGTCAACATTACAGAGACACAGGCTGGTGTCTGTCTGTCCGTTCAGCGGACTGGGAAAGGACTTGGAAGGATGAACGACGGTATGAGGAAGCGAGTCGCCATACTCGGTGCGACGGGCATGGTCGGGCGGAGGTTCGCCGAACTGCTGGTCGGACATCCCTGGTTTGAGATCGGGATGCTCGTCGGCTACAAGTCAATCGGCGAGAGCTTTCAGTCCGTCTGGGAGCGCAAAGAGGCGCTCATGCAACAACACTACGGGCAGGAGTTCTGGTCAGCGCGTCCGTACCCGGAAGAGTTGAAGCATCACCGCGTCGCTTCGTTCGATGAACTGTTGCGCTCCGGTTCCATCGACCTTGTCTTCTCGGCCATTCACGCCGGTTTCGGGCATCTCGAAGAGCAACTGTTGGAGAAAGGCTTCACTATCTTTTCCAACAGCCCGCAGGGACGCTTTGAAGAGAAAAACCCTCTCGTCATCGCGGAAGTCAACGGCGAGCGAATCGCGGAACAGCAATTCATCAAGAATCCGAACTGCGTCACCTCCGGTCTGGCGCTCACGCTGGCACCCATCAGAGAGCAATACGGGCTGGAAGAGGTTTCCGTCGTGACCTTCCAATCGCTTTCCGGACGCGGCGACGCTAAGTACCCGCGAGACCTCGTCGTTGGTAACATCTACCCGCTGCACCTTTCGGATGAACGAACGGAGGACTACATCTCGAAAGAGGTCAAGCTGATTCTGCGCGAACAGTTCCCGCTGTCGGTAAGCTGCCATCGCGTCTACGTGCAGGAAGGGCATCTGGTTGACGTGAAGGTGAAGACGGTCAATCCGATCAGAGATGAGAACGAAATTTTTGAGCTATTTTCGAGCTACCGTCCCCTCAAAAACCTCTCGCTCCCGTCGGCACCTGAGTTCCCCATCCTCGTCAGCCGGGAGGCCGGGAGACCACGCCCGTGTCAGGACGCTTTCCACTCACGCGGCTTCGCTGTCGCGGTGGGCAGCATATCGGTTGAGGACGACGTCTACGATCTCAGGTACAAATATGTCGTCAATAACTTGATTCGGGGGGCCGCGGGCGGGGCGATTTTGAATGCTGAAGTTTACTTGCACAGGCACAGCGTTCCATTGCCGTCTGAACTGGGCATTGACAGCTTACCTGAAACACGCGTCATGAATGAGGGGTTGTCCGCCTGACTGTTGCGCTAAATCTGCACCACGTAGCATGCACCGCCGCCGATGCAGGCGATGCGAAAAGAGCAGCCTCACCTTTGCGGTTGAAGGCTGCTCTGAACGTCTGTATCGCCGGTCTTTACGTGAAAGGGTTTCTCGATACGGACGGCATTGATAATCAAAAACTTATGTGCTTATCGGCTTTACTCGGCCTCAGCTGTAAATTGTAAGCCGCTAATCTTCTTCTCGTTGTTAAAAGCTATGCGGACATAAAGAACAGCCTGCTCGTACTGGCATTTGATGGTGATGAAATCGTAGCCGCTTGAGTTCTTAATCTGTCCATTGCCGTGACTCTTGAAAGCGCCGATGGGAGAGGTCGTCGTCCTCCACGCCTCACGCAACTTATCCTGCGGCATGGCCTCCTGCATCTTCCCGTCGAATTTCTTCACCACCCCTGCAAAGTCTTCTTTAATCAGCATCCCGAGAACCTCTTGACCGGCTGCTCTGACTTCTTTCGCATTGGCGTCATCCTGCGCTTGGGCCTGAGCCATGCAGGTCAGCGCCGTCCCCAAGACCAGAACGAACGTCAACGATACTAAAACTTTCTTCATGACAAACTCTCCTCCGTATTTTCTTTTGAAGTGGATTGTTGGTGAGGCTTAACTCTGTAAAAGGTCACTTATGGCAGGGAAATCGGAGCAGGAATGTCCGCCTTAATAATGTGATTTTAGAGTTGCGCCAGCCAAGTGGAACGGCAGAACGCTTTAGTGATGTGAGCGATTCGGCCACTAACGGTAGCACCCTTCGTGCATGGCTGCCATCTTAAATTAGAGGTATTTCCTTGTCAATAATAAACAGTGAAACTCTTTGAGACACCATACATTTCCCTAAGTCGTAGACTCCACAATCATCAACCGCCGCGAATAGTCGAAAATGACTTTAAAGCGGCGAAGCACGTCGTTGCCGATGTTCCCTTCAAACTCTTCGCTGGCTAACATACCGTCCGTTGCCAGAGAAAATAAGGTGTTGAGGTTTGCAATGTTGAGGCGTCCGAACTGCAAATTCTCGACCCGCCCCATAACTGCCCGCGACGAGCCGGAGATGCCCCCGACTGAAACGGCATCCGCCCGTTGCTCAGGCGTGAGCGGCTGATGCTTCTCCACGAAAGGTCTATTCAGAATGAGCGCGTGTCCGCCTCCGGTATCAATCTCGAACAGTCCTGTGACCGGCGTTCGCTTCGGCAACTTGACGCGCGCGCGCGCGAAGATGAGTTCTTCGGACGTGACAAGCGGGATGCGCTCGCCCCGGCCTCTATATCTGTAGCTGCCGGGTGAATACAGGTTGAGCATTCGCGCGTCGTAATCAATTTCGACGACGAACCGGCGAAAAAAGCTGTATCCGAGGATGCCGTCGACGGGACGGCCCAGAGAGGACTGTAGATTTTCTAAAGGAACTGCGGCGATAGTCTGACGGGTTAGCGACACGCCGGGAAGGTTCAAAGAAACTCCTTCGACAAAAGAGGCTTCGACCGCGTTTTCACCGACACCGAAACCCCGTTCGCCGCCGCGAAATCTCAGACCCAGAGACACCGCACGTTGGCGACTAATGATTGTTGAAGCTCCCGTATCAAGGATGAAGACGAGAGGCTCGGAGTTATTGACGCCGACGCGAAGATAAATGTGATTATTGTGGAATTCAAACGGAACGCGGCGGGCCGATCTGCCGGAATCAAAGCGTACTGTCGGGGCTGCCAATGGCCTTCGGGATGATCGAGCTTCCGCGTGAGGAGCACAAAGGCCGGAACCGACGATTAGAAGAATGAAGCAAATAAATCTGCGGGGTGCGAAGCGAAGACTCATGAGGATAGAAATGTTAATCAAGTTGCGCTGGAAACGCGAAGCCATTTGTGTGCACCGGGCAACGAGCCGCACGTCGGAGACTGCATAACGTGAAGATATCCCGGCTTCCTAACTAATACCACACTGCCCCGACCGGATGCCAGCGAGAATTAAGTGTTAAGAGGGAGCTTATGCGAGAACACACAAATGTTGAGTCAGAGTTTTGTCGTGAAGTCCTGTGGCGGAGATTAGAGTCTGATAACGTTTAGACTTAACAAACTCATTCGCAGGCTTCCCCCTTAGAGAAGATTACTCAACAAGAAAGTTCCTCGACACCAGTAGTGAAAGCCAGACAAGATGGAAAATGTTGGCATCACCAAGCCGAAAGCATTAGAGTACCTTACTCGTTCCTTCAAATTGCACCGTATGCCTGACAGGTGCTGATGTCTTAAACAGGTTAGTTTGAGGCCAAACGCCAGTCTCCACTCTAAGTTCTACATCTGGACAAATCTGACAGGAACGACATTCACAGTTAACATTTCATCCAGAGGCCGTTTTAGTTCGATACCCCATACATGGCGATGACGATAGTAAATGATAAAAAGCCGCGCATTCTGATCATCGACGATGACTCAGAGGTCCGAAAAGTACTCCTTGACGTGCTACTTGAAAGGTACGAATGTGCGGAAGCTGACTCTGCTGAGGAGGCGCTTGATCGGCTGCGCGAAGAAAAGTTCGACTTGGTGCTGAGCGACATTATGATGGGGGGAATGAGCGGCTTAGAGATGCTTCCCTATCTACTCAAGGTCGCGCCGGATACCGTTGTCCTGATAATGAGCGGCGAGAGAACCATTGATGGTGCCATCGAAGCCATGCAGGCTGGGGCATTTGACTACATTATGAAGCCGTTTGATCTCCGATACGTCGAGGCAGTTGTTGGGCGCGCCCTCGACTATAAATCGTTGCGCGAGTCCAAGCGCCTCTACGAGTTGCGCTTGGAAGAGTTAGTCAAACAGCAGGCAGCGGAGCGGGACTACTTGACTAACCATGACACCTTGACGGGGCTGCCAAACGGGGCGTTGTTCGAGGGTCGCCTCAATCAATCTTTAATTCGGGCGCAGCGTGATGAACGAAAATTGGCCGTGCTGTTGGTCGCCTTGGACCGCTTCAAGAAATTTAACGACACACTCGGTCACGCAGTGGCGGATAAACTTCTAGGCGACGTTGCAGCGAAGATTATCTCTTGCGTAAGCCCAATCGACACTGTCGCCCGATTCGGGAGCGACGAGTTTGCCCTCTTATTAACCCAAATCGCTGACGCAGAGGATGTAACTGAAAGGGCGCTGAAGCTCCGCGAAGTCTTTGAAACACCAATTGGCCTAGATGGTAAGGACTTATACATTACGACTAGCATCGGCATCGCCATCTTCCCTGACGATGGATCGGACGCCCAAACTCTGCTCAAGAATGCCAGCGTGGCCCTCTTCAGGGCGAAGCTACAGGGAGGGAACAATTACCAGTACTATACGGCAGACATGAACGCGAGGGCACTCAAGCGTCTCTCCCTAGAGAGCGCGCTACGACAGGCACTTAGGCGCGAGGAGTTCACTATCCATTATCAGCCGCAAGTTGATCTGGTCAGTAGCTCAATCGTTGGCGCGGAAGCACTGCTGCGTTGGCAGCATCTCCAATTTGGATTGGTTCCCCCAGCGGAGTTTATCCCGCTAGCCGAAGACACGGGGCTAATCGTTTCAATTGGGGCATGGACTCTGCGCGCTGCCTGTCTGCAAAACAGGTCTTGGAGAGAGGCTGGCTTCGGTGGCCTGAGCGTAGCCGTGAACCTCTCGCCGCGCCAGTTCCGTCAGCCCGACTTGGTGCAGATGGTTGCCGGGGTGATAGCGGAGACAAGTATCGAACCCTATCTGCTCCAACTGGAGTTGACCGAAAGCTCGATCATGGAGGATACGGAGCGTGCCATCGTCACGTTACACGAGCTAAAAGAGATGGGAATCAAAATCGCATTGGATGATTTCGGTTCCGGCTACTCGGCGCTCTCTTACCTGAAACGCCTTCCGCTGGACGTTCTGAAAATTGACAGCTTATTCGTGCGAGACATTACAACTGGGCCACGCGACTATGCAATCGTGCTGGCGATCATCACATTAGCTCACAACTTGGGACTGAAGGTGATCGCCGAGGGGGTCGAAACCGAGGAGCAACTGGAGGCATTGCGCGCCCTCGGATGTGACGGGGTTCAAGGCTATTTCTTTGAACCCATGCCAACGAAGGAATTTATAAGATATCTAACAGCAGCACTGACATAAAGTGATTTAGACACCACTGCCCTTGACATTAACACTAGCTGTGAATGAACCTATCTCGCATTTGTATTTCTGCTGACGAAGTTTCCAGCCGACCTCACAAATGAATGTTAATAGGCGTGGCAATGGAATTCGGCAGTTCACCTCTAGGCGCACTAACCGTGTAAACTGCTGATAAGGAGACGAGCATGACCAAAGTTTTCATTTCTTATTCGTCGAAAGATTTCTACTTCGTGTCTCTGTTACAGGAACTACTGAAATACCACTACATAGATGTCTGGTGCAGCACGTCGGACATTCAGCCGGGAACACAATTCCCGGCGGGCATCGAACAAGCAATTAAGGATGCTAATCTCTTATTGGTTGTTGCTTCGTCACAAACAATAACATCCAAGTGGGTTACTAAAGAAGTGACAGCATTCCAAGCCCGGAATGATGTAGCATTAGTTGTTCCACTGCTCCTAGATTCAACTGATCTTAATAGCATTAGCCCGGGGCTTAATTACTATCAAGCGATAGATTTCTCTGAATCTATGCTGGATGGCTACCAACAACTCTTCCGATTATTCAAAAAAGATTTTTTATCCTATCAAGACAGGAGAGACCAGAAGTTAGGAAGGCGCTCCGTTGAGAGAAGAGTGCGGGAGCGGAGAAAGACATCTCTGACAGAGAGAATGCGCCGTGGTTTCTGGGATGCGTACTTCAAAGCCACCGGAAGAGGTGAATTTGATGAATTGTTAGATACTCTGCGCGAAAGATTCAAAGTGCTCGATTCACTTAAAACTGAAATACAAAAGTATCAATACTTAGATGAAGCTAACCGAGAATGTGACCCACTGCATGTTTTGGAATTGATAATACATACAAAGTGGAATGAATTGAAAAACACACATTATTTTAAACCTGTATACCTAATTGAAGGAATGGTTGATGAAATATTCGAGCAATACAAAATTAAAAGCGTTTCTGAAAGAAGAAGTAAGGACGGCAGGCGGGCCACTAAAGAAAGACGAGAAAAGCCGGATCAGTAATCCTTGTCATAGTCGCTCATCACTTCGATCTTAACGCACGTTTGTGAACCTCGCCAAAGGTCTTCGCTTTCCTTCGTGCCAGCGCCGTGTACGTTGCGGGTTCCGTTAATCTTGACTACACGCTGCGTTCGGCTCAAGTCCCTCATCTGTGCGGATACAAAAATGAAAAGAAGATCAAGCCGTAACCGGATCGTCGGGCTGGACATCGGCTCCAGTTCGGTGAAGGCCGTTGAACTTCAGGGCAAGCCCGCCGCGCTCTCGCTGGCAAGCCTCGGCTCCGCGCCGCTTCAGCCCGACACGGTCGTTGACAGACAGATTATGGAACTCAACGACATGTCGAACGTCATCGCTTCGATCTTCCACAACCAGCAGATCAAGACCGACCGCGTGGCGACGGGCGTGTCGGGCTTCTTCGTCATCGTCAAGAACATCTTCGTGCCGCAGATGTCGCGCGAGGAGTTGGAAGAATCCATCGAGTGGCACGCCGAAGAGCACATCCCTTACGACATCTCGGACGTGAGCCTCGAAGACGGGCAGGAGATAAAAGCGACGCTTGCCGGGCGCGACGCGGGCACAGACCTCGCGGTGCTGCGCGTCGAAGGCGACAATCTAGGAGCAGATAAGCCCTCGCCACAGGTTCCAGACGCTTCGATGCTTACGGTCGGCGACTTCGTGCTCGCCGTCGGGCGCGCCCATCCGGAGCGCGGCGTCAGCGCGAGGGCATCATCGGCGCAACGGGCGACGGATGGCGCATATGGCGCGGCGGTGAAATAGACCGTCTCATCCGGCCTGACGTTTCCGTCTTCATCGGCTTTTCCGGCGGCGCGCTCGTGGACGTGGAAGGACGCGTCGTCGGCATCAACACGACGGGACTCGCTCGCGGCGCAGGGCTGACGATTCCGGCTTCGACGGTTGACCAACTGCTGGCACGGGGTCGCGTCGCGCGTCCATACTTGGGCGTCTGAATGCGTCCGGTCGCTCTGCCCGATAAGCTGCGCGAGAGAATTAATTCATCTCAAACTACCGGCTTGATGATGCTGTCGGTTGAGGGGGATGTACCGGCGAAGCGTGCGGGCATCATCATCGGCGACATCCTGCTCGCGCTAGGCGATGCACACGTCGCGGATACGGACGACGTGCAGACGGCGGTCAGGAGGTCGGAGCGGTCGTTAAGAGGCGGACGAGGAGCGGCACGCACCGACCATCTTAGTTATCGGTGTTGAAGGAAGCGAATGGTTAGGGGAAGCGCTGCGCAACGGCCTCGTACGCGCAGCGCTTCCCCGCGCAGCTTCGGGCAGCGAGATCATCGCCGCCGTCGAAGCGGTCGTCGCCAGACTCGTCGCGCTCGACGTGGAAACCTTCGCCGCGCTCTTATCGTCTTCTACTTCAACTGTTGACGATTTGAGCGGTGCGGAGTCCGGAGTCGAAAGACTACCGCCGGATGAAATGATGCCCCACGCGCTAACCGCGCGCGAACGCGAGGTGCTGGAGATGTTAGCCGCTGGACTCTCGAACAAAGAGATCGCTTGGCGGATGAAAATCTCCGAGCACACCGTCAAGTTGGGGGCGTAGACCGTGCCGGGCTTAAGTCCGCTGAGTGTGAGCGACTCGCCCCACGCGCGTATGTTGTCCGGGCACACAACTTTCACCTTTGTGCGCTCGTTTCATTACTAAGTTGACTTTCCGCTTATTTTAAACGCACTAATTGTTTCACACCCATGCGCCTCCTGATAGCGTTTTGACAGTCTTGAATTGATCGTCCCCGCTAATCAGAATGGTTTTCGGTGAAGTTCCACAGCCAAATCAGGCGGATTGTTAACTTTTCCCTATCTGAAATTAGTCGTCTATGAATCTACAGCAAATGTCTTCGGCCTAGAATTACCAGTAATTCTTACAGTCAATCTTAAAAATTAGTATTGATTTTGCCGGAAATGATTGTAATATGCACCCATGATTGCCGACCCTTTCTCCACCAGTCCAAGTCCGGGCAGTTTACATCTGACTTCCGGAATCAAATCTGCCATTCACAAAACCAAACTGACGATTGAGAGAAGGCATGGGCTGACCGCTATCTTGGGAGATGTGGGAATGGGCAAGTCCAGTATCCTGCGACTCCTGTGGGGCGATTACGATGCCAGAGAGGACGTGATTACCTCTTTCATCCCAACACCTTCTTTTACATCAGATTTCGCCTTCCTGAAGGCTATCACAGGCGATTTTGAACTCCCGGCCAAGCGTTCGATGTACGACCAGCGAGGTGAGCTACAGAAGTTCCTCGTCGAGCAGTACAAGCAGGGCAAGAACGTCGTGGTCTTTCTCGACGAAGCACAATTGTTGAAACCGCCTATGTTAGAGCTAGTGCGAAGTCTCCTGAACTTTGAGACCGATACGGCGAAACTGATTCAAGTGGTGCTGGCTGGACAGATCGAACTTAAAGAAAGGCTCTTAAATGAGTCAAACAAGGCTATCCGTTCCCGACTCTTCGCCCCCTCGATTCTGGCACCTCTCACGCTCGGAGAAACCAAAGGCATGATTGCCCATCGTTGCGACCTCGCGGAATTGCCAGTTCCCTTCTCCGACGAGGTTATCAGCCAGATATATGATGCGACCGGCGGCGTCCCCCGCGAAGTGTTGAAGGTCTGTGCGGTGTCTTTCGAGTTGGCACAGATGAACGAACTTGAGCGCGTGACGGGCGACATTTTAGAGATGGCGTTGCAAGAGGCGGTGCTTAAATGAGCGGTAAATTGTTAAGAGATGCCGAGCAGAATGCGCCAGTCAAGAAAGTGTTAACCTTCGGCGATACACCCCTGCGGAAAGTCGAACCCCTTCAAGAACAAACCCCTGTCATAAACCGAACCCCTGCGGAAAACCAGTCCCCTCCGGAAATTAACAGGAGTACCCCTTCGGTTTCCTACCAACCACCCCTTCAAACCGAACCCCTGCGTAAAACCGAAGGGGTGATACTTCCCGACAACACTCCGCACCTGCGCTTGCCCTATCTAGTCTTGGAGCAGACGCTGCGAAAATTGAAACCCGCGCCCCGTGTCGTGCTTGAAGAACTCTACCGGGCCGCTGCCGGATGGCATTCAGACGAATGCATTATCTCTATCGCTAAACTAAGCGGGCACTGTCAGATAAAGCCTACACAGGTTAGACAGTATCTTAAAGAATTGGAATCAAGAGGCTACATTGCTCGAATTGAGAATGTTATTGGTGGTCGGGATGTCGAAGCGCGGGGAATCAAAATCAAGGTCAATTTGGCGCGTTTAACCCCTCCGGAAAAGCGCACCCCTTCGGAAAACCGACCCCGTCCGAAAACTGAAGCCAATAAAGATAGTATTAAAGAAACTAATAAAAAGGGAGATGAGCTATCGCTCAACATAAAAAACTGCCCGGACTGTCAAGGCACTGGTTTCTGGTACCCCTCGGGTATCGAGCAGGGAGTAGCCAAATGCACACACAGCAAACTCACCAACACCACTTAGAGTAAGCTGTTGCAAAGCAGTAATTCTTAAAGTCCGGAAATCAGAAAACAAGTGAAATGGTCAAAGACAACAGCGAACCCAACATCACAGACCCATCTGACTAGAGACCATGGCTGACGCGTGGTCACGAATCCAACGACCAACCGGAAGCCTGAGCCTGTTGACAGTGAGACCATGAAGTTACTGGACAAAACACAAGGTAGAAAGAGCGCGTAGGAAGAAGCAATTGATGATGGAGACCCTCCCCAAATTATGAGACACGAGCCAAAATAACTTGACAATTAATCAAAAAATTTTCAAAATCTGTCCTCCTTACGTTTTTTGATCTTTCCAGCCAATACAGAAACCCAACTGGAACATCAAAAATGAACGCCGGGCAGTAATCCGGATCAGCAAAACCGAACTCTCAATGCGGTTCGATTGATGTGCTAATTGAACATGCTGAGAGTTTGAGTTTGCCGAAGTAATATCCGGGGCAGAAGTATGACGCCCGGAAACGAGTCCCGGCTTTTCAGGTGCCGCGGATTAAGCGCCTGATGAGTTTGGCGTAGAGATACTCGCGTTGTGCGCGGAGCAGTCCGCGCCGCGTGTATGAAGCGAGGCGACGCAAGCGATGGTCAAAGATTGTCGCGAGCGTCAATGCCGAAAGCATGAGCGACCGTGTGATAGTGGCTCTTCGATTCCCGCCACTTGTCGACGTATTACCCGCAAGCAGAGAATTGCCTCGACCTAGTGCTCACACCTGTACCGGCTCTCTGTTCAGTTGCGATTTAGTGGACGCTTGTAATTGAAGCGCGATAGTCGGTTCCACGGTTCCGACCCTCCGCTGCGAATTTTTGGAATGCCTGTGTTCGATTCGCAGGCGGCTCTGTGAAGGCCGTCGCACGATTCGTCAAAGAAAAATTGTGCGATTTCAGAGCTATAGATTGATTTCAGCAATTTCGACCAGAGGGGGAATAGGGAGAGATTATAAACTCGATGTTGATGGTTGTCCGGACAAATGCCGGGAAAATTTGCGCTCCGAATTGATGCTCTGCCATCGGTCAACAAAGGCAGAGACGATCCCTTGAAGCGATAGCCTGTTGTAAAACCTCTTAAAAAGATGGGCGTGCGCCATGGCCCGCAGAAGCAGATGATGTCGTCAAGACGTTCCTGATGCCTATGCGGTCGGGGCGACATCTAAGATTACTGGCAGGTTTGTCATGCCTTCATTAACCGCAATCAAAAACTCCTCTGGGAATGGATTGTAGAGGTACGGGCATCCGGCACGCTCGGCTGATCGAACGGCTTCTTTCCATCTCATTTACACGTTGCGCATATTTAGGGTTCTTCCGTTCGAGTTTTAGTACACGTTGGTCTTTGTGCGAGAGCAGGCCGTCGGCTTGACGGAGGTTTGGACAAACGAAAGTTTGCCTCGGACAAATTTTGAAACTAAGTTGAGCAGGCCCGTTCACCAGACCAGAATCTCTCCTGCTTAAATCAAGCACTCAGCGTTCTGCGCCTCGAAGCAAACTCCACACGGCTCGTTCAGGAGTTGATCGCTTATTCCCGTTAGTTTTCAGGTACGCACATGGAAAATACACATCCCGGTCTTCTTACGGCCAACGCACACTCTCTTGTATCCGTCAGTACCACAACGCCACAAGCCACGTTCCTCCCGGACGGATGCGTCCATGAACTCTTCGAGGAGCAGGTCGAACGCACGCCCGATGCGGTGGCTCTCATCTATGAGGAAGGGCAACTCACTTATCGAGAGTTGAACGAGCGGGCGAACCGACTTGCTCATCACTTGGGAGAGTTAGGAGTCGGGCCGGAGACGCTGGTCGGACTGTGCATGGAACGCTCAATCGAGATGGTGGCCGGTCTGCTTGGCATATTGAAAGCCGGAGGGGCGTATCTGCCGCTCGACCCCTCTTACCCGCAGGAGCGCCTTCGCTTCATGGTTGAAGACGCGCGAGTGGCTGTGATACTGGGGGATGAAAAGACGCCCGCTAACATGTGCCGTGAAGGGGTAACACTGCTGGACGTTAGTCGGGAACGGGAGAAAACAAATAAGCACAACGGCGCGAACCTCAAGAGCGCAGTAAACGCCGATAGTTTGGGATATGTTATTTATACGTCGGGTTCCACCGGCAGGCCGAAGGGCGTCATGGTGCAGCATCGTGGAATCTGTAATCTAGCTCTCGCGCAGATTCAGGGGTTCCACATGCGTGCGGACGACGTGGTGCTCCAGTTCGCCTCTATCAGTTTCGATGCCTCCGTCTCGGAAATCTTCAAGACCTTTCTCTGCGGGGCGACGCTCTGCCTGACACCTCATGATAGTTCACAGGCTGGCCCCGACTTAGCCCGTCTCCTGCGGCAACACAAAATCACGGCGGTGACACTGCCGCCTACGGTGCTTGCAACCTTACCGAACGAAGAATTCCCTCTGCTGCGGAAGATTATCGTCGCCGGAGAGACATGTCCCGCTCATTTGATGGCGCACTGGGCGAAAGCTCGTGAGTTCTTCAACGCGTACGGGCCAACCGAAAACACTGTATGCGCCACTATCGCGCAGTGCACCGAAACAAGCTCGAATTTGTCAATTGGCCGACCGATCACAAACATCGAGGTCTACATTCTCGACGAGCAATTACAACTTGCCAAGCCCGGCGTCTCGGGCCAACTCTACACGGGCGGCATCGGATTGGCGCGCGGCTACCTGCGCCGCCCCGAACTCACTGCCGAACGCTTCATCCCGCA
>CAXTRQ010000075.1:0-26589 GCA_964246705.1 uncultured Pyrinomonadaceae bacterium
GCCCAGCGCGGTGCGAATCGCCAACTCTTTGGGACGGGAGGCCGCCCGCGCCAGAAGCAGATTGGCGACGTTGGCGCAGGCGATTAAGAGCACACACCCGACTGCGCCCAAAAGCACCAGTAATGCCGGACGCACGTCTCCGACGACCTGCTCGTGGAGCGGCACGACCACCACTCCATGCCCGACGTTCGTCTGCTGGAAGGTTTGCTCCAATTGTCCGGCGATGGCGCTCATGGCGCTCGTGGCTTCTTTAATCGTTATGCCCGGCTTCAGTCGCGCCTGCACTTCCAAATAATGAGCGCCGCCGTCGGCCTCTTCGGCGGAAGTCAACGCGAGAGGTCGCGCCAGTTCCGTATCCTGCGGCAGTTGAAATCCGCGCGGCATCACGCCGACAACCGTGCAGGCTTTGCCGTCGAGCATCAAGATTCGATTGATAATCTGCGGGTCTGCGCCGAAGCGCCGGTTCCAGAGGTCGTAGCCCAGCACGACGACGTTCGCGTGATCGGCCTGATCCTCTTCGGGCAGAAATGTCCGCCCCTGTGCGGGTTTGACGCCCAGCAACGTGAAGTAATTGGCGGAGACGCGCGCGCTCGGAATGCGCTCCGGTTGATCGCCTCCGGTCAGGTTGTAATCCGCGTAGGTGATGGCCGCCATCTGCTCGAAGACATGATTTTGTTCGCGCCACGCGACGAATTCCGCCGCCGCCACCTCCGCGCGGTTCAAGCCCTGACGCGGCCTGTATTCCCAGACCTGCACCAATCTCTCAGGCTCTGCAAAGGGCAGCGGGCGCAACAGCACGGCGTTGACGACCGAGAAGATCGCCGAGTTTGCCCCGATGCCTAAAGCCAGCGCCAGCACGACGACCACCGTGAAGCCTCGCCGCTTGAGCAGCATCCGAAAACCATAACTCAGGTCTTGCAGCAGATTTCCCATAGCACATAACCCCCCTAGTCAAAACGACGACCGCCGAAACGATGAACGCGGAATGAAAAGCGTTCGCATCTCAGATTTGAAATTTTGAAGTTTGAAATTTCAGATTTGGTTTTTCAGTTCATCGTTCATCGCTCCCGGCGTTCATCGTTTACTCGTAACGGAGCGCAATCATCGGGTCTACTTTCGTGGCGCGGCGCGCGGGGATATAGCAGGCCAGCAGCGCGATTGAAGCGAGCAGTAGCGAAATGGCGACGAAGACCAGCGGGTCGGTCGTGCTCACGTCGAAGAGTAGACTCGACATGACGCGCGTGAGCGCGAAGGCCGCGCCGAGTCCGAGCGCGATGCCGACGATGGTCAGCAACAGCCCTCGACCGACGACGAGCTTCAATACGTCACGTCCTTGCGCGCCGAGCGCGAGACGAATGCCGATTTCGTGCGTGCGCTGCGTCACCGAGTAGCTCATCACGCCGTAGATGCCGACGCCCGCGAGGATAAGTGCGACCGAGGCGAAGACGGCGAGCAGCAAAGCCCCGAAGCGCGTGCGGGCGATTGATTCGCCGATCCAACTTTGCATCGTCCGCACATCGGCGATTGGCTGGTCTTCGTCTATGGCCTGAATTTCCCGCTGGACGGCAGCGGCGATGCTCAAGGGATCGCCCGTCGTGCGGACGACCAGAAACATCGAAGAGTATGCGAGCTGCGGCTGCGCCCAGTAGACCATCGGGAACGTCTCGCCTTCGAGTTTTTGGTACTTCGCATCGCGCACGACGCCGATGATTTCTGTCGGCTCCGGGTTATCTTTCATCTCGACGATGAGGCGTTTGCCGATGGGGTTCTCGCCGGGAAAATATTTGCGTGCGAGCATCTCGTTGATGATGACAACGCGACGATTTTCCGTCGCCTCTGCGGTGTTGAACGTCCGACCGCTAACGATTGGAATGTTCATCGTGCGAAAGTAGTTTTCGTCCGTTACGCACACGTCGGTCGAGGCTTCCTGTCCGTAGGCGGCTGGCGGCTGACCTTCAATCGCAAAATCTGTTCGTGAGCCGATGGTCGCCAGCGGCAGATAACTGACGGCGCTGGCTGAACGCACCCCGGGCAAACTGCCGATGCGCTCGACGGCCTGCCGGAAGAAAGCGATGCGCTTCGGGTCTTCGCGGTATTTCGCGCCGGGCAACTGCACGCGCATCGTCAACAAATTCTGCGGGTCGAAGCCGGGGTCAACCGCTTGCAGGCGCAGGAAACTGCGAATCATCAACCCCGCGCCGACGAGCAGGACGAGCGCGAGCGCGACCTCCGCCACGACGAACGCATCGCGCAGGCGACGGTTGCGGCGGCTGCTCATACTGCTCTTGCCCGCCTCTTTCAGAGACTCGTTCGGATTAAAGCGCGACGCTTCGAGCGCGGGCGCGAGTCCGAAGACGAGGCCAGTCAGTAGCGCAATGACAAAGGTGAAGGCGAGCACCGGCAGGCTGATGCCGACCTTCTCCGTCCCGATTAAATTCTGTGGGCTGAGCGCGACGAGCGCATCCACGCCCCACAATGCGATGAGCAATCCGAGCGCACCGCCTGCGAGCGAAAGCAGCAAACTCTCCGTCAACAACTGGCGCACGACCCTCCAACGGCTCGCCCCCATTGCCGCGCGAATCGCCATCTCTTTCTGACGCGAGGCGGCGCGCGCCAGCATCAGGTTGGCGACGTTGGCGCAGGCGATCAAGAGCACGAAGGCCACCGCGCCCAAAAGCACCATCAGCGCCGTCTTAATCTCGCCCGCCAGTTGTGCACGCACCGGCACGAGCGCCACGTCCCAGCCCGTGTCGAAATCAGCATGTTGCTGTTCGAGGCGCGCAGCGATGCCGTTTAATTCCGTCTGCGCTTGCTCGGTCGTGACCAACGGTTTGAGCCGCCCGACGACCGAGATGAATCGGCCGCGACGTGTGGTGCGCTGCTGCTCCGAGAATTTTATCGGCGTCCAAATCTCTGCGGGCTTACCGGCGAGCGAGTTCTCTTTGATGAACCATTTGAAGTCTTCCGGCATGACGCCGATAATCGTCACGCTCTGCCCGTTCATCAAGACGGTCTTGCCGACGATGTCCGCCGCACCGCCGAAACGTCTCTGCCAGAGACCATGGCTGATGACGATGACAGAGTCATGTCCCGGCTCGGCATCCTCATTCGTGAAGGTGCGTCCGAGCGCAGCCTGCGTGCCGAGCACCGCGAAGAGATTCCCGGTCGAGACCTGCGCCGGAATCTCTTCCGGCTCGCCTTCGCCCGTCAGGTTGAAACGCTGGTCGAAGAAGGCGGCCATCTCGTCGAACGACTTCGACTGCTCTTGCCAATCCATAAAGTTTCCCGGGTTGGCGACGTTGTGTGGGCGAGTGCCGTTCCGGTTATGCTCCCAGACCAGCATTATCCGGTCGGCGTTTTGGTACGGCAGGGCGTGCAGCAAGACGGCGTTGACGACCGAGAAGATGGCCGTGTTCGCGCCAATGCCTAAAGCCAGCGCGACGAGCGCGACGAGCGTGAAACCCGGACTTTTAAGAAACATGCGGACGGCGTATCGCAAATCCTGCCAGAGCGTTCTCATGATAAGACCTCCAAAGGCAGTGCCAAGTGACGAGTTAAAGACAGCTTTCTTCTCATCACCCTTCACTGATTACTGAAAGCTCTTTTCCGTTTTGCTCGTCACTCGTCACTTTTGTTACTCGTAGCGAAGCGCAATCATCGGGTCAACCTTCGTGGCGCGCCGCGCGGGGATGTAGCAGGCGAGGAGCGAGATGATCGTGAGCAGCAACGCGATGCTGCCGAAGGTTAAGGGGTCGGTCGCGCTGACGCCGTAGAGCAAACTCGCCATCACGCGCGTCATGGCGTAGGCGGCCAGCAACCCGCAGACGACGCCGATGAGCGCAAGCAGCATTCCCTGCCCGACGACCAGTTTCAGAATGTCTCCGGCCTGCGCGCCCAAGGCCATGCGAATGCCGATTTCGTGCGTGCGCTGCGTCACCGAGTAGGCCATCACGCCGTAGATGCCGACCGCCGCGAGGATGAGCGCAACACCTGCGAAGATTGAGAGCAGGAGCATCGCGAAGCGGCGCGCGGCGATGGATTCGTTAATAATCGTGTCCATCGTCTTGACGTTGAAGACGGGCTGGTTTTTGTCTGCGGCGAGCACTTGCTGGCGCACCGCTGCGGCAAGCCCCATCGGCTCTGTCCGCGTGCGCGCGACGAGCGAGAGACGACCGGCCACGCGAGGCAAAAATTCATCGGGGATTTGATTAATCGAATAGTAGAACTGCGAATCAACCGGCACTTCGCCGTCCAGTCCGTAGTGCTTCACGCGCTCGACGATGCCGACAATCTCGGCGGGCGGGATGCTTGGGCCGCGCGTCAGTCGCTTGCCCAGAGCATCTTCATTCGGGAAAGCTTTCTGCGCGAGCGCTTCGTCAACGACGACGACGAGCGGCGTGTCCTGCTTGTCCTGCGCCGTGAGCAGACGCCCGCGCTTCAGGCGAATGCCCAGCGTCTTGAAATAATCGGGCGTCGCCAGATATTGGACGGCCATGATGTGATCCCGGTCGTTGGCGCGCGGGCGGCCTTCAATCCAAAAACTCGTCTCGCTCGCTCCGCTGAACGGGAGGCCGTTCGTCAACGTCACCGATTCGACGCCGGGAACGCTCTTGACTCTCTCTGACACCTGCTCCAAGAAGTTCAAAACCTTCTTGCCTTCGCCCTCCGCCGCCGGGACGGAGAGTTGCATCGTCAGCAGGTTCGACGAGTCGAAGCCGGTTTCGACCGATTGCAGACGCCAGAAACTTTTAATCATCAAGCCTGCCCCGATGAGCAGGACGAGCGCGATGGCCGTCTCGACGACGACCAGCGCGTTGCGCACGCGATGACGGCTGCCCGTCGAACCTCTATCGCCCTCCTTCAAAGTTTCGTTGAGGTCGGGCTTCGACGCTTGCAGCGCGGGAGCCAGCCCGAACAGCATGCCCGTCAACAGAGAGACCAGCATCGTAAAGCCGAGCACGCGCAGGTCAACTCCGGCCTCGGCGAGACGCGGAATGTCGTCTGGCACGGCAGAGGTCAAAAGGTCTGTGCCCCACAGCGCAAGCAGCAGCCCGAGCGCGCCGCCCATCAGTGCGAGCAGCACGCTTTCGGTGAGCAGTTGACGAATCACGCGCCAGCGTCCCGCGCCGAGAGCCGAGCGGATGGCGATCTCTTTCTGCCGCGCCGCCGACCGCGCCAACAGAAGATTGGCGACGTTGGCGCAGGCTATTAACAGCACGAAGCCGACCGCGCCGAGCAGTATCAGCAACGCGGGGCGCACGTCCTGCACAGTGTTTTCATAAACCGATTCGATGTGGATGCGGCGTCCGGGGCCGACCTCCATCGGATACTGCTGGCCGAGTTGCGCCATGATGGTATCCATATCGGCGCGCCCCTGCTCGATACTCACGCCCGGTTTAAGCCGCCCGATGACGTAGATGCCGGGATGCGAGCCGCGTTCCGTGTACTCCTTCTCGAAGAGGCCGATGGGCACGAAGATGTCCACCTCCGAACCGTAGTGGTAGGTGGGCGGCGTGATGCCGATGACCGTGTAGCTTTGATTGTTGAGCGTTAATTCTTTGCCGACGATGTCCACCGCGCCGCCGAAACGCTTCTGCCAGAATCCGTGATTGAGAATGACGACGCGGTTCGCGCCCGCGCGGTCTTCGTCAGCGACGAAGTCGCGCCCTTTGAGCATCTTGACGCC
Organism: uncultured Pyrinomonadaceae bacterium; assembly: GCA_964246705.1. GTDB lineage: Bacteria > Acidobacteriota > Blastocatellia > Pyrinomonadales > Pyrinomonadaceae > DASZCR01. The sequence continues at coordinate 5,687 of CAXTRQ010000075.1, forward strand.
GAGCGTCGAGAAGAAAGTCGCGGAGGCGAGACGCCCGGACAGGCGCTCCGGCTCGCCCGTGCCCGTCAGGTTAAAGCTGTCCCGACGAAACGCCGCCATCTGCTCGAACGACTTGTTCCCGTCGCGCCAGTCCGTGAAGTTCGGATAAGCGACGGACGTATCCATCTCCGGCGCTTTCTCCCACATGACGACCAGTTGATCCGGCTTCTCGTAAGGTAAAGGCCGCAGTAGTACGGCGTTGACGACGCTGAACAGAGCACTGTTCGCCCCGATGCCCAAAGCCAGCGCCAGCACTGCGACGACAGTAAAGCCGGGGCTTTTCAAGAGCATCCGAAAACCGTAACGCAAGTCTTGAAGCAAGATTCCCATCACAAACCTCCCAAAGCAGTGACCAGTGACGAGCGCGAAGCTGTCTTTAACTTGTCACTTGTCACTCGTCACTTTGTTTATTCGTAGCGAAGCGCAATCATCGGATCAACTTTCGTCGCACGTCGCGCGGGGATGTAGCAGGCGAGCAGTGCGACCGATGCCAGCACGAGTGCGACCCCGATAAACGTGATGGGGTCGGTCGCGGTGATGCCGTAGAGCAGGCTCGACATCACGCGCGTCAGCGCGAACGAGGCGGCGAGGCCGAGCGCGACGCCGATGGCAATCAGCAACATGCCCTGTCCGACGACGAGTTTTAATACGTCTCTCGTCTGTGCGCCGAGCGCGATGCGGATGCCGATTTCGTGCGTGCGCTGCGTGACCGAGTAGTTCATCACGCCGAAGATTCCGACCGCCGCGAGGATGAGCGCGACCGAGGCGAAGATGCCCAGCAGCATCATATTGAAGCGGCGGCGTGCGACGGAGTTCGAGAGCACCTGCTCCATCGTTCGCACTTCGGAGACAGCCTGATCCTTATCCACCTGCCGCACGGCGTCGCGCACGATAGCCGTCAGTCCTGCGGTGTTCTCCGTTTCTCCGCGCACGACTACCGACATGAACGAGGTCGGAACCTGAAGGTAAGAGACATAACATTCGGGGTTCGGCTCGCGGTCGAGCCTGTAGTGCTTCACGTCGCCGACGATGCCGACGATTTCGCCCTTCATGTCGTCCGAAATCGAAAGGTCGATGTGCTGGCCGAGCGCCTCTTCGTTCGGGAAAAACTTGCGCGCGAAAGTCTCGTTGACGACGAGCACCCTCGGCGATTCTTTCGTTTCCCGCTCCGTGAAGATGCGCCCTTTGATGAGGGGAATGCCCATCGTGCGGAGATAGTCGGGGCTGACGATGCGCGAGTGGGTTGCGAGCCTTTCGCCGGGCGCGGCGGGCGGTCGCCCCTCGACGGCGAAGGAGTTCATCATCATGTTGTTGGTGAGCGGCAGCGGCGTGCCCGCTCCGGCCGAGTGCACACCCGGCTGAGCGGCGATGCGTTGCAAAAGTTGGCGGAAGAACTCCGCCTGTGAAGCTTCGTCTTTATATTTCGCATCAGGCAGGGCGACGCTCGCCGTCAAGACGTTGTGCGGGTCGAATCCCGGCTTCACGTCTCGCAGTTGCATGAAACTTCTCATCAGCAACCCCGCGCCGACGAGTAGGACGAGCGAGAGCGCAACCTCCGAGACGACGAGAGCGCTACGCACGAAGTTGCGCCGCGCGCCTTCCGTCGAGCCGCGCCCGCCCTCCTTCAATCCCTCGTTCAAATCGGGCTTCGAGACTTGCAGTGCCGGGACGAGTCCGAAGATAAGACCCGTGAGCAGAGAGATGACCGCCGTGAAGCCGAGCACGCGCAGGTCTAATCCGATTTCGCTGACGCGCGGAATGTCTTCGGGGATGGAGGCGACGAGAAGATCAACGCCCCACAGCGCGAGCAATAGTCCGAGCGCGCCGCCCATCACGGAGAGCAGCAAACTTTCTGTGATTAACTGGCGGACGACCCGCCAGCGGCTCGCGCCGAGCGCCGTGCGAATCGAAATCTCTTTCTGCCGGGAAGTCGCGCGCGCCAGCATCAGGTTGGCGACGTTGGCGCAGGCGATGAGCAGCACGAAGCCGACCGCGCCGAGCAGTATCAGCAGCGCGGGTTTGAGGTCGCCGACCAAATCCTCGTGCATCGCAATGAGGTTGCTGCCGCGCGCAGTGTTCTCCGCCGGATATTGTTCGGCGAGGCGTCCGGTAATCGCCGTCATCTCTGCCTGCGCTTGTTGCAGCGTCGCGCCCTGCCGCAGACGACCGATGACGTTGAGGTAGCTCGCGCCGCGCTCCTTATTGAGGTCTGAGGTCGGGTCGAGCGGTGACCAGAACTCCGTCCTCTCCTGATCGAGCGGATATTGGAAACCTTCCGGCATGACGCCGATGATGATCGTCGCCCTGCTGTCGAGGTTGATGCGCTGACCGACGATCTTCGGGTCACCGCCGAAGCGCCGCTTCCAGAGGCCGTGGCTGATGACGACGATCTGCGCGTCGGGGCGCTCTTCCTCAATCGTGTAGGTGCGCCCGAGCGCCGGTTGCGCGCGGAGCACGGAGAAGAAATCGCCTGTCGTCACAGCGCCGCGAAACTGCTCCGGCTCATCCGCGCCCGTCAGTGTGGCGCTCGCGTCGCTGTAGGCCGCGAGGTGCTCGAATTGCTGGCTCTGCGCTCGCCAGTCCGCAAAGTTGAGAAACGAGGCGGGGTTCGTCAATGCCCCACGCTTCGGCACGGTGACGTAAACCTTGACGAGTTGTTCAGGATGCTCAAAGGGCAGCGGTTGCAAAAGGACAGTATTGACGACACTGAAGATGGCGCTGTTGGCTCCGATACCCAAGGCCAGCGCGATGATGGCGATGACCGTAAAGGCAGGACTTTTAAGCAGCATCCGAAAACCGTAACGCAAATCTTGAAGCACGTTTCCCATCACATCACCTCGCTCAATTCTTTAAAGCTCTGTTGTTGTTGCCTTCTTCGCGCGCGCCACGGCGGCCAAGACACTGTTGCGGTAGTATTCCGAGCCGATGCTCGCAGCCATTTCGATAATCGCCGCGCGCACACGCTCGTTATCGGGATACTCCTTGCTGGCGGCGAGCAGCACTCTGGCCTTCTCGTAATCGGAAGACGTGGCGACGACGGCACGGACGGCGAGCAGCGCCCATTCTTTGTCGAGGTCGTCCCTCTTCAGCAAGGGGATGAGCACCTCCGAGCGGTAGTAATCCGATTCAATGCGCTTGACGGACTCGAAAAACTCGGCGCGCCCCTGCGAGCCGGAGAGATAGTCTTTGGCAATCGCGGTGAGCAGGGTCGCTCTCTCGTAGTCGGAAAATTTATCGCGCGCGGTTTGTTCGATGACTTCGCGGACGGTTTCCGGGCGGGGCTTCTCAATCTTGAGCAGATAGCCGTAATAGGTCGAGCGCGCGTATCCCGTCTTCAACTCTCGCGCCGTTTCGAGCACTCCGCGCGCGCCCTGCGTCCTGTAAATTCGTGCGACGCGCTCTTTGGCTTCAAACCCGTTCTCGACGCGTTCTTTTATCGCCTGCGCCAGCCAGCCGCGCGCCTCTGCGTCGAACGGGCGATCTTCGCCCTGCACGGAGTAGGAATATTTGAGTTGACCGCGCGCGTCCGGCTCGATTTCGAGCTTGCGCCTGTGGCCTGCGCGCGTCTCCCGCAGCAGCAGGAATCCGTCCTGCGTCACGCTCTCGACATTCGTGTAATCATCATTGAAGTGCACGCCCTTGATGCTCAACTCAATTTCGAGACCGTCTTCGGAAGACCTGTGCACCATGCGCGTCGTGCTTCCGCTGGAATCCTGTTCGGTATGCACCTCCGGCGAAGTGGACGTATGAATATAAACATCCTTGCTCTTTTTCGTCGCGTCCTTCTCCTGCGACCATACAGGCGACGCGGCGGCGACAGAGCAGATAAGAATTATTGCCAGTAAGAATTTAGTCATCACAAAACCTCCGAAAGCAGTGACGAGTGACAAGTGACGAGTTAAAGACAGCGCGGCTCTCATCACTCGTCACCGATTACTGAAAACTGAAAACCGTTTTCCGTTCTGCTCGTCACCCGTCAATTTTTTTACTCGTAACGGAGCGCGACCATCGGGTCTACTTTGGTGGCGCGGCGCGCAGGGATATAGCAGGCCACAGCGGCCACGGCGACCAGCAAGAAGGAGATGGCGGCGAAGGTTACAACGTCCGTCGCGCTCACTCCGTAGAGAATGCTGGACATCAAGCGCGTCACGGCGACCGCGCCGATTAACCCGACGACGATGCCGATTAAGATCAACTTCATGCCCTGCCCGACAACGAGTTGGAAAATGTGTTTAGCCTGTGCGCCCAGAGCCATGCGGATGCCGATCTCGTGCGTCCTCTGCGTCACCGTGTAGGAGATAACGGCGTAGATGCCGACCGCCGCGATTAGCAGTGCGACGAGCGCGAAGACGGCGAACATCCAAGACGACAGGCGTTGCGGAGCCATTGATTCGGTGAACACCTGTTCGAGCGTGCGGATGTTGAAGATGGGCTGGTCTTTGTCTATCGCCTGCAATTCGTGCTGCACGGCGGCGGTCAGCGCGGCGGCGTCGGTGCGCCCGCGCACCACGAAGTACATCTGGCTCCAAGGGTTTTGTGCGTGTGGCTGGTAGAGGGCGTATTCTTCTTCGCCGCCTATGTTGTCGGCGAACGGCCTCAGCCGCACGTCTCCGGCGACGCCGACAATTTCATACGGCTTATCGCCGTCACCCATCCGGAGTCGCTTGCCGATGGGGTCTTCCGTCCCGAAATACTTTCGCGCGAGCGCATGGCTGATAATGACGACCGGCGCGCCTTCACGCGTGTCGCGCTGGTCGAAGGCGCGGCCTTCGCGGAGAGGAATCTCCATCACGTTGAAGTAGCCGGGGCTGATGACTTGAATAAAAGCATACGGCGCTTGTCCCTTAGCGGGCTTAGGCTGTTCATCGCGCCAGAAGCCTGTGCTTGAATCCTCGAAGCCGAGCGGTATGTTGTTGACCGCGCATGCGCCGGAGACGCCGGGGAGGCTTTCGACGCGGGCGAGCAGATTTTGTTGAAAGCTCGCGCGCTGTTCTTCATTCGTGTACTTCAGGCGCGGCAACGCGACGCCGAACGTCAGAGCGTTCTGCATGTTGAAGCCCGGGTCGGCGGTCGTCAGTTTGATAAAGCTCCGAACCATCAATCCCCCGCCGACGAGCAGGACGAGCGAGAGCGCAACTTCCGTAATGACAAGCAGGCTGCGCGTCCGGTTCTGCGTGCGTCCCTGCGGCGCACTCCGCCCGCCCTCTTTCAGAGACTCGTTGAGATTCGCCTTCGACGCTTGCACGGCGGGCACGAGGCCGAAGATGATGCCGGTCACCAGCGACAGCAGCAGAGTGAAAGCGAAAACGCTCCAATCAATACCGAGGTTCGACCAGCCGCTCACCAACCGCGCGAAATTCGCGGGCATCCCCGCCGCCAGCGCGTCAATGCTCCACACACTCAGCAGCAAACCGAGCGCGCCGCCGCCGAGCGCCAACAGCGTGCTCTCCGTCAACAGTTGCCTGACGATGCGCCAGCGGCTCGCGCCGAGCGCGGTGCGAACGGCGATTTCGTGGCTGCGTTCGGCGGCGCGCAGCAACAACAGGTTGGCGACGTTGGCGCACGCGATGAGCAGCACGAAGGCGCATGCGCCGAGCATGATGATTAAATACGGTCGCGGCCCCCGCGTTTCATAGTCGAGGAGACTCAGCACGCGCATGCTTCGTCCCCCATTCGTCTCCGGGTGTTGCTGCGCCAGCCGCCCGGAGAGCGCGTTCAATTCGTCCCCGGCCTGCTCGAAACTCAAGCCCTGCTTGAGACGGCCAATCACGCGCAGGTAATGAGATTCACGGTCGCCCACGTCCTCTTTGTCGAAGATGAAAGGCGTCCACATCTCGATGCCACCGCGCGGGTAGGCCGACTCCGGCGGCGCGACGCCGACAATCGTAAAGTTGCGTTCGTTGATGCGCGCCGAGTGCCCGACGATATACGGGTCGGCATTGAACCGTCGTCGCCACAGCCCGTCGCTGAGAATCACAACCGCGTCACGACCGGGCTGCTCTTCCTCCGGCGTGAACGCGCGCCCCATCTTCATCTCGACGCCGAGCACGCTAAAGAAGCCGGGCGTCACTGCCGCGCCCGTGATGCGTTCGGGGTGGTCGCCTCCGGCGAGATTGGCTGACCAGCTGGTGTGTGCGGCGACTGATTCAAACGCCGTGCTCTGTTCTCTGAGGTCGAGAAAGTTGGCGGGCGCAACCGAGCCGAACAAGACGCCGACCTGCGGCATCGTCTCGAAGACAGACACGATGCGCTCCGTCTCGCGGAACGCGAAGGGCTTCAACAACAGTGCGTTGATCGCGCTGAAGATGGTCGTATTCGCCGCAATCCCCAGTGCCAGCGCAAACGCCGCGATGACGGTAAAACCGGGATTCTTCACCAGCATCCGTAGTGCGAACCGCATGTCTTGCCAGACTACCTGCATCAACTTACCTCCAAATCAAACGCTGAATGCCGGACGATGAACTTCGAGATTTCAGATTTTCAGTTCACAGTCCGTGGCACAGCCTTCACCATTTCGTCTTACTCGTATCGAAGCGCGACCATCGGGTCTACTTTCGTCGCGCGGCGCGCGGGGATAAAACTCGCCAGCAGCGCGACGCTCGCCAGCAATAGCGGGATGATGGTGAATGTCACAAAGTCTGTCGGACTCACGCCGTAAAGGAAACTCGCCACGAGACGCGTGACGATGAAGGAGAGCACCAGCCCCGTCACGATGCCGACGCCGACAATCAACAGCCCTTCGCTTAAGACCATCCGCAGCACGTCCTCGCGGCGCGCGCCGAGCGCCATCCGAATGCCGATCTCCTGCGTCCGCTGGTTGACCGAATAAGAGACGATGCCGTACATGCCGACGCCCGCGAGCAAGAGCGCGAGCAGACCGAAACTGCCCAGCAGCATGGCCGCGATGCGCGCCGGAAAAAGCGACAGGTCAACTTGCTCGGCGAGCGTCTTCATTCCTATCACGGGCAAATCCGCATTGAGCGCGCGTAATTTGTTTCTGACGCCCTCGCTGACCCCGCGCGAATCGCCAATCGTTCGCACGACGAGCGTCATTTTTGATTGATAGCTTTGCGCGAGAGGCTGATAGGCGAACGGGCGCGCGCGTTCGCCGAGCGAGGCATACTTGCCGTCCTGCGCGACGCCGACGACTTCGAGGAACTTTTCGTCGCCCTCTTCCAGATTGACGCGTTTTCCAATCGGGTCTTCGTTCGGCCAGAGCCGCTTCGCCAGAGTCTCGTTGACGACGACAACGCCGGGCGCGCCTTCTCTGTCCTGCGGCGTGAACTCGCGCCCGCGCATCAGCCGGATGCCCATCGTCTTGAAGTACTCCGCGCCGACGATGTTGAAGCCTGTTCCGATGCCCCGTCTGTCCATCGAGCGTTCGCCGTCTGCCGCGACGATTTCACGTTGCGCGAACGAGAAGCCGAGCGGCGCGAATCGCATCAGGCTCGCGCTCTCGACTCCGGGCTGCGCTTTCGTGCGCTCAATCAATTCTTGATAGAACGCGCCGCCGCGCTGTTTCGAGTAACGCAACAGTCCCAAATCCACAGGCACGGTCAGCGCGTTCTCGATACGAAAACCGGGATTGATGGATTGCGCGCCGCGCAGGCTGCGGATGAAGAGGCTCGCGCCGATGAGCAGCACGACCGAGAGCGTGACCTGCGTGATGACGAACGCCCGCCGCAGGCGCGACTTTCGATAGCTCATGCCGGGCAGCGTGCTCTCACCCCTCAAGGCCGTCGTCAGGTCGTGGCGCGAAACCTGTAGCGCGGGCGCGAGTCCGAAGACGATGCCGGTCAGAACGGAGACGATGAATGTGAAAGCGAGAACGCTGGGGTCGAGACTGAGGTCGAGCGCGGCGAGCGGCGTCGTACTGGCGTAGGCGCGTATCACGTCGTTCGTCCACAGCGCGAAGAGCAGTCCGGTCGCGCCGCCCACGAACGCGAGCAGCATGCTTTCCGTCAGCCATTGCCGGATGAGACGCAGGCGGCTTGCGCCCAACGCCTGACGCACCGCCGTCTCGCGCTGCCGCAGTGCGGCGCGTGCCAGCAGAAGGCTTGCGACGTTGGCGCAGGCAATCAGCAGAACGAGCGCGACGACCGCCATTGACAGACCCGCGAACGGCAGAGCGTCCTGACGGTCGCGCGGGTCGAGGCCGCCGCTCATCTCTATCAAACCGACGCTCCTCAACGCCTCGTCCTTCTCACGATTGTGATAAGTGTCGTTGAGTCGCGCCGCGACGGTCATCATCGCCGCCTCAGCCTGCTCGCGTGTGACGCCCGGTTTTAAGCGCGCGATTATGTTCAGCCAGTGCGTATCCCGGCGGTGCAGCATGTCCGGTTCCGGCTTGTCGTCGTCTGCTGAAGCGACGGGCGGGTTCAGTTGCGGGAACATCGAGAGCGGTATCCACAACTCGCGGTTGAGTCCGACTTCCGTCCCGATGAATCCTTGCGGCGCGACGCCGACGACCTTGAAGGCCATGCCGTTGAGAGAGATTTCGCTGCCGACGATTGCGGGGTCGGAGGCGAAACGACTCTGCCAGAGATGCTGGCTGATGACGACGATGGGGACGCCCGCGCGGTCTTCTTCAGGCTGAAAGGTGCGCCCGCGCGCCGCCCGGACGCCGAGCACGTCGAAATAGCTGGACGTGACATACTCACCCAACAACAGTTCCGGCTCGCCGCCCCGGCTCAGGCTGAACTCATTCGTTCCGTTGGCGGCGGTGATGCCGGAAAAGACATCGTTCTGGTCACGATAGTCTTCAAAGTTCGGGTAGGACGCGGGAGCGCGAAACCAGACCAGACGCTCCGGCTGCTTGACGACGGGCACGGAGCGCAGCAGTACGGCGTTGACGAGGCTGAAGATAGACGTGTTGATACCGATGCCGAGCGCGAGCGAGAGCACCGCGACGAAGGTGAAGCCCGGACTCTTTAAAAGCATCCGCAGGCCGTAGCGCAGGTCTTGCCAGAGTGTGCCCATCTTTCCCCTCAAAATGCGTCGGCGGGAGACGATGCCCCGACCTGACGATGCCTGACTTTTGAAGCCATGAATCTTTGCGAACCGTGAATCTATCAACCGTTCATTTCTTCTTCACTCATACCTCAGCGCCTCTATCGGGTTAATCTTCGTCGCGCGGCGCGCGGGGAGATAACAGGCGAGGAGCGCGACGGCGCACAGCATCAGAGGAGTCAGGACGAAGACGAGCGGGTCTGTGGCGCTCACGCCGTAGAGCAGGCTGGCGATTAAGCGCGTCAGGGCGAAGGCCGCACCCACGCCGAGCACGATGCCGACGAGCACGAGGCTCATGCCCTGCCTGACGATTAACTTCAACACGTCCGCGCTCTGTGCGCCGAGCGCCATCCGGATACCGATTTCGCGCGTGCGCCCGCCGACCGAAAAACTCATCACGCCGTAGACGCCGATGACCGCGAGAATCACTGCCAGCGCGGCGAAGATGCCGAGCAGAAGCGTGTTGAAGCGTTGCGGCGTCACGGAGCGCGCGACCGCCTCCGTCATCGTCCGCACGCCTGTCACGGGTTGGTTTTTATCAATGCCGGAAATTTCATGGCGTGCCGTCTTGGCCAGAGCCGCCGGGTTCGAGTGGGTGCGGATGGCGAGCGTGATGCGGCGTCGGTTGGAGACAATCGAGCGGCTTCCCTGCATGCCGGCCTGCGCGTAGTGAAAATACATTTCCGGTTTCGGCTGGCCGTCGAGGCTGCTGTGGCGCACGTCGCCGACGACGCCGACAATCTCAAGCCAGGGGCTTTCGCCGCCGACCGCGCCCTGCCTGATTCTCTGGCCGACCGGCTCTGCGCCGTTCCAGTAGCGGCGTGCCATCGTTTGATTAATCAACACGACGCCGGGAGCAGAGTTGTTATCGGCGTCGCTGAAATCCCGCCCGCGCAGTAGCGGGATGCCCATCGCGCTGAAGTAACCGGAACTGACGACGCGATAGCTTGCGCCCGGCTCCCGGCCGGGTTCGGGCGTGGCGCGGTCAGCGATAATAAAGGGGCGCGAAGAGTCGGAGCCGTCGAGCGGCGCGGAGTGCGTCGTGCCCGCCGCCGTGGCGCCGGGAAGCGCGCGGACGCGTGCGAGCATCTGTTCATAGAAACCGACGACCTGCGCCTCCTCCTTATATCTCGTCTCGCCCAGAGGCACTTCCAACAACAGCACGTTGTCGGCTTTAAAGCCGGGGTCAACTTCTGTCAGACGCATGAAACTGCGCACCATCAATCCTGCCCCGACCAGCAACACGACCGCGAGCGCGACTTCTGCGACGACGAGCGCGCCGCGCAGGCGACTGCGGCCAAAACCTGCGCTCGAACCTCTCGCAATGTCTTTCAGCGCGCCGCTCACGGCGCGGCGCGAACTCTGCAAAGCAGGGGCGAGGCCGAAGAAGATGCCCGTCAAGACTGAAACCAGAAGGGTGAAACCGAGCACCTGCGTATCAATGCCAATTTCTTTGGCGCGCGGGACGCTGCCGAGCGTGACCAACATATCAACGCCCCACAGCGCGAGTAGCAATCCGATTGCGCCGCCCACGAGCGCGAGCAGTACGCTTTCTGTGAGCAGTTGCCGCATGAGCCGCCAGCGCGTCGCGCCGAGCGCAATGCGAATCGCCATCTCCCTCTCCCTGCGTCCCACGCGCACCAGCGAAAGGTTGGCGACGTTGGCGCAGGCGATCAGCAGCACGCAACCGACGACGCCGAGCAGCACCAGCAGAATCAAGCGCACGCCGCCCGTCACCTGTTCGTGCAGAGGGACGAGTTTGACCGTCCAATCCCTGTTAAAGTCCGGGCGAATCGCGGCGAGATGAGCGGCGATAGCGTCGAGTTCGCTCTGCGCCTGCACAAGCGTGACTCTGGGTTTCAAACGCGCCAACGCCAGCAACGACCGCCCGCCCGCGCTAATCTGCTCCGGTTCGACGTTGAGCGTCGTCCACACCCAATCCTCTCCCTGATCGCCGAAGTTCTCCGGCATCACGCCAACGATGGTGTGATTTTCGTCGTTGAGTCTGATTGTTTTGCCGAGCGCACGCGGATCGCCGCCGAGCCGTTTCTGCCAGAAGCCGTGACTGATGACGACCACGCGCACGGCGCTCGAAGTATCCTCTCCGGCGAGAAACGTGCGCCCCAACTCGGCTTTCGCGCCGATGACTTTGAAGTAATCCGCCGTCGAGCGTGTGCCTTGAATGCGCTCCGCTTCGCCCTCTCCCGTCAGGTCGAAACTCGACTCCATGAAGACGGCGCTGTCTTCAAAAGAGGTGCTCTGTTTCTGCCACTCGATGAAGTTCAGCCCGGCGACGCCCATCCGTCCGATCTGCGGGTGCTGCTCCCAGAGCATCACCAATCGTTCAGGATTGCTGTACGGCAGAGAGCGCAGCAGGACGGCGTTGACGACCGAGAAGATGGCCGTGTTCGCGCCGATGCCCAAGGCAAGGGCAAGCACTGAAATCGTCGTGAAGGCCGGATGCTTCCACAGCATCCTGCCGCCGTAGCGAATGTCCTGCAACAGTGTTCCCATCACAATTATTGAACGCCGAACTCCGAAGCGCCGAACGCGAACTAAAAGCAACAAAGCTTTTCTGCTCTCAGTTCATCGTTCATCGTCCATCGTCCATCGTTTCCTTTCATTCGTATCTGAGCGCGACCATCGGGTCTACTTTCGTCGCGCGGCGCGCGGGGAGCAGGGCGGCCAGCAAGGCCACGCCAGCCAGTAGAAGGGTAATCAAGGCGAAGGTGACGGGGTCTGTGGCGCTCACCCCGTAGAGAAAACCGGAGAGCAGTCGCGTCGCCGCAAAAGATAGGGCGAGTCCGAGACAGACGCCGAAGACGACGAGCGACATGCCTTCCGTCAGCACGAGTTTCAGCACGTCACGCGGCTGCGCGCCGAGCGCCATCCGAATCCCGATCTCGCGTGTCTGTCGCGCGACCGAAAAACTCATCACGCCGAAGAGTCCGGCGGCGGCCAGCACGAGCGCCAGCAGACCGAGTATGCCTAACAGCATCGCACCGACGCGCGGCAGCAGGAGCGCGCCGCCGAGATGTTCGTTCAAAGTTTTGACGTTCGAGACCGGAAGGTTTTTATCCAGCGCGCGAACTTCGTCGCGGACTGCCGCGAGCAGGTTTTTCGGGTCGCCCGAAGTGCGCACGTGGAGCGTCATGCCGGGGCTGTAGTTCTGCCCGAACGGAAAATAGACGAAGGGCAGCGGCGCTTCGCCGAGCGTGTTGTACTTGCCGTCTTTCGCCACCCCGACGATTTCGAGAAACTTCCCCTGCGGGCCTGACGCGCTCAGACGCTTGCCGAGCGGATTCTGTCCCGGCCAAAAGCGGCGCGCGAAAGATTCGTTGACAATGACGACGCCGGGCGCGCCCTCCCGGTCGGTGTCCGCGAAACTGCGGCCAGCCGCTAGATCAATCCCCATCGTCTCGAAGTAGCGCGACCCGACCGTGTTGTAGTGATACTCGCTGTCCTCACCTTTGCGTCGCTCATAACCTTCGACGCTGATGCCTCTGCGCGACCCCTCGAAGGCGAGCGGCACGGATTCTGCGAGGCTCGCTGATGCGACGCCCGGCAGAGCCTCGACGCGCGTCATCAGTTGCCTGTAAAACTCCTGCCCCTGCTCTTTCGTGTAACCCTGAATCTCAGTCTCCGGCGTCATGATAAGCACGCCGTCCGAGCGAAAGCCCGGATTGATGGCCTGCGCGTTCTGCATGCTTCTGATGAGCAGCCCCGCGCCGACCAGCAGTACCATCGAGACGGAGATTTGCGCGACGACCAGCAGGTTTCGCAATTTAAAACGGCGTCGCCCGTCGCCGCCCGTCGCGCTCGCGCCTTCGTCTTTCAACGCCGAGAGGACATCAGGCCGCGTCGCTTGCAGTGCCGGAGCCGAGCCGAAAATCAGCCCCGTGAGAACCGAGAGCACGAAGGTGAAAGCGAGCACGCGCAGGTCTGGAGAAAAGTTGACCGCGATGGGCACGGGCGTCGGCGGGCTGAAGGACATCAGCAAGTCTATCGTCCAGAGAGCCACCAGTAGCCCCGCCGCGCCGCCCAGCAATCCGAGCAACACGCTCTCCGTGAGCAACTGCCGCATGATGCGCCAGCGGCTTGCGCCGAGCGCGAGACGAATTCCGATCTCTTTGCGCCTGACGGAAGCCCGCGCAAGAAGCAGGTTGGCGACGTTGGCGCAGGCAATCAACAGGACAAGCAGCACGACCACCATCAGCAGTCCGGCGACGCCGAGCAGAGCGCCGCGCACTTGCGGCGGCACGCGCGCTTCCCCTTCCGGCAGCAACGTCAGGCTCCGCGTTTCGCCGCGCACGTTCGACCACTCTTCCGGGTACGACTCATGCAGCCCGCGCGCCATCGCGTCGAAGCTTTCCCGCGCCCGCGCGAGACTCGTTCCGTCCTTGAGCCGTCCCATCAAAAAGAGCCAGCGGTCGCTCCGACCGGCAAGCATCTCACGGTCGCCGCGTGCCTGCGCGTTCATGTTGATAGGAACCCACACGTCCGGCGCGATGCCCTGCAATGTCCCCGTAAACTGCGGCGGAGCGATACCGACCACTGTAAACGGATGCCCGTTGAGCGTGACGGTCTTGCCAACAAGTGACGGGTCGGAGCCGAAGCGGCGCTGCCATAAACCGTGACTGACGACGACGACCGGCGCAGCCTCCGGCGTCTCGTCCTCTTCTCTGGTGAAGGTGCGCCCCTCGGCGGCGCGCACGCCGAGCACGGAGAAATAATTCCCGCTGGCGATTGTCCCCAGAATCCGCTCGGCCTCGCCCCCGTCGGCGCTCAGGCTCATCGGCCTCACGGTGTAAGCCAACAGGTCTGAGACGGCGTCGGTCTTGCCGCGCAAGTCCAAGTAGTCTGGATAGGAAGACGTGCCGTAGAGCGGGCCGCTGTAGTCGCTGGTGTAGACGGCGACGAGTCGTTCGGGCGCTTGGACGTGCGGGAGGGGTCGAAACAGGACGCCGTTGATGATGCTGAAGATGGACGTGTTCGCCCCGATGCCGATGGCGAGCGAGAGCACCGCGACGATGGTTAGACCCGGACTCTTGAGGAGCATCCGCAGGCCGTAACGCACATCTGGGACGAGGGATTTCAATTTATGCCGCCTCCAATTCCTCTTCCTTGACAACGCGACCGTCAAAGAGATGAATCGCGCGGTCGGCATACTTCGCATAGCGCGGGTCGTGCGTCACCATGCAGATGGTCGCGCCACCGCGATGCAATTCGCGCAGCAGTCCCATCACGGCCTCGCCGTTCGTCGAGTCGAGATTACCCGTCGGCTCGTCTGCAAGGAGGATCAGCGGTTGACCGGCGACGGCGCGGGCGACGGCGACGCGCTGCTGTTGGCCGCCCGAAAGCTGGCTCGGCAGATGCTTCGCGCGATGCGCCATGCCGACTTTCTCAAGAGCTTCGCCGACGCGTTTTTTGCGCTCGCTCGACGACATGCCGCGATAGGTCAGAGGCAATTCGACATTCTCGTAAACCGTGAGGTCGCCGATGAGATTGAAACTCTGAAAGATAAAGCCGACTTCGCGGTTGCGAATCTGCGCGCGCTCTGAAAGAGAGAGGTCGGAGACGGGCTTGTTGTTGAGAAAATACTTGCCCTCGGTCGGCGAATCGAGCAAGCCGAGAATCGAGAGCAGCGTGGATTTGCCGCAGCCCGAAGGGCCTGTAATCGAGACGTACTCGCCCGTCTTGATGTCGAGGTACGTGCCGGAGAGAGCATGCGTCTCCACTTCGTCGGTGAAAAAAACCTTCTTCACATTGTCGAGGTGGATTAACGTTTCGGAGGATGCTGCTGACATTCTAAGTTTCTCCTAAATTAAGAGGTCGGAAGTCTGGCGTCGAAGAATAAAGCTCTTTCAGTCTGCTTCGGACTTGAGACTTTAGACTTCAAACTTCATTGCTCATTTCAAAAGTATGCGGTTGTAGTTGTCCCACTGGGCGGTGTCGGACAGGATGACCTGATCGCCTTCGTTGAGACCTTCGATGATTTCAATCGTGTTGACGGAACTGCGTCCCAGCTTGACCTGCACGCGCGCGGCGGCCTTGCCTTCCTCTTCCAGCTTGAACATGCCGACCGTGCTCTGCGCCTGCCCGAACGCGGGACGCCCGACGTAGAGCACGTTGTCGAGCCGCTCAAGTTCAATCGTCCCGTCTACGCTCAAGTCGGGTCGCGCGCCCTGCGGCAGAGCGCCGTCGAGCGCCACGTCAACGGTCACAGTGCCCTGTGCCGCCGCCGGGTCAATCCGCACGACATGACCGGGAATCACTCCGTTGCGCGTGTCAATCGAAGCCTGCTGCCCAAGCCCGATGTCCTTGGCCTGTGTTTCGGCAATCTTCAGTTCGGCTTTGAGATTCTGCGGTTCGACGACGCGCGCGAGGTTCGTGCCCGGTGTCACCTGCTGCCCGACCTCGACCTGCATCTGTTGCAAGACGCCGTTGGTTCCGGCCAGCACGCGCAGGGTTTGTTCCTGTGTGCGCCGCAGTTGGATTTGCGCTTGCAATTGCGAGATACGCGCCTGCTGCGAGGCAATCTGCGCCGCTGCCGCTTTGACTCCGCCTTCGAGACGCTTCTGTTCGATGGAATAACGGTTGGCGAGTTCGGCGGCGCGGACTTTGGAGAGTTTCAAATTGAGAGCCGGAATCAGCCCGTCGCGCGCGAGCACCTCGTCCGTGTCGGCCTGAATTTTGGCCTGCTCATATTCGGCGCGGACGGTCGCCGCCCCGGCCTGCTGGCTCATCCGGTCGCTTTCGAGCTTCGCGCGCAAATTGTTCAAATCGGCCTCGGCAGCGCGCATCTGGTACTCGACATCCACGACCGACTGCTGCAACTCCGGGTTGGCGAGTTCGATGAGCACCGTGCCCGCCGTCACTTCCGTGCCGGGCTGGACGTTGATACGCTCGACGCGCCCCTGCGTGGACGCGGCGATGACGCGCACCTCCTGCGGGACGAGCGTGCCGATGCCTCTCACCTGCCGCAGCATCGGCCCGCGCTTGACCGTGTCAACCCAGACGGTCGAACGCTCGATTCCCGGCGCAGCGGGCTTCATGCGCGAGACGCCGAGTGTGATCGCGCCGACTACGGCGACGCCGAGCACGGCGTAGATAATTTTGCGAATAAGACGCTTGTTCGATCCTGATTTGCGTGGAATGTCCATAACGTTGCTACTATCTTTCGCCAAATCTTTAGGCGAGCCTCGTGCCATCCCGTTCGCTCACGATTACGCAGGGAAATCGCGGTTTTTACCGGCTGTCGAGATCAGCGCGCGGTGCGTGTTTTCTCAATTATGGGATTCATTTTGTTCGGAATCGAAAATAATTTAAACCTGTGTTGATTAGTCGTTCACCACCCAGCCATCCTCAAGTTTGATGATGCGGTTGCCGTAGGTCGCGTTCAGTTCCGAGTGGGTCACTTGAATGATGGTCGTACCCTCGTTATTAAGTCGCTTGAAGAGTTCCATGATCTCTTTGCCCTGACTTGAATGGAGGTTTCCGGTCGGCTCGTCGGCGAGGATAAGCTTGGGATTCATGATGACGGCGCGGGCGACGGCGACGAGTTGCTGCTGCCCGCCGGAAAGCTGATTCGGATAGAGGTCTTTTTTGCCGACGATGTGGAAACGGTCGAGCGAGTCGGCGACGATTGACTGGCGGTCGCCCTTTTTCACGTCCTTATAAGAGAGCGGCAAGTCCAGATTTTCGTAGACCGTCATGTGGTCGAGCAGGTGATAGCTTTGAAACACGAAGCCGATGTGCTGCTTATGCAGTTCGTTGCGCTCTTTCTTGCCGAGCTTATGGACGGCTTGCCCCATGAAGTAATACTCGCCCGTCCACGCGCTGTCGAACATGCCGAGGATTGAGAGCAGCGTCGACTTGCCCGCGCCGGAGGGCCCCATAATGGATACGAACTCGCCCTCGCGCACTTCGGCGTTGACGCGTCGTAAGACGTAGGTCTTGGTCTGCCCCTGCTCGTAAACTTTCTCGATGTTGCGCAGTTCAATCACGATTAAGGTCTCCGGTCTTTGAAGAATGTAAGCTGGATGCGAGCGCGCTCTCCAGATTTTCATTTACAAAAGAGAGTCGCACGATTTATTAAGAAAGCCGCGTGCCAGCGTCCTGTGACCGCCGCAGAAGTTAAATCGGGCGGAAATTCGGGGCGACGGGCAATTTCGAGCCTTCCGGGTTTTACGATTATGGGATTCCGTGTGTTCGGAATCGAAAAGTTTTCCGCAAGTTGACGACAACCAATTCTCGAAGAACGCTTACTTCTCAGGAAAATAAAGATGGAACAAGTCTTAACGCAAACGACTCCGAAGACGGCGGCGCGCACGCGGGGGCGCTGGATTTCGTGGCTCGCGCTCTTCGCGCTTGTCCTCTTGGCGGGAGCGATGGTGCTCGTCCCCGTCTGGATTATCATGCCGTTCAAGGCGCAGACGGAACGGGGCATGGCACTCTCTTACGCGTTGCGGAGTTGGTCGCCTGTGCTGACCATCGTCGCGCTCGTCTTGGGCGTAGCTTTGACGTTCCGGCTCTGGCGCGGAGCGCGTCGGTGGTGGCGCAAGGCGCTGCTCGTCTTCGCACTTCTCCTAATCGGCGCAAACGTGTGGGCCGCGCGGCAGAACCATTTCGAGTGGATGTTCAATCCGCTCGCGCACAGTGCCTACGCGAAGGCGGGCGAAGCGGATTTTGTCGAAGGCTCGGACATGGTGCTGGCCGTCGAGTTGAATGGCGAGGCGGTGGCCTATCCCATCAGGCAGATGGCCTATCATCATCTCGTGCAGGACAGAGTCGGAGGGGCGGAAATCGTCGCCACTTATTGAACGCTCTGTCACACCGGTCTGGTGTGGGAAGCGACGGTCAAAGGCCAGAAGCTGAACTTTCATCTGGCGGGCATCAACAATCAAAACTTCATCATGCGCGACGAAGAGACGGGCACTTGGTGGCAGCAGGTGACGGGCGAAGCCGTCCTCGGCCCCCTGAAGGGCGAGCGGCTGCGCGCCGTGGCGCATGACGAACTGACCTTCAACACTTGGAAGCAGGAGCGACCCACGGGGCGTGTGTTGCGTCCCGACGCGCGCATCGCGGCGCAGGGGCAATACGTTCCGGCGAACTGGGAACAGATCGTGGCGAAAGCGCCAATCGTGACGCCCGTCGGCAACAACGAACCTCTCACGCCGCGCGAAATCATTATCGGCATCGAAGCTGGCGGTGCGTCGAAAGCGTACCCGCTCGCCGCGCTCCAAAAACAGAGTCCGGTAGTTGATACCCTCGGAGGCGTGCCCCTCGTCATCGTCGTCGGCGAAGACGGTCAATCGGTGCGCGCTTTCGCAGCTTCGATTGACGGCAGCGAGTCGGAGTTCTTCGTCAAACCTGAGAGCCAGCCGCTACGTCTGGTTGACGCGGCGACGGGCAGCGAGTGGGATTTCGAGGGCAGAGCCGTCTCAGGCGCGCACGCCGGAAAGCAGTTGCCGAAGATTTCCATTCTGAAAGATTACTGGTTCGACTGGAAACTTTACCATCCGCAGACGGCGGCCTATCAACTCGGCGCGCGTTGAAGCTAAGGCTCACACAGAGGTTAAAACTTAAGGGCAGCACGCACCGAGCGCGCTGCCCTTAAAAGTGTCTGGATGGTTGAGAGGTCAACCGGCGTGCGCGCGCCTCTACTGGCTGCCGCCGCTCTCTCCGCCTCCCTGCTGGCTTTCTCCGCTGCCGCCGCCGCTTTGGCCGCCACTACTTTCGCTGCCGCCCTCCTGAGCGCCGCCACCGCCGCCCTCACCTTCGGCTTCGTGATGACCTTCGAGGCCAACAGCTTCTTCGAGCGGCTCGACTGCACCCTTGACTGCGCCCTGTGCCGCGCCGCCTAGAGCACCGGCCGCCATCTCGCCGACAAGCTGCGCGGTTCTGCGAAGAATGCCCGGACGCCCTTTACCGCCGCCCTTCTTGCTGCCGCCTTTTTTACTTCCAACCTTTTTACTGCCGCCCTTCTTGCTACCACCGGCCTTCTTACTGATGCCAGCTTTCTTACTGCCGCCAGCTTTTTTGCTGCCGCCAAGCTTCTTGCTCGCGCCCTGTTTCTTACTTGCGCCTTGCTTCTTGCTTGCGCCCTTCTTACTTGCGCCGCCCTTCTTTGCGCCGCCCTTTTTCGCGCCGACTTTTTTCGCGCCGCCCTTCTTGCTTCCACCGGGGCGAGCCGCGCCTTTACCTCCCCCGCAGCCCGAAGATTTCTTCGCGCCAGACTTCTTCGCGCCGACTTTTTTCGATGATGCGCCGCCGCCGCCGCGTGTGCCGCCCGATTTTTTACTCGACTTTTTTGCAGGCATTTCTCTGTTTTTCCTCCCTTATGCTATCTCGCTAAAACAACGGCGAAACCCTATCAAACATAACCTGCGCTGTCATTAAAAATCTTTGCCTCCGCGTGATCAAGATTAAGATTCACCGTACTCAGACACCGCAGGACACTCAGATGCGGCTACGCGGGCTTGGCCGTGGATTGCGCGACGAGCGGGCTGAGCGCAGCGTCGAGTGTAGCGTCGTCCGCGCCTGCCGCGACGAACGGGAAGAGAAACCAGTGTTCCGTGTGCTCCGCCGATGCGCCCGGTTCGAGATATTGCAGGGGGGCGAGCGTCTCAAGTTCGATGAACGACCCGGCTGTATAAGTCTCCGTATTGCTGTTGTAATCCGGGTAGCTCGCGCCCTCAAGATAAGCGACCGTCTTGACGAAGAGCGTCTGTGCACGCCGGTAGGCGGCCCAGCCCTGCTTGTTGAGAATGCCGAGCTTTTGCGGAGAGTTTAGAGCCGCATCCGTCCTCAGACGAATATACTTTGCGCTGATGGAAAAGCGCGGGTCGGTCAGATTCGTGTAGTGCCAGACGACGAGCGGGCGCGCGGGCAAAAGGTGTTCGTCCCACGAGCGATAGTCTTCCTGCGGCAGTATCACCTCGCCTCCGCCATTCATAATCGTCAAAGCCCAGGGGGCGAGCGTGACACCCCACAGATTTCTGTTTGTGATGCGGTGGCGCACGACGGCGCGCGTGCCCTTTATGTCGAGCGTGACGGTCAACTCTTTTTGCAGTCCCGTCTGCGCTTCGACCGGCGGGCGCAGGTGGATGCTCTGCTCGCTCTCAATCTCGAATTCGACGGCCTCATTGTCCGGCGCATAACTGCGCGGCTTCGCTTCCGGCGCAGCCCACAGGCGATGGCCGCCCAGAGGTTTCCACTCGCCGAGTTCGGTGTGTACCGCCGCGTCCGGCACTTCGCCGAGCATGTTCTGCGCGCCGCAAAAACCGTAGCGGACGATACGCGGCCCCATGTCGGTTGTGACAATCAACTCGCTTGTGCCGTTTGAAAGCCTGTAGCAGTTCGGCTGTCCGAGATACGATACCTTCTCCATACTTCCCCCTCTGTTCGCGGATAGAGACATTGCTTTGTGTTCGGACAGTGTATCCGAAAAATTCATCGCGGCGAGAATCGCAAACTGAAATTCACTATCTCTTGCCTGCTTAGCGCCTTGGGGGGGGGGGGGGGGGGGGGGGGGGGGGGGTGTTGTGGGCAAAAATTTTTTTTTTATCATAATAAATTTTTGGGCCCCAATCACGCTAAGAAGAAGAAGAACGCGAATCGGCAATCCGGTTGCTTGCGAAATTCCGTAGTGTGCAAAGGGATTGGTTTCAATCTCTGTTTGGATGTAGGATTGCGCGCTGCTGCTTCGACCCTACTGCTGCTCAAACGAACGTGCGCGAAAAGGAATTCAACTATCGCTGGGAATACGACCTGCGCTCAAGCCCTGAAGCGCTGTGGTCGCTGGTCGCCGACACGAACCGCTTCAACCGCGACGTGGGATTGCCAGCCGAGCT
>CAXTRQ010000076.1:0-23762 GCA_964246705.1 uncultured Pyrinomonadaceae bacterium
ACTCATCACAGACCTCCACAAAGGAGGGTAAACCGAAGCGGCTGAAATGGCTATTTCGTCCGACTCGGCGTGAACGCCTCGCGGAAGCGGGCGTGTGTTTGAGGATTGATGGGGTAGAGCACAAGGAACTCGTACTTAAGCAAAGCGTAGATGAGCGGGTCGCTCGACTGCTCTGAGCAGACGGCGACGCGCTGAGCGCCGAAGCGCGTGCGTCAGGCGAGCGGCCACTCGGCGAGCGAAGTCGGTATATGCTTGACTGGTGGATAGCTCACGCGAGCCGGTCGTGGTGTCAACTACGCAGATGTCGTCTTTAGCATCCGAGCAGTCAAGTCGGAGGCAGGCGGCAAAGTCTCCGGATTGTTCGATGATGACCTCCTTATCTGTGAAGGCAGGACGAGGGTCACAAAGGCGATGGAACATGCTGGCTTTGGCACGGCGAAGAACTTATAGTAGAGCCGTTGACTGGCGACGGTTAACTGAGCAATGGTTGGTGAGCGAAAGCGCCGTGCGGGTGTGCGACGCGCTTGTGACAGGCAGCGCAACTGCCGTTCATTCAAGAGTCGTCAGACCCGCGCGGCATGTCCCATCTGTGCCGTAAGCATCACAGCACAGATGACCCACGACAACCTATAACTCATTCAACCCGACCCTCGATAGCATCTTCTTGGATGCTTTATGCTCGGCGCGGGATTAATTCAGGCGTTATGCGCTTTCAAGTTCCGTGAGAGGAGAGAATTGATATGTTGGTGAGAAGTCTTATTGCAATCTTCATCGCGGGTTGGGGGCTTCCCCTTCTCGCTTCCCCGACTTCGGTCGAGAGCATTTATACCGATCTGTCATCTGCTCATTGCAAAACCATCGAAGTGGATAAGGAGTCAGGCAGCTCTGTGCAGAAATGCACCGGCGTCGGAGGTTACAGCCTGCTGGTTGAAGATGCTGATGCACGGCAATCCGTCACCGTCTTGACACCGGGCGGGAAGCGCCACCCGCTCAATTATTGGCAGGTCATCACGACAGCTTTCTCGGTTGTGGGGGATAAAGCGGAATGGCGTGTGGAACGAAAAAGAGGGAAGATACGCCCCCTCGCCTTGATCGTGCGGGTGTACACGAACGAGAATCCCGACTCACCGAACGAGAGGACATCATATCTGGCGGTGGCGAAGATCACGCCGGGGAAGATCTGTGTGACGGAGAAGGTGAAAGGTGGAGCAACAGCGAATGAAGAAGCGCGGCGGGCGGCGGATGCCTCAGCAGACAAGCCGTGCCTTGAGTGGAAGAAAGACTAAACAATGCGACGCGCCGCATAGTAGATCGAGAGATTTGAATAAGGAGGCTATCGGAACAGTCGAAGATGTTGACCAGTTGAAGAAGAAGCTTCCCCACTTGTTTGCGGAGAAAGGATGCAAGACGGTTTTCATAGTTGCTCCACGTTCCGCTTTAAACAATGAGTTATCCAAAGTAATAGATGCGGTCAAAGCATCGGGGGCGCATCCGATTGGCCTATCGCAAGAAGATAAGTAGAGGTTGCGCGGCGCGGTGTCTGGCAACTCATTGAACTCGATGACTCAACAGCACGTTGACACCCCGCCCCACACCGGAATATCTTGCCCGCTCAAAGTTTACTGCTGACGAGACTTTATTAGCCTCACGTTACATGCTGATATTGATCTAAAAGATAACGTTAAATTTGACGTGAGATTAAATACCCAAATGGAAATACAAACAACCCTACTTCAAGAATGGCTGTTCCGAGTTCGCAGATATGGAGCTATGAGAAGAGATATTGAGCACAAGCTAGCCCATCATCCGAAAGAAATGGAAGGGGCATCAAATCGTTGCGAGCACAGATGGATAAGCTTAATGAAGACTGTCCTACGGTTCCTAAACGCATTTGGGATGGTGCTTTTCCTTCTTGCCGCAATCCTCCTCTTCGGCTGCTATCAGCAGTCCATCCTAGCGCAGGGACAGAGACCCTCCCAGTGGCGTCTCGTTTGGGCGGACGAGTTCGACTACAGCGGCTTGCCCGATCCAGAGAAGTGGAGCTATGACGTGGGCGGCCACGGCTGGGGCAACCAAGAGTTGCAGTACTACACTGAGCGGCGCAAAGAGAACGCTCGTGTTGAAAACGGACGGCTCATTATCGAAGCGCGGCGGGATAATTGGGAGGCTCATGCATACACGTCGGCGCGTCTGGTCACCAAGGGAAAGGGTGATTGGACGTATGGCCGCTTCGAGGTGGCGGCGAAGTTGCCCTCCGGTCGCGGTACATGGCCTGCGGTCTGGATGCTCCCAACGCATCAGAGCTACGGAGGCGGAGGCTGGCCGGACAACGGCGAGATCGACATCATGGAGCATGTCGGCTTCGACCCGGACATCGTACATGTCTCGGTGCATACGAGAGCCTATTACCATTCGATAGGCACACAGAAGACGGCCAAGATCAATGTCGGGACGGCGCGCACCGGATTCAACGTTTACGCTGTCGAGTGGACGCCGGAGGAGGTTCGTGGGTACGTCAACGAGCAGCACTACTTCACCTTCAAGAATGAACGCCTCACCAACCCGACAGCCGATTATAAGCAGTGGCCGTTCGACAAGCCGTTTCACCTGCTCCTCAACATCGCGGTCGGCGGTGGGTGGGGCGGCGCGCAAGGAGTCGACGAATCAATCTGGCCACAGCGGCTGGAGGTCGACTATGTGCGGGTTTACCGATCAGTACGATAGAGCCGAGGATGAAGGCGCGCTCGCTCGCACATCTTCATTAGTTGCTCCTCATTTGTTTGATTCACAAAGAATCCGTTGGTGGTTTAATCGGCCTTGACCGCGCGAAAGCGCAGCCTATCGCTAATCCAGTCGGACAAAATCACCAGCCCATAGACCACCGCGATGAGCGTCGTCAGGCGGTCGTAAAAACCCAACTGGATATTATTGTAAATGGCTTGCCCTAACCCCCCACCGCCGACTAGTCCGAGCACGGTCGAAACGCGTAGGTTCATCTCCCAGCGTAAGACCGTGTAGCTCGTCAGCATCGGGCGTGACTGCGGCCACATCGCCCACAGGAAAATCTGGAGCGGCCGCGCGCCCGCCGCCCGGAGGGCTTCGACCGGCCTCACCGGCACTTCTTCGAGCGTCTCCGAGTAGAGCTTGCCGAGCACGCCGCCCGTGTGAACTCCGATAGCGAGCGTCCCTGCAAACGGCCCCAGCCCGACAGCGAGGATGCAGATCAGCACCCAGACCAACTCCGGTATTGCGCGGAGCACCGTGAAGATCATTCGCGCCGAATGATAAGCCAACCAACGCGAGGCGTGCGCGAGCACGGAGCGGTGTCCGGCTTCGTCGGGCGATGGAAACATCAGCGTGGAGGTCGCGGGCAAGGACATCGCCGCGCCGAGCGCGATGCCGATGAGCGTGCCGATCACGGAAATGCCGATGGTCTGGAATAGTGGCCCGACCAATCCTAACAGAAATCCTGACGAGATGTCGGGCGGAAACATCTTGCCGGTGAATCGCGCTATCCGTCCGACGATCCCGGCGTCGAACAGCGCGCCGTTCAAGAGGCCGACCGTGTAGAGACTACAGGCGACGACGAGGAGGAAAACCGGCATCACGGCGCGCGACCTGATACGCCCGACGAGATGCGACGCATGCTGTCCGAAAGGACGTGCCGAAACTCCGAAGGTCTCCTCCATGAGATAGCGCACGGGCGACGTGGCGGATACTTCCGTGTGGAGGCGGCGGCGCAAGTACCGGCTGAAGGCATCGGTCGCGGTGAGTAGCCCGATGAAAGCCAGAATCAACGTGAGCACTTGCCCGTAGTTGAAGAGCCTCATCGAAAGGTTGATTTCATAACCGATACCGCCCGCCCCGACGAAGCCGAGGATTGAGGCGGCGCGCACCGCACACTCGAAGTTGTAGAGCGTGTATGCCGTCACGCTCGGCGCAGCCTGCGGCCAGATGGCCCGCAGGAAAACTTGCGCGCGGGTCGCTCCCGCCGCGTGGAGCGCTTCGAGTGGACGCGCGTCAACGTCCTCGAACACATCCGCGTAGACACGCCCCAGCACTCCCCCATAACTGACGGCAAGCGCCAGCGTCCCCGGAAGAGAACCGAGTCCCACCGCGACGACAAAGAGCAGTCCCCACATCAGGTCTGGAATGGCACGCAGGAAACCGAGTACGGCGCGTGTGAAGTGATAGAGACAAGTCAGCAGGAGCGTTGCCGTCCCACGTCGCTCTCCGGCAAGCAAAACTCCATGACGCCATAATGTCGCTGTTGCCATCATGCCGAGCGGCAGCCCGATTCCGATAGAGAGCGCCGTGCCCGCGACGGCGATGGCGATGGTTTGCAGCGTCGCCGTCAAGACGACGCGCAGAAAACCGGGCGAGAAATCCGGCGGGTAGAGTCCTCTGACGAACGTCCGCACGGAAGTCATCGCGCCCGGCTCGAAGAGCGCCGCCGGTCGAACCTCGGCCCAATGCCAGCAGAAAACGAGCGCGGCAGCCAGTGCGACGAGCGCGCCGATGCGGCGGGTCGTCAGTGCTCCCCCGTCTTCAACTAGCGCAACGGGGTTTGAGTTTGTCACCATCTACACTGCCCTGCCCCTCCGGCGGCACGCCTTTATCCGTGTAGAACTCGTCGAGCAGATGGCTGCTCAGGCTGCTCGCCTCTACGTCGAAGGCTAAAGCTCCCCGGCGCAGGGCGACAATACGCGGGAAATAGCGCAACGCCAAATCAACATTGTGAAGTGCGACGAGCAGCGTGCGCTGGCCGTCTTCCGCGAGCCTGAGCAATAAATTCGTGATTGAATCCGCCAACGCGGGGTCGAGTGAGGCAACCGGCTCGTCAGCCAAAATCACATCCGGCTTCTGCATCAACATCCGGGCGATGGCGAGCCGCTGCTGCTGCCCGCCTGAGAGCGCATCGGCTCGCCCCCGCCGCTTGTCAGCCAACCCGACCAGTTCGAGCACATGTTCGGCCTCTTCCACATCTTGCTTCGGCGGGCGCAGAAAGCTCACCACCGTCTGCCAGAGAGACCAGTATCCGAGTCGCCCCGAAAGCGCGTTGTCGAGCACCGAGAGCGAGGGCACGAGGTAGTGCTGTTGATAGACTGTGCCGACGCGTCTTCGCATCGCGCGCAACTCGCGCGCCGACAATTCCCCTATGTCGCGTCCATCGAACTGCAAGACGCCGCTCGTCGGTCGCAAGGTCGCGTTGAGCAGGCGGAAGAGCGTCGTTTTGCCCACGCCTGACTTGCCGATGAGAGCCAAACGCTCTCCGCTGTTCACAGAGAGCGAGAAGTTGTCGAGCGCATGCACGATTCCCTCTCGTGTCCTGTAGGCTTTGGAGATTTGGTCGAGGTGATAAATCATCCCTATGAATTACCTTAAAAGCCCTGCGTCTTTCGCCGCTTGTCGCAACTTGTCGTAATCGCCATCGTTGGCCTTGACGTACTTCGTCGCGCTCAAGATGTCGAGCACCTGCTTGTGCTGCGGGTTGGCGGCATCTAGTTTCAGAAGCGCGCCTGTGAAAGACTCCATCAGTTTCGGGTCGAGACCTTTGCGCGCCGCCCAGAGGTAGTCGAAGAAGGGCGGTGTGGTGTAGAAGACGCGGACGCTGTTGGGCGGAAGTTTGTTCTCTTTGCTCATGCGGTCGAACACGGCCTCGTCCATCGCTCCCGCGTCAACTTTCTTGTTGGCGATAGCAAGCGCAGTGGTGTCGTGCCCGCCCGTATAAATCGCCTTGGCAATTACCTCCGGGTCAACACCTGACTGACGCATGAAATATTCGGGCATGAGATGACCGGAGGTTGAATTGACATCGCCGAACGCGAACGTGTGCCCCTTCAGATCGCCCAAGCCGTTGATGCCGGAGTCGGGATGCGTGAGAAAGACGCTGTGAAAGTTCTGGTCGCGGTCACGTTGAGCGAGCGGCTTGACGCCGAAACGATTCGACGCCTGTACGTAGGTGAAGCCGCCGAGATGAGCGATATCAACCTGATCGTTGCCGATGGCTTCGACCACCGCCGCATAGTTGGTCGGGATCGTCATCTCGATCTTCGCCCCCGTCTCCTTTTGAAGATATTCAACGAGCGGTTGGCTCTCGCGTAGCATCTTGCCGGGGTCTGTCGTCGGAATCATGCTGAGACGCAGAGTGGGCTGCGGCGCGCCGTTGGAGTTGCCAGCCCCGCCGGAACAACTCAAAACGAGAGCCGTCAGAAATAAAGATACGAACAGGAGAATTGATTTTTTCATCGCCGTCACGTCCATAGTTGTGCTCCTGATTTTAGAAGTTATATTGCAGGAAAAAGTCGACGCGGTTGCCCACAGCTTTCGTGTCCGAAGCCTTAACCGTGTTGAGGCCGCGCGTGTCCGCTTGAGTGCTGGATTCAGATGTGTGGTTTGGTTGGGTGTTCTGCGCTGACGTGGCACTGACGAGGCGGAGGATGCCGCAGAGCGCGACGAGGCGTAAGTAGATTGTCTTCATGCTGACGGGTGATTCGCTTTCTACAAACCCTCGGAAAGCAAGCCGCCCCGTCACGAGACGGTTAGACGCTTCCAGGTGGCCTGACCTTGAGATTGCTGGTTTGGAATTTCTTGTCAATCCCCAACGGGGACGTTACACGATTCGCTCAGCATCTACGGCTGGCATGCCTTCGATGGAAGAGCGCGGTTTCGTCGTGAAGGTGGTTGCTGGCTTTCATAACTGCTCCCTCAGTTTGAGGCTCTAACTTTTGAGCGCTTCAGACTTGGCATAGCTGAGATTAAGAGCAAATCGAATTTCCGAATAACTGCACTTTAACACAGAACTCTGACGCACCTCATTAGAGCAACTTTCCGTAGCATGGGCGCCAAGCTTTTCTCCTGGAGCGGCTACCGTGTCGGCGTCACCCTTTTTAGCTGCGTGATGATTTCCCCTCTGCCGGTCTCTACAACTGTGAAATCAACCTTGTCGCCGACCCGGATGGACTTCAAAAGCGATCTGTTTTTGACACTCCATTCCATCTGCATCGCTGGCATCAATCCTTTAATTTCTTCGTGATTGATCTCCACCCAGCCCTCTTTAAGATTAATGATAGTGACGACCCCTGTGCCGGGATAAGGTTGACCGACGACCGGCGTCGGCATCTCTAGCGGGTTCTTTGCGACGGTGGCTTGAGGGGTTGGCTGCACTGACTTTTCAACTTGAGGTTGTTGGCGACAAGACAGGGATAGCGTGACGGGCAGTATTATCAAGAGCCACATCAGGAGACCGGCGGCGGCAGGACGGTATAGCGAACTGGGCAGCAAGGTCTGATGATCCTCCGCATCTCGGCCGACGCCCCGCCAAGCTAAACTTAGCGCCTGCCCGGATGGCCGCGCATTATACACCCGGAGACTATCTTCGCAACGAGTATGTCTGGTTATGCAATAATAAATTATCGTCGGCTCACACGCGTGTGAGCCAGATACGATGGCTCCCTTCGTCTCCCGCGATGTAGGCGATGAAGAGATGCCCGCCCATCTCGACCGCTACAGGCATTTCGCATCCCTGCGCTAGATTTGAGACCGACGTAACGCGCCCATCTCCTGTGAGGCTGGCTGTCATCATCACAGGCGAAGTTCCGTTGATTCCTTCCCACACGGCGCGGAAGCTATCATCTCCGTTCTTGAGCAGAACGGGCGTGCCCCGCCCGCCGCTCTCCGCAAGCACCTGCCGGGGCGTGAAAGTACGGCCGCCATCGCGCGACTCCGACCAGTAGAGACCGGGTTCTCCGGCCTCGCCCGCTGTGTACCAGAGCACGCGCAGAGCGCCGTCCGCTTCAACCGACATGGCGCTACCGGAGACGGGACAGCCCGGTATCATCCAGTGGTCGTCGCTCACGACTACGGGCGACGAGAAAGATTCCCCGCCGTCATTTGATGAAGCAATGGCAATGTGCCGGAACTCTCCGGGTAGCACCTGCCGCCAACTCACGTACAGTCGCCCGTCCCGCCCCGTCGCCAAAGAAGTTTTACAGCACGGGCAGACTTCGCTGGCAATTCGCCGGTTCGGTGAGAAACTGCGACCGCCGTCGGCGGAGAAAGCGAAGAACACCTCGCGGTTACTCTCCATGTGCTTGTGTTCGCCACCGGCAGACATGCTCATGGGAGGCGGGACGATGTTGCGTTCGTCAAGCCATGCCATAAAGACACGACCATCATTGGCGAGCACGAGCGAGTGCATCCCGTGGACACCGGGTTTCCGGTCGTCGTTGACTTTCGCGGGCGGCTCGAAGTTTCGCCCGCCGTCGCGCGAGGCTGACAGGTAGAGCGTGCTGGCGTGTGCTGATTTCTCATCGCGCGCCGTCCATCCGACATAGACAGTCCCGTCGGGAGCGACGACAGCAGTCGGCGGGTCTCCGCGCCAAGCCGTCGCCTCCCCGGCATTCGGGTTGACGCGCACGGGCGAACTCAACGGCTTACTATCACCGTCGAGATGCTGGAGCCACACGTCTGCCTCTTTATTCGGTCGGTGCTCGACCCATGCGACGTAGACCGTGGCGTCGTGTCCCGCCGCGACAGCAGGTTCAGCCGCGTCCGTCTGCTCCGGCGAGATGCTAACGCGCTGAACTACTTTCGTCTGCGTTGCGGCGTCCACGGATTGGCGACTCGCGCGCTGCATGCAACCCACCGCGCATAGCAGCAGCGCCATGCATACACACACCAGCAGCAGTCTTCTTAAGAGCATTTTCGTGCGTCCCATATCGTCTTATTGACCTTTTAAAAGTTGAGACGCAGACCTAGTTGAATCTGGCGCGGGTCGCCCGCTGCCGTCGGAAGACCGAAGCTCGCCAGAGGCGTCTGCCCTGTCCCGAAGACGTTGTTCGGAACCGAGAAGTTAGAACGGTTGAGCACGTTGAAGCCTTCAAGAATAGCCTCTACTCCGACTCGCTCGGTAACGCGGAAACGACGGCTCAGCCGCAGATCGAGCGAGGAGAAGTCGAACCCGCGTCCGGCGTTGCGACCCACTCCGAAGGGGCGGTCGTTGTTGTTCGTGTCGGCGTTGCGGTCGTTGCCCGTCACGATGTTGAACGGCAGGCGAGAGGCGTAAGAGAAGATGTAGCTCAACTGAAAACCTTCGAGCGCGCGGCGGAAACCTGTCGCCTGCCCCTCATGTGGGGCTTCAAGCGTGCCGCTCAACGTCAGCCGGTGACGCTGGTCATTATCAGATAGCCCCTTCTCGTCGCGCAGGTTGAAATTATCCTGCGGCGTCGAGAAAAAGAAGTTGCCCGACGTATCCATTGATTTCGAGAGCGTGTAGGAGGCTCTCATACTCGTCCAGCGAGCTAGCCGTTTGTTGAAAGCCACAACCATCCCGTCATAGTAGGAATCGCCCGAAGACTCGAAGCGACTGATGTTTCCGAAATTCGGATCGGGGCGGCCTAAGTTTGCGATGCCGCGCGCGCGCGCTTGCGCCGCCGTTAAAGTCGGCACGTTGACGTTGCGCGACATAATCAGGTGCAAGCCCCGCAGGTGAATGTAGCCGATTGATAGCGAGGCGCTGCCCGGCAACTCGCGCTCGACCTGAAGGTTGGCTTGCTCGCTGTAGCTGTTTCTGATGTCCGGGTCAATCCTCGTGATGTTCGGCTTTATTACCAAAGCGCTAGGCAATGCAGTGAGTACGTTGGGGAACGTGGGCGCGCCAGCGTCCGTGGGCGCGAGTTGAGCGACGAGATATTTGCTGCCGTCGCGTTGCAAGGCGTTCGAGGTCGCGCGCAGAGGGATACGGTCGAAGTAGATGCCGAAGCCCGCGCGGACTACAGTTTTATGATCGCCGGGCGAGTAAGCGACGCCGAGTCTCGGCGCGAAGTTGTTCGCGTCCGTCGTAATCGGGCTGGGCAGGAACTGCACGTCGTAGCGCAAGCCAGCGTTGATGGTCAGGTCATGGCGCGGCTTCCATTCGTCCTGCACAAACCCGCCGATGTTGGGGTTCGCTTGCAGTTGTGAGGGCGCTCCGAAAGCCTGCTGGAAGTTGCTGTAGTTACCCGACAGAAAATTCGCCAGATTCGTGAAGGTATAGACGCCCTGAAACGCGCCGGGGAAAACAATGTCAACACGATTATAAAGGAAGTCGAGGCCGCCTTTCATGGAATGCGCGCCGCGCTGCGTGGAGATGTTGTCGGTTAGCTCATAGAGGCTGGTATCGCGCGCCAGCGGAGAGAAGGTGGCCGTGCCGAAGTTGGCGACGCCGGAGATATTGACGGCTGGCCCAATCTCGTCATTAACGGGCGCGTCGAGGCGGCTGCGCGTGAACTGGAAGCGCGCCTCGTTGATGGTGTTCGGCGTGAGCGTCGCTACGTCGTTGACCGAAACGGTCTGGTCACGGTTTGAGAGTGCAGCGCCACGGCTGACAGCGTTCAGGCCGCCGAGGTTACGAGAGTTGATAGCTGAAATGTCGTAGAGGCTATAGCGCGCTGAGAGGAGGTTTGAAGCCGAAACTTTATGGTCGAGGCGCGCGAAGAAGTTCGTCGCGTCGTACCCGCCGGGGACGACTCCCGTCTCGATGCGAGGACCGAGATAGTTAACTTGATTCAGACGATTGTTGACGGCCGCGACGTTTGCCGGTGTGATGGTGATAACGTTGGAATCGTTCCGGCGCGTCTGCTCGAAGTTGGCGAAGAAGAATGTCCGGTCGCGGCGCAGCGGCCCGCTGAAGGTTGTCCCGTACTGCGCCTGCGTCAGCGAATCTTTGGTCGGAGCGAGCGGGTTGCGCGCGTCGAAACGCTGATTGCGGAAGAAACCGTAGAGGCGGCCACGCCAAGCGTTCGTGCCCGATTGTGTGAGCACATTGACGACGCCAGAAGAAGCGCGCCCGAACTCGGCGATGCCGCCGGAGGTGACCACTTGAAACTCCCGGATGACTTCCTGACTGTAGAAAGTTCCAGCCAGA
Organism: uncultured Pyrinomonadaceae bacterium; assembly: GCA_964246705.1. GTDB lineage: Bacteria > Acidobacteriota > Blastocatellia > Pyrinomonadales > Pyrinomonadaceae > DASZCR01. Next base: position 10,907 of record CAXTRQ010000076.1, read on the forward strand.
TCGGCGGCATCGTCATTAGCCGAGAGACCGTCAATAATGAAGCTGTTATTCAGGTTGCGCTGACCGGCGACGGAAATGCCTGTGCCGGGGACAGATGAAGTTTCTGCGAAACGCTGATTGGCTCCCGTGTTGGTGCGCGAAACGCCGGGCACGAGCAACGCGAGGTCGAGGTAGTTGCGACCGTTGAGCGGAAGGCTGTTGATCTCACGCGGCAGAATAGTTTCGGCCACCTGAGTCCGCGCGGCTTCGACGAGCGGCACGTCACTGACAACCGCCACGCTCTCGGCAACCCCTGAGACAGACAACTTCAGTGGAACATCGAGCGCTTGTCCGAGTGTCAGCGTGATTCGTTCGTTGAGCGTGGCGAAGCCTGCGCTCTCGACCGTTAACTGATAAGTTCCGACCGGCAGATAGGAGAAGCGGTAACGCCCCTCCGCATCACTCTCGACGGTTTGAGTCTGATTGGTTTCAAGGCTTGTGACTTTAACGCGTGCATTACTGACCGCCGCGCCGTTTGAATCTTCGATGCGCCCGCTCAGCGTCGCCGAAGTGACTGCCTGCTGTGCGAGCGCCGGCATTACTCCCGAAGCTAGAACGCTCGCTATCATTATCCGCAGAGCCAGCGCCCGCAGTTTACTATAACGTAATGAAATCATTGTCTTCTCTCCAAAGAGCGTTGGTGCTCTCCTCCAAGTTTCAATCCGTCGGCCGGAGCAGCGCCGGGACGATGGCCGGAAAATTCCAGCCTCGTCATGTCGGGCTAAGCAGTGCGACGTGTTGAAAATCCGTGCTTATGAAGCGTCCCCCAACCTGCTCTTACGCTATAGGAAATGCTGAGCGCAGCGGCGCTCATAAGTAGAGCGTTTTAGTCACTACAAAAACGTAGAGACAAGGCCGAGAGATGTTTCAGTTGTTAAGCTGACAGGCTGCTGAGAGAAGAAGGCGGGCCACGCGGAGGACACTGGCGGCGCGCTTTGGAGATGTAGTTGGAGACGGCGTGTGAGACTTCGAGACCGACGCCGGAGGTCGGCGGACGCTGCCGGAGCTTATCGGAAAACGCCGCCTCGTCGCGCGTGCGTTGAGTTTGCGTTAAAGAGTTAGCCCGCTTGCAACAATCCGAGGCGCAGGGTTTTGAGACGACCGCTAAAGAGTTCGCGGCTTCCGCCGGAGTGTTTTGTGGTGAAACATGTTGACCGGAACTGTGTTCTACACGAGCCTCGCCGTGCATAGCGTCGGCGGTGTGCCCCTGCGGCGTATGATGCTCGTGCATCATCTCGCCATGAGCCGACGCCTTCCCGTCCATGTCGCACATCGGGTCGGATTGCGCGGGCTTTAATTGTTGCGATTGCTTGGAGTGATGCAGCGGACACGAGCTTCCCATAGCCCCGCCCATCCCTGCGCAACAGTCCATCGTGGAATGGCTTGCGGCTAAAACGGCGCTCGGAGGGGCGGTGCTTGCGACCGTCGCAAATACCAGCACGACCGCCAACATAGACTTGGCGACATGTAATCCTGTGCTTAGTATTGGACGGCGATTCACGTAAAGCCCTCTCGGGAACGATAGCAGGGAACGTCGGCTGCGCTCGGAGTGTGACGCTGACAATAGAGCAGTTTTCGTGCCATTAACATTCGAGGCAAATTCTTAATGGCGCGGTGCTGTCCTGAGCGTCAAGCATACTCCTTTTGTCATTCCGGGGCATCGTCGAATCTTGCCGTTTCACTATGGCCTATTCTGACTACTCAAAGCGGCATATTTCTGCCATTACCTGATGTGGAATCAGCCTTATACCGTAAAGATAAGGAGACCCTAATAGCGTGCGCCTCAGCCGAAGTTGAGTCTCAGCAGCAGTTCTTGAAAATGCTGGTAGCCGCGCAGCGCGTCAAGCCTCGGCTCTACTTTGAGGAAGACCAGCCACTGGTCTCGATCTTTAAAAGCCTCTTCCAGACATTCAAACGCCTCATCCACTTTGTCGAGCGCAGAGTAAATTAACGCCATGTGGAACGGTGGAACATAAGAACTCTCGCGCATGCGCAACTCATTCAGTTCATGTAGTTTCTGCTGTGCTTTGTCCACCGCGCCCGACATGGCGTACATGTACGCCTGCACGGTCTTTTTCACCGGATCATAGTCGGAAAGCCTGTAGGCTTTCCGCGCCGAGTGGCACGCTTCATGGAACTCCTCCTTCTTCCCGTAGACCAATGCGAGGCCGTAGTGTGTTGCAGCAAACTTTTTATTGAGCGGGATGGTTCTCAGAAATTGCTCCAAGCTTTCGTCATACCGGCGAGCCTCGTAAAGAATCACGCCCTTGACCACGTTGATAATCAGCGAGTGCGGGTCTACGCGCAGGGCTATTTCGGCCTCGGTCAAAGCTTCATCAAAACGCCCGAGCACTGTCAGCAAATGTGCGTAGCCTTGGTGCGCCATCGCGTAGTGACAATTGAGTTCAATCGCGTGCTTGAACCCACTCTCCGCCGCCTGCCAGTCCCAGCCGTAGCACAGATGCGTATAGGCTAGGGAGGCATGAGCTTCGGCGAGTGTATCGTCGAGTTCCAAAGCGCGCGCGGCCCATTTCCTGGCCTCTTTGAATGTCTTCTGTGGTGGGTACATATTGAGCACCCCCCGCCATGTATAGCAATCCGCGATACCGGCGAACGCTTTCGCGTATTTGCGGTCGATCTCTATCGCCTGCTCGAAAAAAGTGATGGCCATATGTAAAGATTGGTCGGTAAACTGATTCCAGTAGAATCGCCCCATCTTATATTTCTCATACGCCTCCGGGTTCTCTGTGTGACGCTTCATCAGCCGTTGCCACTCGTCAGGCGTCAGACGCAGATTGAGCCTTTCTACGACCTGCGTCGAGATGGCATCTTCAAGCGACAGGATATCGCCCCAACGCCTATCAACTTTAGTCTCCCACAGCGTCTTCTCTTGCACGTTCATAAGCTGCGCAGTGGCATATACGCGTTCCCCCTCTCGCCTGACGCTGCCAGCGAGGATATAATCGGCCATCTGCTCGGGGGGGGCGCACTCCATGTACTGAGGGATATGTCTATACATGCTTGTGGTGTTTGTCGGCCTCACAATAATCTGAGGCAGGACGCTGAGCTTACTGATGATGGGATCGGCAAGGTACAAAGATGCGTCGCCGGTATTTGTGATGGCGTCTTCCGTCAGGAAGGGAAGGACGGCGACGATTGCCGGAGCCTTCGTTCCCGAAACGTAAACTCCGGAAGTGTCCCACCTTCCAGAGTCGAAGTTTCCGTAAATGACCGAACTCTCGACGAGGTATTGCTCCGGGAGCACGGAGTCGTTTATCACGCCGTCATCGCTGATCAAGGATTCTTTGAATTCGCCCGTCCACCTCGTCGCCTCGTCGTGGACGGATATTTGAGTCGGAGTGGCTTCGCGTGCCGCCTCGTAAGGAGAGAGCGAATCACTTTCGCCCATGTCACTCGACGCTAAAGCTTCAACGATAGAATTTTTGATTTTTCGGGCTAATTTCTGCGGATCAACGCCATCACGCTTTATCTCTGCGTCTGCTTCCTCATCCGAGACTGCGGAAGCATCTGTCGCTTCCGCATTCAGGAAGAGAAGCAGTCTTTCAACGGGAGTTGTTGCGCGTGACGCCTTCTTTGTTGCTCTAAGATTCTTCTGCTTGTTCATCTCCATAATTCCTCTGGGCCGTCGCTTTTGATTAATTAAGACGCCGCACGCTCATCTTCCATTTGACGTTTTCCTTCCGACGAGGTTTTCTTCTTGGTTACTTTATTCAGTGAGGAACTCTTTTTATGTTGGTATTTGGCGAAGAGCACACACAGGTATTTATTTTTTCTGAGACGTTTCCGCGCGTTATAGATTTCCTTCTGGTCGTTCATATCAAGCGCATCGGCGATCTCCTTCGGCGTCCAGACACCTTTCGTGATGATGGCCTCAATAATTTTAATATCCCGGTCATCCCGCAGCTTCTCTAAAATCTCATTTTGCTCTTCCGCCGCTTCTAATTCTTCATGAAGTTCTTTTTCATCCTTGATCTGGGATAAATCAACTATATTGGCGCTCACCTCACTGCTATTCGACGTTCCCCTGCGCTCTCTCTTACTTTCGAGTAGCTTCAAACAATCTCTGATATGATTCTTAATGATGGCCCATAAATAAGTGTAGAGATCAGCGCGTTCAGGGTTCCATGGGTTGGTAGCTTTCAAACCACTTTTGATGGCCTCTTGAATGAAATCTTCCACCTCAAGGCCACCGGGAACCGCGCCGCCTTTTTCGCCCCGAAACGAACACTGCTTCAGTTCCCTCTTAGTCATGGCATAGAGCTTCTTCACCACCTGTTGGGACGAGGGGTCTTCGAGCGCTTGCACGAGGTTGTTAGCCCTACCATTTCCTGTCTCCCGCCGCTCGGCGACAAAACATGTCTCCTTCATGTTTTGTAATAGACCCTCATTGTCTTTAATGCTTTTCATTACAAACTCCTCAGCCCGCGTGAGTGCCGGACATACGGCAGTAAGCTCTCATATATATACTCCCTATCCTCCGAAAATTTGCCGGAAAAATTTCATCTCAAGCGCGGTATATGGGATAGGCGGTCAGAAATATTGAAAACCGGTTGCCCGGCAGGGGGCATTCTTCTGAACGCGAAATCCAATCACTCGAAGAGGAGAGAAAGAACATGCGACATGCGTTGGGAACAACAATTCGGGGAGCGGTGCTTTTATCACTCGGCTTTCTTTGCTGCCTTTACGGGCTTGGCAAAGCATCTGCCGTCGGCGTCGGGAACAAAACCATGGCAGGCGCGGGCGCGCCGGATCAATCCGGCTACTGGGCACAGGTTACGGTGCAGGATGCTACTGTCCTTAATCGTGCGGGGGGTTCCGTTGTGCTGAAAACCCTCACGCGCGGACAGTGGTTCCACGTGTACGCAACAGACCGCACACGCCCGTCGTGGTTTCTCGGCTACGCTTGCCCTCACGGGAACCGTGGGTGCTCAAACGTGAAGAGCATAGCGGGCTACATTCTTCGCACATCGTTCTCGGGGCGTGCTGCTGCCGATGTCGCCTTACCGATTCCCGGCGCGGACGACTACTCTTACCGCAAAATGACACTGATGCTACCGATGCCATCAGGGCTGGCGTCCATCGAAGCCGCCCCTCTCGCCAGCGCAAATCCTGCCGTTTTGACCAGCGAACGTCTGATCTGCGCTAGAGACGTATATCTGAGAGACAACAAACTCCACCTTATCGCTATCCTGAGGCACGGCGATCATTTCAAAGTAGAAAGGTATACGGATAGCGGTTGGGCGATTGGCATCGGCCCGAAAAATATGCACGGGCGAGTTATTGCTTCCGCGCTCTGCCCATAGCTGGAAAGAGGTGATTTGAAAGTCACTTGCAAGTCGCGCGGCCAAGGCTCCGGGTGTGTCTTAAGAACACATAAGCGAGCGCACGGCGTAGGATACTGCTTCAAGGTGAGAGGAAGGGTGAATCTTATGAAACGTCTTGTCTGCCTGATGTGGCTATTAGTCCTCGTGATGAGTTCTCACGCACAAATCTTCGGCCAGATCGAGAAGCTACAGGATTTGACTATTGAATGCGGAGACTTACGTGAGTTACGAGGCCAGCGCGTCTTTGTTCATAGCGACAATCTCGCCGCCCGACCTTGTATCCTGCGCGAGATGGCTAAGTATCCGCGACTCAAGGTTGTCGGTCGAAAGGAGGATGCGGATTTCGTACTTCTCTTCGGCTCGAATCTGATTGAGCAGGGCGCTCCCTACGGGAGCGACGCTTTTAGCAGCGTCACTGCTATCAATAGCGACAGCGTAGACTTGGTGGCCTTTATGATGATTGGCACACCAGCCCCGCGCACACGCGTCTGCCGGGTATCCACCAAGCAGAGGGCAAACCTTAGCGTGCCCGGGCTTTTGGAGATGTACCCGTTCGCTGTCAGCCTGAAGTTACAATTAATCAAACTGCTGATATTCGCCTTTCTGTCCAGTCACCTGAAGCTGAAGTCCGTATCGCTCAATCGCCGGCCGGAAGTCAAGGCTACGCGCGACTTCATCAAAGCGCTCAAGAGGGCGCAGGGCGAAGTCAGGTGAAGCGCAATGATCGCAAGTATCTACGACGTGCAGGAGGAGGGGTCCAACCAGTCAACAGGTTGGTCTCAAACCGAAATCACTTTTTGAAGGTCTAAGAGGAGGGTCATGTTTCCATGAAAAAGCTAATACACATTACGCTCTTCGCGCTTTTCGGCTCCGTGGCAGCACACGCGCAGGTGCTCAGCAGCGAGTGCGATCCCCAGCTATGGAATTACGTCTCCACTCCGTCCCGCTTTTCGAGCGACAAAACTAAACCACCTAGACATCAATGCGTGGCCGTCAAAGGCCGCATTATCAAAGTTTGGCATCTGAGCGATGAGAGCGATGGCGACATTCACCTCTCGGTCAAGCCTGATGTTATGAGCCTTCCGCTAGGGCAGGCTCATCTGGTGGTCGAGATAATTTGTGGGGACAAACCGACGAGGGGAGCCGCCGTAGACGCCTGCAAGAAATTCCATCATATCGCCGAGCGGCTGCTAGTCTCTCGCTGCCGGTGACACCGCAGCGTTGCCATCATCCTTCACTAAGGAGAGCACTCAATGATTAAGAAATTCTTGTCACTCTTGCTGGTCACCGCGTTAGTTCAACTAGCGAGCGCGGCCCCGGCGTTCGCCAGACCGCAGGCCAACAAAGAGGCGCGATTTACAGAGAAGGTGCATACCAGTATTCTCAAACTCGGAATCGGCCCGAAGGCGCGCGTCCGTCTCATACTACGAGATAAGACAAAACGGGAAGGCTACGTCAGTGAGGCCGGAGCCGTAGAGGATTGATTGCCGCAGGGAGCTTAAAGTTATGAAAAGTGTAGCAACTCAAGATGTAACTCGCTTCGCCGCTGTGCCTGACGAGAAGAATGAGGATGGTCGAATCAGGTCTTACACCATCAATTTTAATGTCATGGATGAGGGCGACGGGATGACCGGGCAGATCATACTCGAGGGTAACCCGTACGCAAATTTCGGCATGATAGGAAGTGTGGAAGGGGTCAAGAGTTTTAGCAACGCTGATACGTTTCGATTGAAGCGACTAGGTTTATACGCCCTTGTGATGGCAGTCATTATCACCGCTGCGGGATTTTTATGGTTTTTGTTGAGTAGAAAGCCCGTTAAAGGGATTGACCTAAGAATGCTTGATAAGCCCACGCTCAAAAGGTTCTTTTTACTAACTGCCCTTTTTATTGTGACACTTGCGGCGTGCGGGATCGTTGTCTTTTATATGGCGCAGATCCCAAACAGTAAGGTGCTTGACTACGTTCCTCAAGCCATCGCCCCAAGCAACTCTGCGAGGTGACAGGAGATAATAAACGTATGGGAAGAATATTCGGTGTCTTTACAAGTATGGTAGGTGCTGCTCGCTTGCGGCTGCTTAATCCCGACGTTCGGTCGTGACGCTGAAGTGGAAGAATCAACGGTTCCCTTGCAAAGATTGGTTTGAGCCAAAGAAGGTTGTCAGAGTTATGCGCCTATGCGGCGATCCCGAACAGCGAAGCGACAAACTTCTCCTGTCCTTGAGCATCACTTCCTGACAATCTCTTGACTTGACCTTTCCTTATCATGTTCACGGCTTCAATACCTTCCCGTGTTCGCTCCGCCGTGTGAAAGCTTTTGAAGCATTGCGAAGCTCACACCTTCTTCTTGATAAACCTGTGATCCTGTTCAATTACATTGTTCAGGTATTTCACTCGCCTTAACTTACAATCTGATGGCAATATTTTATCGGCTTGCGACGAAATGAATGCATCAGGATAAGCCGCGTTCTTATCGACACTAATCGAGAATGGGGCCTCCGATAGAATGGCCTGAGGCATATTCAGATTTGAGTTTGTTCAACTGGCTGATTCAAACAACTGATTTACAGAACGCTGCACGCGTTCGTTCCACTCAGGGGTTGAAAGTGCATTGCTATGGCAAACTCGCCGTTGCCTGTTTATTGCTCACTCTCTACCCCTGATTCGCATAGGATATTTGTAGCGTCCGAATAATGGTGGTTACGTCCTAAGTTTTGTCCAAAATAGCGATGACATGCGCTCGTAAGCAGTTGATGCGACAGGAGATTTATAGTGTCCCTCATCTATCTGTCCCTTGCTTCATCCTGCCAAAAAACAAACCCGTTATAGAAACCGCTTGACTTAGCAAACCATTCATCAGCCAGCTTTATTCCTTGCTTGAATAGCATAACGGCTGCAATCGCACCTGCCAAGACAAGAATTCCACCGCAAACAGCCAACGTTATCCCACCTGTCAAACATATGATCCCAGCAAAAGCATCTCCCGCAGCCGCGCCTGCTTCACCGACCACGAGACCAACCAGCCCTTCTAAAACCTCGGAAAAAGAGGGATCACCGAATATAATCTGGGCGAGGACGATTGCTACTCCGATTATGCCTAAGACAGTGCCAGCCCTACCCAGATTACGGACGATGATATCAATCGCGGCGCGAGACTTAGCAGCGCTTTCAACCACATCCCAAGCAACCCAAATTTTCTCTTGGTAGAGAAGTTTCGAATATGGGCGGTTATAGCGTGCTAATGCTTTCTCATCTTCAATCTGGCTTAATGTTTTATGTTCTTCCATGAATTGAGCTATTCCGCGCCCCATGTTCGTATCTCGCAGTTGAATCGTCGCTCGAATCTGATTGCGGGTTTGATATGCCTTCTCCTTTGCTTGAGAAGGTGTTAATTTTCCTTTGAGTACATCATCTAGAATCTCTTCGGAGGCTTTTTTAATCTGCTCCCGATATAGTAGCCGCACCTCTTTCATGTTTTTGGCAACATACTTCGCAGAGTCGAGCGCGGGAAGGAGATTATCCGCTTCGCTCAAGATTTCTTCGAATGGATCCAAGAGGCTGTGCGCATTCTGACAAGTGCCATAGTCAGGAATCTCCGAAAGCTCTTGTGAAGAAAGAGGACGCAAAAGCGCTCCTTGAGGAATAGTGATATAGGCCACATCTTCCAAGAAACTTTTATATTCCGGGCTGAAAAGGATAGAGCGCGTGAGTGTAATCTCGCTATTCGCTACTCTGCCTTTGAGGCAGAATTTGCTGGGAGCATAGATACCCCCGACACTGAAAATCATATAGAGTCCGCTACCCTCGATTGAATCCCCTTTCTTCTGAAAGTCCATCATGACGGAGTCGAAGGCCAGAAGACCATCACCCACCCAATTGAGGTGATAATAGCCATCAGGTGTAGCGGACAAACTCTTGCCAGGATAGACCTGTATTCGCCCCTGTCCACTTACAAAATTTGCAGTGACAGGAAGACTCGAAGAAAGGATTGACCAGACGAGCAAAAGAATAGAGGTCTTGCGTATCATCTAAGTCCTCCACCATGCAGTTCAAAAGGCTGAGCGAATTAGCAATTTTACAGTCAGCGGTTCTTCGGGCGTGAGACCATGGTTTGTCAGCGACTTCGCTGACGAAGATATTAGAACGTTAGGATTAGACATGCAATCAATTAATATTAAGCAAACGCCACGCCCAGCCCTTAGCGCTCTTCGCGTCTGCTGCCTCTGATTACGTCCTATATATTTGCGTCAAACCTACATACTGAATTGAAAATTGTTGCCGGTAGAAGATGCCAAACTCAAGTAATGGCGCGGTGGCGCGGAGTTGAATTGTTCGCTTCAATCATTCTGTCTAATAACAGATATTCAAGCTCTAGCCTGTTGGTATAGCTCTGAAATATCATTTTTATAAATATGAATCAGGAGTTGAGGTGACGGGCAAGCAAGCCCATGAGTAGAATTTTCTTACCATGGAAAACCAACTCATTGAAGGAGGTGATTCCTGCATTATAACCGTCAAGACCATTGACGCCGAGAATGATCAGCAATATCCAGAACACATAGCGCATTCGGTACAGGGAGCCTATGTTCGCAACTACAAGGCCGATGCTAATGACCCCGAACGTCGCGATCAGGAAAAGTAACCAGACCGGTAAGCGGCGGCGCGATTGCCAGAGGCCGATGAGAGAAAGTAGTTCGATGAAGTACATGACCAAAGTTTCGAAACCACTTATTAACCTCCCTGTCGCCCCGACACTCTTCCCGCCACCAAGCCACATTTCAGGGAAGGGCGAAAAAAAACCAACAGCCGCAGCGCGCGGAAAATAGTGAATAAGATCGTAGATGTTGTTGAACTCTACGCCGCCGTCAATGGTCGAACCGGCGTCGGGATATCCATGTGTAAAACCCCGTCGCAGTCGCCCGATCCGGGCCGCATTCACATCGGCACGTGCTTTCAAGCGTGACATCAAAGTGCTTGATTGCGGGTTGGCTGGTTCGGGCAATGCTTCGGGAAGCGCGCCGCTCTGCGTCTCGGAGCTTTGCCGACTGTCCGGCGTGCCGTTGACTTGGGCCACCGACGGCGCAGGACTCAGGCTTCTGAACTCGGCGACGCCGTGGTTTAAAAACGTCGCCATGAACACAAACACCAACAATGCGCTGAACAGATTCCAACCAAGCTGCCTCCCCCCCTCTCGTAATAGCCGAAGCGTTAGTAAAATAATTCCCAGCGTGACGACCACGAGTACAATCGTGCCGGAGCCTTTGCGTATCAGGACGAGCGCGCCGATGAGCGCCCCGCCAGCAGCCGCGCTGACCAGCGCGGCACGCCAATGGTACATCCTAGTCAACCATGTTGAGGCGACGAACGTGAGGGCGAGAGTGGCCGCGATGTAGAACGGGTCTTTAAGGAGTTGCGTCGTGTGGAGCAGAAAGGACGGCCAAACGGCGACGATGCAGGCGGCGAGGAGTCCGACGCGTTGATTACAAATCTCTTCACCCAGCTTGAAAACGAAACTCAGGATGACGAGATAAGCGGCAAGGTTAAACGGCTCGACTATGAGAACACCCGGCCCAAAGAGGGCGAACAACAGGGAGATGAGTTTTGTGTGTACGTCAGCGCGCACCAGCGCCCACGCGCGGAAGCCCTCGTCCTTGAGAGTGTCGGCCAGTTCCACCGCTTCAATCCGATAGTCGTGGCTGTCGCGGTCGAGCGGCATCACGATGGCATCTCGGTCAACGATGTTCGGAAAGATCGCGGCCCGGCCCACGGCAAACAACAGCAATGCCAACCCTACGTGTAGGACTGCCGCTGCGATGAGTAAATGCAAGACGCCCCGCCGACCGAGAGGGATAAACTTCTTCGCGAACCTAAGCCTTCCGTCTCTATCGGTGCTTTGTAAAGATTGGTTCATCTCCGACATAGACTCGTACCTTGACAATTTTCATCGCATACAATTAACTTGCTTCGATTCTGACCGCAAGCGCAAGTTACATACATGGCGGAACGTTAGCTGCGTTGAGCATCTGCGGAGTGTCTCACGGAGCGTGCGTTTGACGAAATCATCAATGGGCATTTACTTTCCATGACTGGGACATCAAGGCTTAGGACGCGCCCCTTCGAGGTCTGTCAGCCCGGTATTCTTCCTGAAACTTCTTTCCCACGCCCTAACTTCATTTAATGGTCAAGGTATCTCACAAGCCAGCAGGTTTTGCGACAAAGCATTTTCCAAAATGCTCACAGTCGAAACACTTGAATGAATCGTCGCCTTTTCCGAGCGCACGCGCCGCTCTGGTGGTCGCGCATCCGGGGCACGAACTCTGTGTTCACGGCTGGCTCGAAACCGCGCGCCCGACCGTCTTCCTCATTACGGACGGCTCCGGGCGTTCCGGCAAATCGCGCGTTACCTCGACGACGCAGATCATAGCTGCCGCTGGCGCAAGGCCCGGCTCGATCTACGGTAGGTTCCCAGATTCGGCGATTTACAGGGCGCTGCTTGGGCGCGATGAATCCCTCTTTCTGAGATGTGCGGAGGAGTTGGCCGAGGCGTTGGTTCGGGAACGCATTGATTACGTCGTGGGCGATTCGGTCGAAGGCTACAACCCGGTGCACGACGCCTGCCGTTTGGTAATCAACGCGGCGGTCGAGTTGACGAATCGTGGCGGCGGTCGAGTTGAAAATTTCGATTTCACTCTGATCGGACGACAAGATGCGTACTCGGCTGAACTACACGAAGAAGTACTGTGGTTGCGTCTCGATGATGAAGCCTTCGAGCGTAAATTATCGGCCATGCGCGCGTACCCGGAATTGGCCGACGAGGTTCACGCAGGGCTTGACGGCGAGCGCCTGAAGATTCTGCGAACGTATGGCGATTTATTTGAGGACTTGAAGCCTGTTCTCGAAGGGCTGAGCGAGGAAGCGTTCCGCATCGAGTGCCTGCGTCCGGCGGGACGCGCGAGCGGCGATCTGGGCTGTACGCCTTTTTATGAGAGGTACGCCGAAAAGTTGGTCGAGCAGGGGCTATACGACTCCGTGATTCGATACAGGGAGCATATCCGCCCGCTGGCCGACGCTCTTGAGCGAATGTTCTGAACCGAAGTTCTCGAAAGAGCGAATGCGCGTTCTGATTACAAACTTCGACCTCTCGATGCGAGGCGGCACACAACTCTACGTGCGCGACCTCGCGCTCGGCCTCCTGAGACGCGGGCATTTGCCCATCATCTACAGCCTCAACCTCGGTGAAGTCGCACGCGAACTTCAAATCGCAACTGTCCCCGTCGTCAACGACCTGAACGCGGTGTCCGTCCCGCCCGACATCATACACGGCCAGCACCACCTCGAAACCATGACTGCGCTGCTTAGGTTCCCGCGCGTGCCCGCAGTTTATTTCTGCCACGGTTGGATGGGCTGGCCTTCCGCCCCGCCGCTCTTCCCGCGCATACTAAGGTACGTGGCCGTGGATCAGGCCACGCGCGAC
>CAXTRQ010000076.1:23772-26551 GCA_964246705.1 uncultured Pyrinomonadaceae bacterium
GCCTTCCCCAACGGCACCCCCGAAGATCAACCCGAGGCCATCCTCAACTTCGTTGACGGGCGGCGTTTCAGGCCGCGCGGCCCGCTCCCCGCGCGGCCACTCCGCGCGTTGATGTTTAGCAACTACGCGCGCGAGGCGACAAGCATCGGGGTCGCACGCGAGGCGTGCGAGAGAGCGGGCGTCAAGCTCGACTGCGTGGGTGATAACGCCGGGAAGGCGACGGCGCACCCGGAGGATTTGCTCGGACAATACGACATCGTGTTCGCAAAGGGACGGGCCGCGCTCGAAGCGCTCGCCGTCGGCGCGGCGGTCGTCGTCTGCGGCGTGACGCGGGCAGGGCCGATGGTGACCGCCGAAAATCTTGAGCGCCTTCGCCCACTCAACTTCGGGATTCGCGCGCTCGACAGGCCGCTCAACGCTGACGCGCTGGCAGGCGAGATCGCACGTTACGACCCCGCCGACGCGGCGCAAGTCTCTCGGCAGATCAGAGCCGCCGCAGGAATTGACGCGACGGTCGAAGCAATCATCAGTCTCTACGATGAAGTCACCGCCGAGTACGAAGCCGGAGGCGTGCGCGACGCCGACGAAGAAGGGCGCGCGGCGGCGGCGTACCTTCGCCAACTGCACGGCGACCTCGCCGCCCACTCCGCCGCGACACTGCGATTCAGGAATCGGATGATGCGCGTCCCAGTGCTCGGCGGCATTCTTCTGAAGCTCGCGCGCATCTCCTCCGGTCAGGATTCGAGACTCCTGAAAGTGCCGCTACTCGGAGGAGTCGTTCGCGGGCTGGCGCGTGCAGCCGCCGGCGATGTCTCGCGCTGAGCTTGTGCATGTCGGCCCGAAAAAGCGACTTCTTCATGTCGAACAAACCAATTCTCCCGCCCGGCCCGAGGAACAGTTTTCCCGCCCAGCAGTTGCTCGCCTTCCGCCGCTCGCCCACGGATTTTCTTATGAGGGTCGCGCGCGAGTACGGCGACATCTCGCACTTCCGCTTCGGGCGACGCGGCCTCTATTTCCTCAACCACCCTGACCACGTGAAGGACGTTCTCGTCACGCATCAAGATAATTTCCGTAAAGGTCTCGCGCTGCAACGTGCGAAGTTCCTCTTCGGCGAGGGACTCCTGACAAGCGAGGGCGAACAACACAGGCGTCAGCGGCGTCTCATCCAGCCAGCCTTTCAACGGCAGCGCATTGCCACCTATGCGGAGATGATCGTGAGGCATGCCGCACGGACGCGCGCGTCGTGGGAGGATGGGCGGGAGTTTGACGTGGCCCGCGAGATGCGTCGTCTGACGCTGCTTATCGTGTGCGAAGCGCTCTTCGGTGCGGACGTGAGGGACGAAGCCGACGAAGTGGACGAAGCCATCTCAAGTGTCGTCAATCGCTTTCAGTTGTTCCCAACTCCATGGTCAATCGCCCGCCGCGCGTTGAGAAAGTTAACGCCGCGCGCCAGCCGTCATGGCGCTACGACGCGCGACAAATTGGACGCGATAATTTTCAGGATCATCCACGAGAGGCAGCACAAAGGACTTGACGGCGACGACCTTCTGACAATGCTGCTCGCGGCGAAGGACGAGGAATCGGGCGGCAACGCGATGTCCGACTCGCAGGTGCGCGACGAGGTCATCACCCTGTTCATGGCCGGGCACGAGACGACGGCCAATGCGCTCACATGGACGTGGCACCTTCTGTCAAAGCACCCGGAGGCAGAGGCCAAATTTCACGACGAAGTGGACACCGTGCTGGCGGGTCGGTTACCCACGGCGGAAGACGTTTCGCGTCTTCGTTACACGGAGATGGTATTTACGGAAGCGATGCGCCTTTACCCGCCGTCATGGTTGTTGAGCAGGCTAGTGGTTGCAACTTACGAGGTCGGCGGCTACACGATGCCCGCAGACTCTCTCGTGATCGTGAGTCCCTATGTGATGCACCACGACGAACGCTACTTCCCAGTGCCTTTTCGCTTCGGCCCGGAGCGCTGGACTGAAGCGAGGCGCACGGTGAGGCCGGAGTTCTCTTACTTTCCTTTCGGCGGCGGGGCGCGTCGTTGCATCGGGGAGGGGTTCGCCAAGCTTGAAGCGATGTTGATTCTGGCGACGCTGGCCCAAATCTGGCGCTTGAATGCCGTCACGACCGGGCCGGTCGAGCTACTGCCCGGCATGGTGCTGCGCGCAAAGCATGGCGTGTGCGTAAAAACTGAGCGACGTTAGGAGCCAGGCGCTATTTCCACGTCATAGTTGAGACCGCGCTCTTGGAGAGCATTCCAAGAAAAGCCACGCCCGAGGTCACGTTCGCAATCACTGCCCCTCTCCCTTCAACTGCATTCTGACCGTGTGGAGTTCGCCTCTGAGGGAGAGCAAAAGCTCCCTGAGACCGTCCTCCCCACCGGGCCGGAAGTGCCATGTGACACGGGTCTGGGCGGTGGCCAACCGGCTCAGTTCCCGCCAAGCTGTTTCGTTTAATGCGGGGACGACGCGGCGCGGCGGAGGGTTGCGCCCCAAGGCGGCTAGGCGCGCCCACTCGGTCGGGGTGACGCCAGCCTCCGCGGCCTTTCCCGAGACCGTCCGCCACTCCTGTTCGTTGAACCCGATGTTGACGTTGGCAGCCGTCCGGCGCTCGGCGTCGGGCTTGCGCGGGCGACCGTATCTGCTCTTTTTTTGATTATTACCTGTGTCGTTTTCACTGATGGCGGGGGGGCTGGGTGGTGGGCCGCAGGGACTTTTCACTAAAAGCGCGTCTGCAAACTAAGTTCTGTAGGCCACCAGAGCAGACGCTAACC
>CAXTRQ010000077.1:0-20935 GCA_964246705.1 uncultured Pyrinomonadaceae bacterium
TTGTAATAGCGATCCGGGTAGTAATCTTTGAAAATCTTCGCGCCGACCATGCGCCGCATCTCCCACTCGGTCATCTTCCGGTGGAGCGAGTTGGCGATGATGATATGCACGTCGTCTACGCCGTGACCGGCCAGCATGTCGAGCAGGATTTCGAGGACAGTCTGGCGGATGTCGGGCGTCGCCATCGGCGGCAGCGGCAGACTGATGTCGTCTACGGCGATGGTCACAGTCATGCCCGGCGCGAGTTGCGCGAACAGCGGGTCGCAGTCGTGCGGGTGATTGAGCGCATAGCGAATCGCCGCCTCGCGGTTCGGCAAACCTTTAATCGGCGGCTTCGGATAGATCACGCGCGTCCCGATGGGCAAGTCTTCGAGAATGAAATCCTCGCCCGAAGGGAGGATGCGCGGCGCACTGTCACTGTCAATATAGGTGACTGATTCGTGGACTTTTCTGCGTAACTGTAAACTCATAATTTAAATGACGAGTGACGAGTGACGAGTGACGAGTGACGAGTTAGAACAAGCATTTTAGCTTGTCAGTTGTCACTCGTCACTTGTCACTTCAGATTCAATATCGGCCAGTCGTGATGAAGCGCCGTTTGGCGCAGGCGCATGTCGGGATTGACGGCCGCCGGATGGCCGACGATAGAGAGCATGGGGAGATCGCTCATGCTGTCGCTGTAGGCGTAGGAGTCGCTCAAGTTGATGCCTTCGCGTTCGGCGAAGATGCGAATCCACGAAGCCTTCGTGGCCGCCGCTAAGACGGGCGGAAGCAAGCGCCCCGTCGCGATGCCGTTGACGAACTCAAGGTGATTTGCCACGTAATCTTTGATGCCGAGATAGTCCATCAGAGGTTTGACGGAGATGTCGAGCGCGCCGGTCACGACTACTTGTCGAAGGCCGAGGCTGCGCGATTTTTCAATGAGGTCGAAAGTCCCGGGGAACACGGCGGGCTTCAAGACATCCTCGAATAGCTCTCCGGCGAAGAAGCGGAGGCGGTCTTCCGGCTCGCCCTTGTAGCGTTTGAAGAAAAGATCGTTGAAGACCTTGCGGCTGTACTGGTCGGTGACGGCGAAGAGTGGAAGACTGACCACGGTTGCGGCGCTCTTGCGTAGCGAGCGCAGGATGCCCTGCTGATTCTTGGCATAGAATCCCAGCGTGTGCACGAGATTCGTGCTCACGAGTGTTCCCTCAAGGTCGTAGAATGCGGCGGCGGCCAAACTTTCCTCCAAACGAGTGACCGGCGCGAAAGTCTTAAAGCGTCAGTCTTGAATTGTCTCCCGAATGTTTCAGGCTCGAATAATGTAGGATAAGAAATATACTCTATTCGACGACTTTTTTGTAAGTTGCTGCGCGCTTTTCGAGAGCGCACTTTAAGTTCGGAGAAGGGAATCGGAGTGCTATACTGCATTTCCGCCTTCGCAAACTGAGGGGTTTAGCCCACAACCGAAATTTCGCATGAATCATTCAGACACGCTCCGCCGACTCATCGGGGGTCTGCTTGCCGCCGCGCTGGCGTGCGCGGCGCTCTCATGTTCGTCGCCACAGGAAGCTCCGGCGGCGCGCGTCGAAGACAAGGCGGCGCGCGCGGCAGAACTCGTGGCGCGTGCGGATCAACTCTGGACGCAGCGCGAGAATTTGGATCGCGTGCGCGAGGGCGTCGTGCTGCTCAGGCACGCGCTCACGGCGGATGCCAGAAATTACGAAGTGGCATGGAGGCTGGCGAGATTGACATACTATCTAGGGGTGCACGCGTCGGATGAGAAAGAGCGCGACACGGCTTTTCGTGAAGGCATCGCCGCAGGGGAAGTTGCCACGAAACTCGTCCCCGGCAAGCCGGACGGCCATTTCTGGCTCGGCGCAAACCTCGGAGGGCGCACAGAGTTGCAGGGGACTATCGGAAGTTTTGCGGCGGTCGAAGACATCCGGCGCGAGATGGAAGCGGTGATCAAAATTGAAGAGAGCTACCAAGCGGGCAGCGCCTATATGGCGCTCGGTCAAGTGGATATGGAAGTGCCGAGAATGCTCGGAGGCGACCGCGACCGCGCCGTCGAATATCTGGAAAAGGGCTTGAGCTTTGGCGACAAGAACGCGCTCTTGCGCGTGCATCTGGCCGAAGCCTATCTCGCCGTCAAGCGCAAGGACGATGCGCGCAAACAACTCAACGCCATCATCAATATGACTCCCGACCCAGCCTATCTTCCCGAATACCGTGAGGCGCTGGCGAAGGCGCATCTTCTACTGGAAAAGAGCAGGTGAGAAACTTTTCTACCTGCGCCCCGTCAATATTTCTGACCCGCTTGTTTTAAATATCATAGCAAATCGGACTTGACCACAGGCTAGGAGGTGTAAGATAAGACTGCCCGCCCCTACTACTATTTTCAGTAGTATTGCGGCAATGGGATGATTGACGAGCCGTTGGTGCTGGATAGAGCAGGGAACTTCAGCGTCAAGGGCACGCACATCAGAAAGCACGGCGGCCCTGTGCGCCGCGACGAGCAAGCCGATAAACATCCCGCGCACTATACCGGCAAGGTCAGCGGGCGGACGATGACCATCACCGTGACGGTGACGGATACGCAGGAGACCCTCGGAACTTTCACCTTGCGGCAGGGACACGAAGCGATGCTGCAAAGGTGTCACTGAACGTGGTTTGATAAATAGTTTGACAGGCATGGCACAACAGCGACATTGCTCTTGCGCGTCGTTTGAAAAGTTGGAGGGCGCGAGCGTTCCGGCCTACACGGCTATGTTTCTCGATGGCCTCGGACGCGACGATGCCACGAAGAATCTTCTTCGCTGCCGCGTGTGCGGTCGTGAGTGGGAAAGACGCGCGCCCGCCGTCAAGGCTGAAGGTACACGCCCGACGCTCGTTCGTCGCGGCTAGAGGCTGCTTACAGGTTTCCTCGCTTCATCTCATGCCGCGAAACTTTTAGCTTCAAACCCTCGCTGCCCGTGCCGCAAATCGGTCGCAGCAAATCCAGCCTATAAAATCTGCGCGCCACGCGTTAAGATGTGTGGCAGTGAAAATCGCAACATGGAATGTTAATTCGGTAGTCGCGCGCCTGCCGCTCGTCTTGCAGTGGCTCGTGCGCGCGCGCCCGGACGTGCTCTGCCTGCAAGAATTGAAATGCACGGAGGAGCGTTTTCCGGCTGAAGCGTTTAGAGAGTTGGGCTACAGCGCGTTGGCGTTCGGACAGCCGACCTACAATGGCGTCGCAATACTGTCGCGCTCCGCCGCAACCGACGTGCAGCGCGGCTTTCAAGCCGACGAAGAGGGCGCGCAAGCCCGCCTGCTGGCGGCGACTGTCGAAGGCGTGCGCGTGGTCAACGTCTATATCCCGAACGGCGCGTTCGTCGGCTCAGACAAATATGCTTTCAAACTCGATTGGATGAAACGCCTGCGTGAGTTCTTCGATGATAACTACTGGACGGACGACGAGGTTCTACTGTGCGGCGACTTCAATGTTGCGCCTGAAGACAGGGACGTGCACGACCCCGCGCAGTGGCGCGGCAAAATTCTGTTCAGCGAGAAAGAGCGGGCGGCTTTGGAGCATCTACGTGAGTGGGGATTCGTGGATGCCTTTCGCCGCCACGTCGAGGATGGCGGGAACTTCTCTTGGTGGGATTATCGTGCCGGTTCATTCAAGCGCAACGCGGGGTTGAGGATTGATCATGTGTGGGTTTCAGAGCCTTTAGCCGAACGCTCTCAGGGGGCTTGGATTGATAAAGAGCCGCGCGGCTGGGAGCGTCCGTCGGATCACACACCGGTAGTTGTCGAGTTCAAATAAATAAGGGATAGGTAGGGAGCAAGCGTTGTCGAGGGAGCTTAAGCGAGCGGCAGAGAAAAGCGCGGGTTCAAGCTGGATGGTGGCGCTGCTGCCTCCGTTCGTCGTGCTCGTTTTCAACCTGCTGCGGCTAGCACTGCCCGCGCCGAACGCGGCGGGAGGAGCTTTCCTCTTGACTGTGCTGGCCGCTTACTGGCTCGCGCCGCGCACGCGCATCCGTGCCCTCAATCTCGGCGTCGGAATTTTGTTAGCCATCCTTCTGGCGATAGTTCTGGCAATATTTTGGACGCACAGATTTTGAAAGGGAGACAGGCGGGATGAATGAACGGAGCAAAGAAGCTTTAATGTTAGCGGCAGCCGGATTGGGCGGGCTGCTCATCGCACGCGCGGCGGTGCGGCGCACGCGCGCTTATGATTTTCGAGGAAAGACGGTGTTGATTACCGGCGGTTCGCGCGGGTTGGGATTAGTCTTGGCACGCGAACTGGCGGAGGAAGGGGCGCGCATCGCCATCTGCGCGCGCGACCGCGTCGAGCTTGAAAGCGCACGCCGAGACCTCTCACCGCGCGGCGCAGAAGTTTTTGCTATTCCATGCGACGTGACTGAACGCGAGCAGGTATCGGAGATGGTCGAGATAGTGCGCGACCACTTCGGCGGCGTGGATGTGCTCATCAACAACGCGGGCGTGATACAGGTCGGACCCATTGAGGTGATGACTTTAGAAGATTATGAGATGGCGATGAAGACGCACTTCTGGGGGCCGCTCTACACGACGCTGGCCGTGCTGCCCCAGATGCGCCGACGCGGCGAGGGGCGGATCGTCAACATCTCTTCCATCGGCGGCAAAATCGGAGTGCCGCATCTCGTCCCGTACAGCGCGAGCAAATTCGCGCTGGTCGGGCTTTCCGAAGGGATGCGCGCCGAGTTGGCGAAAGACGGCATCATCGTGACGACCGTCTGCCCCGGCTTGATGCGGACGGGCAGCCCGCGCAACGCATATTTCAAAGGACAGCATCGCGCAGAGTACGCGTGGTTCAGCATCAGCGACGCCCTACCTGTGACAGCCATGCAGGCGGAGCGCGCGGCGCGACAGATTATCGCCGCTTGCAGGCGCGGCGACGCGGAAGTGATTCTGAGCGTTCAAGCCGTGCTCGCCGTCAAGTTTCGTCAACTCTTTCCAGAAGCTACGGCAGACCTGCTCGGCATAGTCAACCGCCTGTTGCCCGCGCCGGACGGCATCGGTCGCCATCGCGCAAAGGGTAGAGAGAGCCAGTCGGAACTCTCGCCGTCGGTGCTGACCGCTCTGGGTGATAGGGCGGCGGTTCGCAACAACGAGATGACCGTAGATAAGAAATGATGAATGCTGAATGAAAAACAGCAAAGCTTTTATCTGACAGTGTATCGTTTCGATTGAGGGGGAAAGACAGGTGAATGAACGACAGAAGTGGCCGGACGTAATCTGGATTGTGCGGCACGGCGAGAGCGCAGGCAACGTCGCGCGCGATGCAGCGGAAGCGGCAATGTTGCCACTGATTGACATCGCCACGCGTGATGTTGACGTACCGCTCTCACCGCTCGGCGAAAGGCAGGCGTCTGCGCTCGGCGGCTGGTTCGGCGCGATGCCCGAAGAGGAAAAGCCGACCGTCGTCCTCAGTTCGCCATACGTGCGCGCGCGGACGACTACCGACATCGCGCTCGCGCAGGCGGGCATTGATCCCGACGAGGTTTCATATATTGTTGACGAGCGCCTGCGCGAAAAAGAGTTCGGCATCCTTGACCGCCTGACCAAGTACGGCATCCGCGAAAAGTATCCTGAGCAGGCCGAGATTCGCAGCGCACTGGGGAAGTTCTATCATCGCCCGCCGGGCGGCGAGAGTTGGTGCGATGTCATACTGCGCTTGCGTAATGTTATTGACACTCTGACACGCGAGCATCGTGGCGAGCGCGTGCTGATCGTCGCGCATTCAGTCGTCGTTTTCTGTTTCCGTTACCTGCTCGAAAGGATGACGGAGGAACAGATTCTCACCATTGATAAAGAATACGATGTCGCCAACTGTTCCGTCACTTCCTACGAATACGACCCTTCAATCGGCAAGAACGGAAAGCTCGGCCTACGGCTTTTCAATTTCGTCGCACCGGTCGCGGAGGCTGGCGAGCGCGTGACGACGAAACCCGATGTTCCGGTTGCTCCGAAGTGACCTCGACCAACTCGCACGATAGACTTCGTGACATGAAAAAAGCCGCACGCACAATCGTCATCACGCCGAAAGCTCTAAACCGCTTGCCAGTGCCGCAGCCCGGCGACGACGACGACAAGGATGAGCGCGGGCGAGTTCTCGTCATCGGCGGCTCGTCCGAGATGCCCGGCGCAGTCATCCTGTCGGCGATCGCGGCTCTGCGCGCCGGAGCGGGGAAGATGCAGATAGCCACCACGCGCAGCATCGCGCCGCACGTCGGGGCGAGCGTCCCCGAAGCGCGCGTGTTCGCGCTGGCGGAAACAAAGTCGGGCGCGATTTCGAGCGGCGCGATTGGAGAACTCGCAGCGCGAGCCGAACGTGTCCATGCCGTTGTCATCGGGCCGGGCATGATTGACGATGCAGCCATCACGCGTCTGGTCACGGGGCTGCTGCCGCGCATTGAAGGCGCGACGGTCGTGCTCGACGCAGGTGCGCTCGGCTGTCTGGCAATGGATGCGAAGTTGCTTCACAGCTTGCACGGCAAGGTGATTATCACTCCGCACGCGGGAGAGATGGCGATGATTTGCGGTCTCGAAAAAAAGGCCATTGCGGAGGATGCACTGGAAATCGCCGTGCGAACTGCGCGGAGTTTGCGCGCCGTCGTCGCTCTGAAAGGGCGCGAGACGTTCATCACCGCGCCCGGCTCTGATGTCTATTGTAACCGTGCGGGCAATGTCGGACTCGCCACCTCCGGTTCGGGCGATACGCTGTCGGGAATTATCGCCGGACTCGCTGCGCGCGGCGCGAGTCCGCTGGCGGCGGCTGTCTGGGGCGTACATCTTCACGCGAAGGCGGGCGATGCGCTGGCGCGTCGCATCGGACGACTCGGCTTTCTCGCGCGCGAACTCCTCGACGAAATTCCAACGCTGATGAGACAACTTGAGAAGAGCGGGAAGCGATAGGCGAAGTGCCGCCGACTGAATTCTCAAAAATATAAGGTACGTTGATATTAAAGATTCCAGATTAAAGATTTGAAATTCCGAATCTTTGATCACTCGACTTTTCGCTTTCTCCGCGTCTTTGCGCGAAATCATGTTTCACGCAAAGACGCGGAGAAGAACGGCATTTGTTATCGAAATTTCCGACATGGCTGAATTGGCAGTAGAAGAGTTCTTCAAAACCTTCGAGGATAGTTTAAGAGAAAGCTCTTTCGTTAAATTGTCGCTCGGCAAGTATCGTGGCGCAGAGACGGGTCTGAAGAACGTCTACGTCAGGCTGGTCAAAATCAAGAATACCGAACGGCTCTCCTTTCTCTATCGCTACCGGACGAAAGATACGGTCAAGAACTATTTGGTCGAGGATGGACGCGCCAAACTGCGCGAACTTTTAGGCGCAACATTTTTGAGCGGACACCTTTTCACACTCTCACAGAATCTACAGATCGAATTTAACCGTAAACTGAAACCGCGACTCGTTTACAGCAAGCCCACCTTCGATGCTGCACCGCCAGCGACGCATGACCAGAAGAAGCAACGCTTCATCGAACTGCAAAATAACATCTACTTGAACGCGCTGGGCGTGACGAACGAACGCGGCGAAGTGCGCGAGCGGATGGGCGACAAGTTCCGACAGATAAATAAATTTGTCGAGATCATCAACCGTCTCTATGCTTCGTCGGCGCTTGCCGCGAGCCGTGAAATCTCAATCGTTGACATGGGGTCGGGTAAAGGCTACCTGACGTTTGCCGTCTACGATTATTTCAATAATCATCTGGGAATAAACGCGCGCGTGACCGGCGTCGAATCGCGCGTCGAACTCGTCGAACTCTGTAACCGCATCGCCGCCGGGACAGGCTTCACACACCTGCAATTTCAAACCGGCTACATCAACGACTTCAAACTCGAACGAGCCGACATGCTCATCGCCCTCCACGCCTGCGACACCGCGACGGACGACGCGCTCTATCAGGGCATCGAGGCGGCGGCCTCCGTCATCATCTGCGCGCCCTGCTGTCACAAAGAGTTAAGGCCGCAGATTGAATCCCCGGCGGTGCTGTGTGCGATGCTGCGCCACGGCATCCTGCTGGAGCGTCAAGCCGAAATGCTCACCGATTCCTTGCGCGCACTATTGCTCGACTATTGCGGCTACACGACGAAAGTTTTTGAATTCATCTCGACCGAGCACACGGCCAAAAACACGATGCTCGCGGCCATCAAAAGAGAGCCGCGCACAACCGAGCGCGAATCTGTACTGCGCGAATATCACGCGCTCAAAGAATTTTACGGAGTAAAGACACAGCGCCTTGAAAACCTCCTCTTCGATACCTCACGCGCCCTCGCCGAAACTCCCGTGGCGAGTTGCGACGTGAAGTGAACGTGAGTTCGAGGTAAGCCCCGGCGAAGAAAGCATCATCAGCCCTTTCAGGGACAGCCGCAACCGCCTCTTTCTTTATCTCAAACGCGCCTCAAATTAAAGAGGAGGGCCGGAAGCCCTCCTCTCATTGGCCGGACACGATTTGAGTGGCTCCCGCAACCGCCGGACGGCAGACGCGCCTTGCGCCAATCAATCCATTTTGGAAATCTGTGAGAGCGCGATGACGACCACGATTAGAGGAATGATGAGCGCTCCGACACTCCACAGCCCGGTAGCCAGCAAAATACATTGGTTGACGACGAACATTCCGGCGTAGAGCAGAGCGCCCCATTTCTTCATCTTCCACATGCCGATGAGACTAATCAATCCGATGATCAACGTGACCGCCAGATAGGGAAGATACCAACCGGGGAATTGAGCGGCTGCGCCGGTCGCCAGCACGGCGAGCATCGCCGGGATTCCCAGCGCCACGCCGATGAAACCAATAACGCAGATGACGGTAATTGCGATGGGCCTGTTATTCGCCATTTATGTGATCTCCTTTG
Source organism: uncultured Pyrinomonadaceae bacterium (assembly GCA_964246705.1). Taxonomy (GTDB): domain Bacteria; phylum Acidobacteriota; class Blastocatellia; order Pyrinomonadales; family Pyrinomonadaceae; genus DASZCR01. Next base: position 8,881 of record CAXTRQ010000077.1, read on the forward strand.
AAGAGGTTGGGGGACAGAGGCTCTCGGCCTAGCAAGCTAAGATGTCCTCGAAAGCTGCGTTTGAGCAAACAACGACGGCGCAGCCATATACAAAAGCGACCTGAGTGGTTGTAAATCTCCGTGACCTGACGATTGAATTGATAACTACCTGATGGCTCGAATTGAAGTCAGCGTGTCAGAGTTTAACCAAAGCATGAAGGTGAGGGAAGGATTAATTATGATTTTCTGCAAGCGGTGGGATTCCTGTAAACGCCGTGGGTGGCAACGGGAGCGTGCAGAAGGCTGCCGCTGTTGACGCCGGGAGGATGCGTCGGCGCAGGATATGGGCGGCGCAGGCGGAGGGGCGAGCGGTTCAATCATGTCCGGCCAGATAACGGGCGACGGCATGAGAGATTGGCTGGCCGGTGTTGTTTTCATAATAGCTGAAGGCGGGGCTGGGATTGACTTCAAAACAGAAGACGCGATTTTCGGGCGTAACTTTCAGATCAATACCGGCGAAGGCCAGACCGAGTCCGCGCGCAAGATTAAGACATCTCTCGGCGAGCCAGTCGGCTAGTTCGACCTCCCGCAACTCTGCCGGGTCGCCAATCTGCCTGTGCGCGTAGCGGTAATCGGTCGCGTCTGTGCTGATGGCGGTCGCAAAAACTTTCTCGCCGATGGTGTGAACTCGCACGTTGGTTCCCTCGACAAAGGCTTGAAACTGTGTCGGGCATAGACGAATCAAGTTGAGCCGCTGGAGGTCTTTGTCTTCGAGCGTCTGGACGATGGAGCGCACGCCGCTGATTGATTTGTAGATAACTCGACCGTGGCGTTCGCGGAACTCTCGCACCAGTTCGGGGTCGTTGGTGATGAGCGTTTCGGGAACCTCAAAGCCGTACTGAGAGATGAGTTGCGCTTGATAGGGCTTGGAAAAATTCGATGCCATCGGCGCAGAGCGATTGACGACCCGCCCCTCGGAAATCTCCGTCCAGCGCGACAGCGTGTCGTGCAGGCTACGGCAAGCGCGTCGCTTTGATGAATCCTCCGGCTCGTCTTTGAGTTCCGGCAGAAACCTGTCGTCCATGAGGCGCGTGAAGACGGCGCTGAAATCTTCGAGCGGATAACTGTCGCCGTTGAGGCGCAGGCGTCCGGTCGTCCGGGCTTCGGAAATCTCGAAGGTTAACTCGGCGATGGAGAAGCGGCGCTGATTGAAGAAGACGTAAGGCGCGCCGATCTCGTCGAGTTGTGTGCGAACGAGAGCCATCGGAGTTTCCGACGGAATACCACAAAGAAGAATCATCGAGCGGCCTCCTCCTCCTGCTGCGCGTTTGTCCGTAGCGCGGTCGCCAGCGCATCAAGCAAAGGCTCTCCGCCGGGACGCAAATCCGGCACGGGCGTCGCGCCTGCGAACGCCCACGCGCCCGCCGGGGTGCGTGCGAAGTCGACGCCGAGCAGTGCGGTTCCGGTCATGGCGGCGAGACGGCGACAACCTTCGTCAATCTCCGGCGGCATCTTCTGCGGGCTGCTGACGTGCGAGCCGACGGTGATGGTTTGAATAATCGGAGTCCCGGCGGGAAAGACTTTGCGCTCGACCTTCATCTCGTTAATCGTATCGAGACTGCTCTGGCGAAAGGGCAGAGTCGGCAGACCTGCCTGCGAGGCCAGCAAGACCCATTCCGAAACATGACGCCACGGCCCGCAGAGACCCTGCGGCGTCGGTCGGTTGAGGACGGGCTGCGGCAGCGCGTAGAGCCAACTCATAAAGAAGGCCGTGAACTCCTGCGACATGTAATCGTGATCGCGCGTGACGAAGAGATGCTGTGTGGGAACATAGGTGAGCCGGTTGAGCACCCCGCGCACCTCCCCGTTTGAAATGGTGCGCCCGTCAGACAGTGTGAGACTGATGCCGACTCCGTCCGAGCCGAGCCTGTGTTCCCAACGCTGACTGTAGGCCAACGCCTCTGCGCTGATCATCTCTAATGGCGCAAACCCTCGCGCCCTCAAGCCTCCATACGCCCAGTGCGCTGAGGCATCGGTTGATGAAGAAAGTACGAGCCACATTTGTCAATACATCCATTCCGAAGAGTTCGGTCTATGCGAAGTCAAGAGGTAGCCACAGAGTCACGGCAGGCACAGAGCAATAAAAGATGGTTGGGAGATTTTCATACTTTTGATTCTCTGTGCCTGCCGTAACTCTGTGGCTAAGATAAGAAAGGGACTAGCAACTAACGCGGGCGGCTAGTCCCTCCACACGTTCCGCAAGTTTACGATGCGGATTTCTTCGACGAACCGCCTTTCTTGGACGCACGTTTTCGAGACTTGCTAGCGCCGCGCCCGCCTCCGCCTTCGGTTGCGCCGCCTCCCGTCTTAGAACCCTCGCCGCCTCCGCCTTCGGTTGCGCCGCCCTCTTCAGTCTCCTGTTTGAGCGCGCCTGTGCTCAGGTCGGGGCGCAGGTCGAGGCCGATGAAGTGTCCTAAGTGCTCAAGGATGGCTTCCAAACGGGCGATACGATCTTCGACCGTGCCTTCGGCTCCGCCGCCCGCCTCGGTAGCGCCGAGACGCCGGACACCTTCAGGTATCTTTCCGGGGTCTTCAGCAATCTCTTTTCCTCCGCCCTCGAAAATTTCCTTTTCGGGCAGGTGTTCTTTGACTTCGATCTTTTCGTTCTTGGTGAACTCTTTCTGCTCAATCTTCTCCAGCTTGTGTTCCTTAAACTCGTTCTTTTCCCACTTCTCTTTCTCTTGCTTGTCCTTGCGCTCTTTGAACTCAACCTTCTCCTTGATGATTTCTTTGCGCTCAGGCTTCTCCTTCAGGAGTTTCTCCAGTTGTTTGTCTGCATCCTTCTGGATTTTTTCCAGTTGCTTCTCTACTTGCTTGGCGGCGGCATCGGCCTCCGCAGCCTTGGCTTCGGCGAAGGCGGCCTGACCCAAATCTTCAGCGCCCGCAGTTTCGATCTGGTCTTTTTCAGCGATGCCCTTATCGAGTGCCCCTTCTTTCTCTATTTCTTTGAGGGTTTTTTCGATGGGGTTCTTTTCTTTAACGAGTTCCTTAGGGTCTTTTTCAAACTCTTTGACCTCTTTGACCTCTTTAATCTCTTTAATCTCGGACTTCTCAGACTTTTCAGGCTTCTCGCGCTTCTCGACCTTCTCGTACTTCTCGATCTTTTCTTTCTTCTCGATCTTCTCAGACTTTTCAGGCTTCTCGCGCTTCTCAATCTTCTCGATCTTCTCAGGCTTTTCCTGCTTGATGGTGGTCTTCTCGACCTCCTTTTCAGCCTTAATCTTCTCGATCTCCTTGAAAGCCTTGTCTTGCTCCTTGGCGATTTTTTCGGGGTTCTTCATGGTACAGGTCTCCTTTAGCGGATGGGTTGCATGCTCAAACCCGGGAAACCGTCGGCGAGGCTGGCGGGAGCGGGCGTGAGGAATGCAGGATAGTTTAAACTGGTGAAGAGCGTTGAGACGTTTCGTTGTCCGGTGGAAACTTCTTCTAGCCCTTCTTTATCGTGGCCATACCCTTGGGTCGTTCGTTGATGAGGGCGAGGATTAAATCACTTATAGAAAGTCAGAGCGAAAAACCGAGGCGCGTACTTTACTTCATCGCGCCGACAAAGAGCAACTCTATGTGTGCATGCACGGCAGCGAGCGTCGGCGTCTTTGCGAGCGGCGGGAACGCTCCTGCATAGCTTTGACGTGTCAAAGCGGAACGCGAAATTGCTTTCGCGTTTGAGAAAATTCGATAGTTGCTTTCAACTTCCCGTCATCGTCTCCGGCTGGCGGCTCGTCAGTTCGCGCCACGTGAGAGGCTGCGAGCCGTCGTCGAGGCGCACCATCGAGATGCATCCGGGCGAGGGGCAGACCAGATAACAGAGATTGCAGCCGACGCATTCCGCCTCGTCAATAATTGGAAAACGTTTGCCTTCAATTTCGGTGAAGGGAATACACTGGTGCGCGCCGTCTTCGCAGGCGATGTGGCAGAGATTACAATTAATACATTTCGCGTGGTCAATGCGCGCGACCGTTTTGTAGTTGAGGTCGAGCGCCCCCCAGTCCGTGACGCGCGAGACGCTGCGACCGATGATGTCGCGGACGCTCGGAAAACCTTTCTCGTCCAGATAATTCGAGAGGCCGTCAATCATGTCTTCGACAATTCGATAGCCGTAGTGCATGACGGCGGTGCAGACCTGCACGTTGGTCGCGCCGAGCAGGAGAAATTCCGCCGCGTCGCGCCACGTCGAGATGCCGCCGATGCCGCTGATGGGCACGCGCACTTCCGCGTCGCGCGCCAGTTCGGAAACCATGTTCAGCGCAATCGGCTTGACCGCCGGGCCGCAGTAACCGCCGTGCGCGGCCATCCCGTTGACGTTCGGGTGCGGAATCAACGTGTCGAGGTCAACGCCCATCACGGAATTGATGGTGTTGATGAGCGAGAGGGCATCCGCGCCGCCTTTCACGGCAGCGCGAGCCGGGGGAGTAATGCTGGTCACATTCGGCGTCAGCTTGACGATGACAGGAAGCCGCGTCGCCTCTTTGACCCAGCCCGTCACCATGCAGGTGTAATCTGGAACTTGACCCATCGCCGCGCCCATCCCGCGCTCACTCATGCCGTGCGGGCAGCCGAAGTTGAGTTCGACGCCGTCCGCGCCCGTGTCTTCGACCTGCTTGGCAATCTCGTGCCAAGCCTCGCGCTTTGATTCGACCATCAGGGAGACGATAACGGAGTGCTTCGGATACTTACGCTTGCACTCGCGTATCTCTTTGAGATTAACATCGAGCGGGCGGTCGGTGATGAGTTCGATGTTGTTGAGTCCGACCATCCTCTGCGAGCCGTTGTCAATCGAAGCGAGACGCGAGCAGACGTTGCGGATCGGCTCGCCCAGAGTCTTCCACACCGCGCCGCCCCACCCGGCATCAAAGGCGCGCTCGACCATCGAACCCATGTTCGTCGGCGGAGCCGATGCCAGCCAGAAAGGATTGGGCGATTTGATGCCCGCAAAATTAACGCTCAAGTCTGCCATTTTTGCTTACTCCCTAAATATTCACGGGCTGTGCCGCTCAAGACGCCTTAATCTCGTGTGTTGATTCAAGCGCCGGGATACGTGCGCCTGCGAATTCTACTGTCTCGCCCGTCAACACTTGATGAATGCCTTGCGCGGCCAGTTTGCCCATCTGTGCGGCGTCAACCGCCTCGCGTCCGCCGTTAACGCAGTCGCCGCCCGCGAAGAATTTAGAATTGCCGGTCTGCATCGTCTGCGCCTCGACGCGGATGCGTCCCGCGCCGTCGAGTTCGATGCCCGGAATGCTTTCAAAAAAGGCGCGCAACTTTTGTTGTCCGAGCGCCTTAATAACCATGTCAACGGGAATGTCGAACTCCGAACCTGCGACCGGCTGCGCCGTGCGTCGGCCTGAAGCATCGGGCGCGCCGTGTTCCATCCGCACGCAACGCAACGCGGCGACGTGCGCGCCGCGCTCATCAGCGATGATTTCGATTGGCGCGGTCTGCCACCAGAACTCGACCGCATCCTGTTTCGCCAGTTCGTATTCGTAGCTGTAGGCGGGCATCTCGCGGGCGGTGCGCCGGTAGATCATCAACACGCGTTCTGCGCCGAGCCTGCGTGCCTGTGTCACGGCGTCAATCGCCGTATTGCCCGCGCCGATGACGGCGACCGCGCGACCGATGGGGACGCTCTTCCAGTCGCGCGTCTTGATGCGTTCGATAAAATCGAGCGCATCATAGACGCCTTCGAGGTCTTCGCCGGGAATGTCGAGCCGCGTCGTCGCTCCCAGACCGACGCCGAGAAAGACCGCGTCGTGCGCCGCTTCCAGATCGCGCGCAGAGACGGCGCGTCCGACCTCCATGCCGTAGATGAAACGGACGCCGAGACGCTCGACCAGAGCCGCCTCCGCCGTCGAGACGCTCTGCGGCATCTTGTATTCAGCCATGCCGTAAGTATCGAGTCCGCCCGGCAGCGGTCGCTTTTCGTAAATCGTCAGCGCGTAGCCGAGCCGCGCCAGATATGTCGCGCAGGATAGCCCCGACGGGCCTGAGCCGATAATGCCGACAGACTTTCCGTTCGGCGCTCCCGTCTGAAAGAGGGAACGCCCGGACGCCATCGCGGCATCGGTCGCGTAACGCTGCAAGCGACCGATCTCGATAGGCTTCTGCATCAGCGTCTTCTCGACGCATGCGCCTTCGCACAAAACTTCGACGGGACAGACGCGCGAGCAGGTCGCGCCAATCGGGTTGGCATCAAAGATGACGCGCGCCGAACCCGTGAGATTCCCGCTCGCAATCTTTTTGATGAACGAAGGCACGTCAATGTGCGTCGGGCAGGCGAGCGTGCAAGGCGCATCGAAGCAATAGACGCAGCGGTTCGCCTCGAAGAGCGCTTCAGCGACCGTCAGCGGCGGCGCAAGCTCGCTGAAGTTCTGCTCGATTTGTGCAAAGGTGATGGGCGTTTCGTGTCTCACGGTCATGCGTTGCAATGCCTCGATGAAGCGATGGAAAATTATTGAAGACGAGCCTTATTCCGAAACCAGTGCGTCGTAACTCTCCGGCCTGCGGTCGCGGTAGAACTGCCACGTATTGCGTACCTCTCGAATCATGTCGAGGTTAAGGTCTGCGACGACGAGGGCGTCCTCGTCGCGCGGCGCTTCGGCGAGGAACTTCCCGCGCGGGTCGCAAAAGTAACTCTGCCCGTAGAACTCGCCGATGTCCCATGGCAGTTCGTGACCGACGCGATTAATCGCGCCGATAAAGTAGCCATTGGCGACGGCGTGCGCGGGCTGTTCAAGCCGCCACAGATATTCGGAAAGCCCCGCGACGGTCGCCGAAGGATTGAAGACAATCTCCGCGCCGTGGAGGCCGAGAATGCGCGCGCCTTCGGGGAAGTGGCGGTCATAGCAGATGTAGACGCCGATGCGCGCGTAGGCCGTATCGAAGGCCGGATAGCCGAGATTGCCCGGCTTGAAGTAGAACTTTTCCCAGAAGCCGGGCGCGACATGCGGGATGTGGTTCTTGCGATATTTGCCCAAATACTTGCCGTCGGCATCAATGACAGCGGCGGTGTTGTAATAGATGCCCGCGATGTCTTCCTCGTAGATGGGCACGATGATCACCATGCCGTGCTGCTTGGCGACCTCCTGCATCAATTGCACGGTCGGCCCGTCGGGCACTTTCTCGACCGCTTCGTACCAGCGCGTTTCCTGCTCTGCGCAAAAGTATGGCGTCGTGAAAACCTCCTGCATGCAGAGAATCTGCACGCCTTGGCGCGCAGCGTCTTCAATCATCTTGAGATGCTTATCAATATTGGCGCGCTTAATCTCTTCGATGGGCGCATCGGTCGGCGCGGCGTTCGTGGCCTGAATCAAACCGCATTTAACTGTTCGTGCCATGATTCTTTCCTTATAAGTTGTCAGGTGATGTTTGAGAATTGAATTTTAAACCGCTGGAACGTCGGCTGTCGCGGATGTCCTCTGCTGCGGCGGGAAGGCTTTCATGAAAACGTAATGCGCGACGGCCGCCGCTCCGAAGCCGACGAACCATGCGTAATCATACAACGGCCTGAGCGGCGGCACGAACAAGCCAACCCACGCAAGCGCACAGCCGATGAGCGTGGCGGCAACTGCGCGCCAGTTCCAGCCGCCTGCATAAGTATAGACGCCGCGCGTGCGATAGAGATCGCCGAGCGCGAGGCTTTTATCGCGCAGCAGCCAGTAGTCTGCGATTAAGACTCCGGCGATTGAGCCGAGGCCGCCCGAATAGCCGAGCAGCCAGTTGAAGATGTAACCGGAAGGGTCTGCCAGAAGACGCCAAGGCTGCATCAAAATTCCGATGATTCCGGTAATCAGTCCGCCCAAGCGAAACGAGATGAGACGCGGAAAGGCGTTGGCGAAATCGTTGGCCGGTGAGACGACGTTGGCCGCGATGTTGACGGAGAGCGTTGCGACGACGACTGTGAACATCGAGATTGCCACAACCCAAGTTTGCGAGAAACGCCCGACCAGCTTCACAGGATCCCAGATATCGCCCGCAGCCATGTCCGGATAAATGACCATTGCGGCGGACGTGATGATGACGCCCATTGCAGCGAAGATGGTCATCGTGGTGGGAAGCGCGACGACCTGCCCGATGGCCTGCTCGCGCTGGCTGCGCCCGAAGCGCGTAAAGTCAGGCATGTTCAGGGAGAGCGTCGCCCAGAAACCGATCATCGCCGTGAGAGAGGGAATGAATATCGGCCTGAACTCCGCCCAACTGTTGAAGCGTCCACGTTCAGTCAAGAGGTATCCGAGTCCGTGCGCGCGCCAGATCGCCCAGATAACGAGCAGCGCCGTCATCACAAGGACGAAGGGCGCAGCCCAGTTCTCGACCTTTCGCAGCAAGTTCATGCCGCGATAGATAATGAAGATGTTGAGTCCCCAGAATAAGAGAAAAGTAAGCCACTCGGTTGGCGTATGCCCGCCGACGGGGCCGCCGAGAAGCGTCGCAAAGTTGGGGATAATGGCCGCGCAAAAAGTGTGCAAAGCCTGTCCGCCAATCCAAGCCTGTATGCCGAACCAGCCGCACGCGACAATCGCACGCATCAAGGCCGGAAGGTTCGACCCGATTGTTCCATAAGCGGCCCGCGCAAAAACCGGAAAGGGAATGCCGTACTTCGTACCCGGATGCGAATTGAGCAGAATCGGGACGAGCACAATAGTGTTGCCAATCAGGATGGTGATAAGCGCCTGCCACCAATTCATCCCCGCGCTAATCAGACCGGAGGCGAGCATATAGGTCGGGATGCAATGCGCCATGCTGATCCAGAGCGCCGCATAGTTATAGGTCGTCCAATCGCGCCGCTCGACCGGCACAGGCGCGAGGTCTTCGTTGTAGAGCGGACTCGCGCTGATCGTCGCGTAATCGCGCAATTCAACGCGTCCGTCTTCGTGCCTGATAACTTCCGAATCGTTGTTAGCGTGCACTCTGGACATTTCCTCTTAAGCGGTAACGCACGTGCCGCGTTTTAGAAACTGACCGTCGCCGGGCTTGCCTTTGTACTCGCCGTTCTCGATCACGACGCGCCCGCGCGAGAGCACCGTCTCGACAACGCCCTTGATGGTCTTGCCTTCGTAGGCGCTGTAGTCAACATTCATGTGATGCGTTGCGGCGCTGATGGTCTGTTCGCGTTCGGGGTCGAAAATCACGATGTCCGCGTCGGAGCCGACGGCAATCGTACCCTTGCGGGGAAAGAGTCCGAACATCTTGGCGGCGGCGGTCGAGGTCAGTTCAACGAAGCGGTTGAGCGTCAGGCGATTCTCAACGACGCCGTTATAGATGAGCGGCACGCGATGCTCGACGCCGGGCGCGCCGTTCGGAATTTTACTGAAATCGTCGCGCCCCAATTCCTTCTGCTCTTTCATGCAGAAAGGGCAGTGGTCTGTCGAGATAACTTGCAGGTCGTCCGTCCGCAGCCCCTTCCAAAGTTCCGCCTGATTCCACTTCTCACGCAGCGGCGGCGTCATCACGTATTTTGCGCCTTCAAAACCCGGCTCGTCGTAGTTGTCTAAAGAGAGAAAGAGATACTGCGGGCAGGTTTCCGCGAAAGCATTGATGCCACGGTCGCGCGCCTCCTGTACTTGCTTGAGCGCGTCGGCGCATGAAAGGTGAACGATGTAGACGGGCGACTCGGCCATCTCGGCAATCGCAATCGCGCGATGCACGCCCTCGGCTTCGGCAATCGTCGGGCGGGTCAGCGCGTGATACTTCGGCGCGGTTCTCCCTGCGGCCAGAGCGTGCTTGATAATCTCGTTGATGACGATGCCATTCTCCGCGTGCATGCAGATGAGTCCGCCGCGCTCGCCTGCCGCCGTCATCGCGCGAAAGATGGTCGCGTCGTCCACCAGAAAGACGCCCGGATAAGCCATGAACAATTTAAAACTGGTCACACCCTCGTCCATCACGCGATGGAGTTCCGGCACGCGCTCGTCCTCCATATCGGTGACGATCAGATGAAAGCTGTAATCAATCGCCGTCTTCCCCTCGGCCTTCGCGTGCCAGCGGTCGAGACCCTCCTTCAAACTCTGCCCCTTATATTGCACCGCGAAATCAATGATCGTCGTCGTCCCGCCATAAGCTGCCGCCCGCGTCCCCGTCAAAAAATCATCCGACGCCTCCGTTCCACCGAACGGCAACTCCATGTGCGTATGCGGATCAATCCCGCCGGGAATAACCAACTTTCCCGCCGCATCAATCACCCGCTCGGCCTCCATCTCAAGCCGCGCACCGATAACGGAAACTTTCTCACCGTCAATCAAAATATCTGCACGGTAGTCGTCAACCGCCGTCACGACGCGTCCATTACGAATCAGCGTTTTCATCGGAGAACTCCGTAAGCTTTAGCCCTATCGGGTCAAGATGTTTCTTCAGCCCCGGAGGGGCGACTTTTTAATCAGCAGGTGGCGAGACCCGCATCAAGCGCGGCAATCAACTCGTCAACATGATCCTTGGTCGCAATCAGCGGGATGCCGGTGCGGATGACGTTGCCGTAGAGGCCGCCTTTGCCGATGAGGACGCCGCGACGTTTGGTTTCCTCGAAGACACGGAGGACGGCTTGCGGGTGGGGTTCTTTGGTGTCGCGGTCTTTGACGAGTTCGAGAGCTTGCATGAGTCCCATGCCGCGCACGTCGCCGATGACTGGATGTTTTTCTTTGAGTCCTTCGAGTTTCTCGCGGAAGTGTGCGCCGACGACCGCCGAGTTGTGACGCAAATCTTCGTCTTCGATGACTTTGATGACGGCGAGAGCGGCGGCCATCGAGACGGGATTGCCGCCGAAGGTGGAGAAGGTCAGCCCCTTGAAGGCGTCGGCGACTTCGGGTGTGGCGGTCGTCATACCGATGGGAGCGCCGTTGCCCATGCCTTTGGCGGAAGTGATGATGTCGGGTTCGACGTTCCAGTGTTCAATCCCGAACCATTTGTCGCCGGTACGTCCCCAAGCGGTCTGTACTTCGTCGGCGATAAAGAGGCCGCCGTGTTTGCGTGTGATTTCAGCCGCGCGCTCAAAGTATCCGGCGGGCGGGACGATGAAGCCGCCGACGCCCAGAATAGGCTCGGCCATGAAGGCGGCGATCTCGCCTGTGGTCGTCGTCATAATCACGTCTTCGATGTCTTCGGCGCAGGCGAGGCCGCATTCAGGATAAGTGAGTTTGAGAGGGCAGCGATAGCAGTAGGGCGCGCGCGCGTGAACTATCCCTGCAACTTGAGAGGGAAGCTGTCTCCAAGTCGAATGGCCGACCGCCGAGAGGGCTGTCGCGGAGCGACCCGAATAACTGTGGCGCAGGACGACGATCTCATGGCGTCCTGTGTAGAGCTTGGCGGTGGTGATGGCCGTGTCGTCGGCCTCCGTGCCGCTGTTGGTGAAGAAGGATTTCTTCAGACGACCGGGCGTAATCTGGTGGAGCTTTTCGGCGAGGTCTGCCTGCGGTTTGTTGGCGTAGAGCGTCGAGGTGTGTTGCAGTGTTTTGACCTGCTCGATAATCGCCGCGTTGACCTGCGGGTTGGCGTGGCCGACGCTGACGGTCAGCACTCCGCCGAAGCAATCGAGATAGCGTCTGTCCGCATCGTCCCAGACGTACATGCCTTCGCCGCGCACGAGCGCAAGCGGTTCTTCGTAGTAGGTGGCGACCGCCGGGAAGAGAAACTCTTTGTGCTTGCGGACGATTTCGGATTGGTGTGGGACGGGTTCGGCTTTGCTCATAAATAATTCTCCGTTGAAGGCCGGCTTGATGCCAACTTTATGATTGCCCGACTGTTTGATTTAGCGACTTGGCCTGCTTGTAGGCTTGGGTGTCGTTTTTCAGTTTGTACAGAATGATATAACCAGCCCAGACGGCCAGCACAATCATCAACCCGACAGCCCATAGCCCGTGCACCACACGGTCAATCTCGCGTGCATAGATGAATCCGAGGATGGGCGGCGCGAGGCCGATGGCCGCGAGCAGATATGTGCGCGCAATTCTGGCAGGCGAGAGGCGCGACTTACCGAGAATCGTGAAGCGAGAGGTTTCCCCCGCGTGGCTGAATTCCTGACTCGTCGGCTGAA
>CAXTRQ010000077.1:20945-26306 GCA_964246705.1 uncultured Pyrinomonadaceae bacterium
TAAGTTGCCAGAGGGATTATCGGTATCAGCAACGCGATCACCCAGCGCGTGGCTTCGTATGTTCCGTCGGGCAGCGCGCGATAGTCGAGCAGCGTCGTGCCGAAGCCGTTGAACGAGTAAAAAGATTTACGCGGGGCGGTTAACTCTTGCATTCGGGAAGTCAGACTTTTCAGGTCGTCCAGTGTTTGTTGAAGAAACGCCTCTGCGAGCGGCGCGCCACACTGCGAACAATTAGAATCGCCAGTGGCATTGGCGTTGACGAAGCGACAAGAGGGGCACGTGACTGTTTTCATAGTCTCGAAATTGAAGGAATTAAGATTTCGCGCCAAGACGCCAAGAAGAACGCTCAGAAGAAAAAAGCCAAGTTAAGATTCTTTGTATTCTTCGCGTCTTGGCGCGAAGCTGTTTTACGGCTTCTGCTATCAATACAAATTTCCTTCACGCTTGCGTCCCGTGTAATCCACGTAGACGACTTTTAGTTCCGTATAAAAATCGAGGGCGGTCGAGCCTTGTTCGCGGTCGCCGATGCCCGTCGCTTTAATTCCGCCGAACGGGATGTGCGCTTCGCCGCCAGTGGTCGGCGAGTTGATGTGCGTCATGCCGGTCTCAATCTCGTCCACGAAGCGGAAGATGCGCGCCGCGTCGTTAGTGAAGATGGATGAAGCGAGACCGTACTCGCTATCGTTGGCGACGCGCATGGCCTCGTCGAAATCCTTGACACGCAGGACGGACAGGACGGGGCCGAAAATCTCTTCGCGGGCGATACGCATCTCGGTCGTGACGCGGTCGAAGACGGTCGGGCGCACAAAATAGCCTTTATTGAGTCCCGCGCCCGTCGCCGGTTCGCCGCCGCAGAGCATGTCCGCGCCGTCTTCGCGTCCCGCCTCGATGTACCGGAGCACGTTCTTGAACTGGTTGCCGTCAACGAGCGGGCCGACCTCCGTCTCCGTCTTCATGCCGTCGCCGAGCCGCAGAGACTTGGCGCGCTCAGTGAGACGCGAGACGAACTGTTCGGCGATATCATTGACGACGACAGCGCGGCTCGTCGCCGTGCAGCGTTGGCCGGTCGAGCCGAACGCGCCCTGCACGATGGATTCAACGGCCAAGTCGAGGTCTGCGTCTTCCATGATGATGACGGGATTTTTGCCGCCCATCTCGCACTGCACTTTCGCGCCGCGCCGCGCCGCCTGTTCATAGAGCGCGACGCCCACGCCGTTCGACCCCGTGAAGGAGATGGCGCGCACCGCCGGATGACCTGTAATCTCATCGCCCGCTTCCGAGCCGGAGCCGATGATGAGATTGAGGACGCCTGCGGGCAAGCCCGCTTCCGCGAAAATCTCGACGAGGCGGACAGCCGTCGCGGGCGTGACGGTCGCGGGCTTGAAGACGACCGTGTTCCCCGCGACCAGCGCGGGCGTAATCTTCCAGATTGGAATCGCGACGGGAAAGTTCCAAGGTGTGATACAGGCGACGACGCCGTGCGGCTGCTTGATGGTGTAAGCGAAGTTCGAGGGAAGTTCAGAAGTAATCGTCTCGCCGTTTAAGCGGCGCGCTTCCCCGGCGCAAAATTCCGCGACGTTGATAGCGCGTTGGATTTCGCCGCGCGATTCGCCAATCGTCTTGCCTTCTTCGCGCGTCAGAATTTGTGCGAGATTATCTTTGTCGTCTTCCATCAGACGCGCGGCGCGGGCGACGATGCGACCACGCGCAGGGGCGGGCGTCGTGCGCCAAGCCCGAAAGGCTTCGGCTGCCGCTTCGACGGCGCGGCGCGCTTCTTCGCGTGTCGCCAGATGCATCTGCCCGATAATGTCGTCGGTGTTGGCGGGGTTGATGTTTTCGGCGGTCTTCCCTGAAGTGGATTCGACCCACTCGCCGTTGATGAAATTACGATAAGTTTCCATAAGGCATGTTTCGTGGCGCGCTGCTCGACGGGCGGGCGCGTGCCTGCGTTTCAAACGATTGCAGATAGTGATACGGAATCGGAAAAAGTTGTAGTAATGGGAGCGTTTTCGCTAAGCTACAGGCGCTCTAATCGAAAGCTCAACGCGGCAAAGCGTTCTCCGGCCTGTTTCATACTGAACGCTGGAGACTATATATCACACGACGCGAACGTGAAAAGCTAAAAACGTCGCCGGTTAAAAACAGACCACATGCTGAGAAACGTCCGCCAACTACTCGAACAGCGCGCCGCACACGCGCCCGGTAAGATTTTCCTTTTCTCCGAGCGAGACGGGCGCGAGTTTAGTTACAGCCACTTCGACGCGGCGGTGAATCGCACAGCCAGCATGCTCGCAGGGCGCGGCGTCGGGCGCGGCGATGTGGTGAGTATGCTGATGCCGAACAGCGCCGAATACATCATCGCTTATTTCGCCTGCTTCAAACTCGGCGCGCTCGCGGGGCCAATCAATTCGCTGCTCAAGGCCGAAGAGATTCTATATGCGCTCTCCAACTCGGAAGCGAAGGCGCTCCTTTATCATCCCGAGTTCGCGCCGCAGTTGGAGGCGATACGCGGCCACCTCGTCCACCTCGAACACCTCATCGAGTTTGAAGACGAAGCGAAAGCGACCGCTGAGTTTGCCGGAGCGGACAGCCGCACGCTTGCACGCTCGTTGCCCGACGCGCAGCTTGAACCGGAGACGGAAGCGATTATCATTTACACTTCAGGGACAACCGGAAAACCGAAAGGCTGCCTGCTGACGCACGGCAACTTGATTGCCAACGCGCGGCAGATTGTCGAGTGGTTGAAGTTCACAGAGGACGACAGGCTGCTGACCGTGATGCCTCTCTTTCACATGAACGCCGTCTCTGTGACGACGATCTCTGCTCTCTACGCGAACGGTTCGACCATCGTCAGCCCGCGCTTTTCCGCTTCGCGCTTCTGGCAGATTGTCTCCGATTATCGAGTGACCTCGTTCGGTTCGGTGGCGACGATGCTCTCGATGCTGCTGGCGAACTACCCGGCGGGCGTGCCCGAAGGATTGCAGACCGACAGCTTGCGCTTTGCGATGTGCGGCTCTGCGCCCGTCCCTGCGGAAGTGCTCCGCCGCTTTGAAGAGACTTTCAACTGTCTCGTCGTCGAAGGCTACGGGCTTTCGGAATCCACCTGCCGCTCGACTTTCAACCCGCCTGACGCGCGCCGTCGTCCGGGCAGTTGCGGCCTCCCTATCGGCAATGAGATGAAAATCTTTGACGAAGAGGACAGGGAAGTGGAGGAAGAAAGCCTCGGCGAAATAGTCATGCGCGGCGAGAATATCTTCAAAGGCTACTTCCGCAACGACGAGGCGACGACGCGCGCTTTTCGCGGCGGCTGGTTTCACACGGGAGACATCGGCTACCGCGACCGCGAAGGCTTCTTCTATATCGCCGACCGCAAGTCCGATATGATTATTCGCGGCGGCGAAAATATCTACCCACGCGAAATTGACGAACTACTCTACAAGCATCCTTCCATCGCCGAAGCGGCGACTATCGGCCTGCCAGATAAACTCTACGGTGAAGAGGTCGCGGCCTTCGTCGTGCTCAAAGAGGGCGCGCAGGCGACGGCGGAAGAATTGATAGAATACTGCCGCGCGCATCTCGCCGATTATAAGTGCCCGAAGAGTATCAGCTTCGTCGCCGCGCTGCCGAAGGGGCCGACCGGGAAAGTGCTGAAACGCGAGTTGAGTCGTTTAGAGAAAGAATCACGAAGTTGAATTTTTCTTGCTCGACTTTGAGCGAAAACACGAACAGGGGAAAAGATCATGTGTCTAGTCAAACTCAACACGCCGGAAGGGACGGGACGCGAAGTTGCTCGGTTGGCGTTCGGTGTCGGCATCTCCGAGGTTTCGATTACCCCGACAGCGGTGCATCACGCGAACGGTGAGATTGAAATGAAAGACATGGTGGACGTTCAGACCTCGACGCCGAAGGCGAAAGCCTACCTCGACGCTGTGATGTCCGCCCCGCTCTTCAACACACAGGAATACTCAATCAATAGCCGCCAACCGCGCTCAATCATCTCCGGCGAAAAGCCTTCGTCTCTGACCCGTCCTCTAGCCGAACCCACAATAGACATCTTCGAGGAGTTATGGCAATTCAGCCAAGTCACCGCCGGCTTTGTCGGACGCGTCTTTATCGCCGCGATGCTGCTGGCATACGGGATCATTCAGAGTCAGCTTTTGATTATGATTGCGGGGCTGCTCTTCTTGCAGTATTTGCCAATGTTGCTCGCCGCCGGTTTCGGACTGTGGACGAGGCAATGGCATCTGGCGGGACAGGGACTCTTCGCTTTCATCGTCGCCACAATTCTACTCATTGCCGGGGGGAGCGTGGTCGCGCTTTTGACGAATCCTCCGATGCAATATAACCAGCACAACCCTTTCTGGGTCGGCGTGCTGATTTCACTGGTGGTGGGCATCGCGGCGGGGCTGGCGACAGCAGACGATGTCGGGCGGCGCGAGATGATCGGGCTGGCCGCCACCGCGCAAGTCGCTATTCTGCCCGTCTGGTTCGGCGTCTCTTTTGTGTTCGGCTTTCCGGCGATGGATAGCACATCTCCCCCGCAACACGCGCTCACCTTCGCCGCCAACGTGTCCACCATCATTATTGCAGCCCTCTGTACTTATGCCCTGCTCCGCACGCGCGGCGACGCCCTGCGTGGCTGCACATCAGGCCGGGACGCGTAGCCGTCGCACCGGGAGAAATTATGAGATTGAAAACATTCATTGCACTCGCCCTCGCCCTACTCTTATCGCTTGCGACCGGGCAACGACAGACGACGGGCAAGCCATTCGCCTCGACTTTTACGGAGACGCGACAACAGCGGATCGCGCAGGCTGCCGAGAGTTTGCGCGCGCAGTTGATTGAACAGCGGCGCGATTTTCACATGCACCCGGAGCTTTCCAACCGCGAGGAGCGCACGTCTCGCGTCGTCGCCGAACGATTGCGCGCGCTCGGCCTCGAAGATATTAAGACCGGCGTCGGGCGGTACGGCGTGACTGCGCTGCTGAAGGGCGCGAAGCCCGGCGCGGTCGTCGCCGTGCGCGCAGACATGGACGCGCTGCCCATTCAAGAGACGATTGACGTGCCTTACAAATCTCTGAATCCGGGCGTCAAGCACGCGTGCGGCCACGACGTGCACACGACGGTCGAACTCGGCGTCGCGGAAGTTTTAAGCAAGATGCGCGAGCAGATTTCCGGCACGATCAAGTTTATCTTTCAACCGGCGGAGGAAGGCGCTCCGGCGGGCGAAGAGGGCGGCGCGCGCCTGTTGATTAAGGAGGGCGCGCTCGATGCGCCGCGACCGCAGGCCATCTTCGGCCTGCACACGCTGCCGAGCATCGAAGCGGGGCAGGTCGGTTATCACTTCGGCCCGGCCATGGC
>CAXTRQ010000078.1:0-19812 GCA_964246705.1 uncultured Pyrinomonadaceae bacterium
GATGAAACGGGGCGCATGCCCGTCGCGCTGCGCTTCATCGTGCGACCGCAGATTCTTGTTTCAGAAGTCAGGATTAATCTCGGCACGACGCCGGGTACAGCAGGCGTCTCAGAGGATGAACTGCGCGCGCGTCTCAATTTGCTTGAGCCGGGCAAGCGCGTCTCCGAGCAGGCGCTTAAAAACGGCGCGGACACCATTCAGGTCTACCTGCGTGATCGCGGCTTCTACGACGCCACCGTCGAATACGCGCAGACGCTCGACGCCTCGAAGACGCGCGCCGCCGTGCTCTACCGCATCACGCTCGGCGAGCCTGCCACGCTCGACGCCTTCAACATCAGCATCACCGGCTTCGATTCAGCGCTCATCCCGACCAATCTCAAACTGCGTCCCGGCGGCGTCTTTACACAATCGGCGCTCGCCGAAGACATCGCCCGTATCCGTCGCGTCATCATCGAGCATGGAAATCTCGCGCCGCGCCTCGATGAGCCGGAGATTCTTCGCAACCCGAATACGCGGCGCATGACCGTCACGTTGAAGGGCGCGGTCGGGCCGAAGGTCGCCGCCGTCGTTGAGGGCTACGAGTTGAAAGATAAGACTCTGCGCGAACTGCTGCCGGTCTTGCGAGAGGGGACGGTGGATTACTCTGCCATCATCGAGGGCGCACGCCGCCTACGCAACCGCTTGCAGGAGGAAGGCTACTTTTTCGCAGAGGTTAACGCGAGTTGCTCGGCGCTGCCGCCGCTCGCCCCGCCAACTCCCGGTACTGAAGAAGACCCTGCCGCCACCTGTCTGAACCTGAACCCGGAAGAGTTGACCGCGAGCACGATCAATATTACCTACAACGTCGAACGCGGGCGACGCTTCAAGTTGACGGACGTGCGGATCGAAGGCACGGACAAGCTGACGATTGATGATGTCGAAGACAATCTGCGGACAAAGCGTGCGACCGTCTTAGGCATCATCCCGCTACTCGGCTACGGGCGAGGCTACACGAGCAACGAGGCGTTGGATCAGGATAGGACGACCATCCAGGCGCGGATGCGTGAACTCGGGTATCGTCGCGCGCAGGTTGAAGCTCGTCGCGGCGTCACGCTCGAAGGCGAAAATTTAATCATCACGTTTGCCATCACCGAAGGCGCGCTAACACGTCTCGCGGGAATCGAAGTGCGCGGCAATCAACTTTACACGGCGGACAAATTAAGAGACGAACGATGCCCGCGCGACCCGCTGCCCGACGAGACGTGCCTGATTGTCGGCGGCGCTTTCTCGCGCCAGCAGGCGCGCACCGACGCCGAACGCATCCGCAATCTCTACGGGCGCAACGGTTATCTCGGCTCCTCGATTGATCTGGCGGTCATCGAATTGCCGCCCGCGGCCAACGGCGACGAGCAGGTGCGCGTCATCTACACCGTCCGCGAAGCCAATAAGATTTTCATCAATCGGATCTTCGTCAACGGCAACGTGCAGACCAAGCGGGACGCGATTATTAACTCCATCCCTCTGCGTGAAGGTGAGCTTTTGCGCTCAGGCGACCTCGCCGAGAGCGAGCGCATTCTGCTGAACACGACCGATGCTTTCCGGCAAGTTCTCATTCGCACGGAAGCGGCGGGCGAGACGGCTTCGGGTTTCAGAAAGCGCGACATCATCATTGATGTCGAAGAGCGAAAACACATCGTCACAGACTATATCGCGGGCTTCTCGACCGACAACGGCCCGCTCGGCGGCTTTGAACTACGCAACAGCAATCTCTTCGGCGAACTCAAGCAGGGCAACTTCCGCTCGCGCTTCAGCCGCCGCCAGCAACTCGCCCGCGTCGAGTATTTCGACCCGCGCTTTCGTCGCTACGGCACAAAAGATTTCGCGCCCCTGACCATCTCTCTCCAGTACCAGCGCGATACGAGCGTCACCAGATTTTTCCGCACGACCATTGACAAAGGCCAAAACGGCGTCGTGCAAAGATTCGATGCGGACGGCAAACTCATTGACGAGTTTGGCGAGCGGGTCGCAGAGCCTTCGATTAATCGTCTCACGTTCAACGCAGAAACGCAGCGCGACCTCGAACTCGAATTGGGGCCGCAGGGGCAGGTACGCAAGCGGAGCACGCTCTTCCTGCGCTACAACTACGAAGACGTGCGCCTCTTCAACATCGGCAGCCTGCTCGTCGCGCCGCTGCTCAGGCCAGACCAGTCCGTGCGTCTCTCGCGGCTCGGCGCAAGCTTTGCGCGCGACACGCGCGACCGCCAGTTCGATCCTTCGCGCGGCGACTTTCTTTCGGTTGACTATGCGCTGGCGCTGAAACAACTCGGCGGCAGCCTCTCGTTCAGCAAACTTCTGACGAACTATCGTCGCTACTATCGCTTCAATCGCGTGCGCGAAACCGTCCTCGCGGCGAGCGTCCAACTCGGACTGGCGACGATTTACAATCCGTCCGACCGGGACGGCAGCGGCGGCGTCGACGAATCCGAACGTCGCCTGCCCATCAGCGAAAGATTCTTCTCCGGCGGTTCTACCACTCTGCGCGGTTTCGGTTTTGAAGAAGCAGGGCCGCGCTTCGGCGTTCTTCCCGTCGGCGCTTTCTTCGACAGTAAGGGCGAGCCGATTGAGGTCAAACCGTTTCTCGCACCGCTGGGCGGCAACGCGATGGCGATTGTCAATCTGGAAGCGCGCGTCGGCCTCACCAAGAGCGTTCAGGCCGTGCCCTTCTACGACGGCGGCAACGTCTTCCGGCAGCCCAAAGACATTTTCAAGGGCGGCTGCAAAGACATTATCCCCGGCGACCAGTTCACACAAAACCTGTGCGCGAAATGGACGCATACGGTCGGCCTCGGCTTCCGCGTCAAGACGCCCGTCGGCGCGATTTCCGTGGACTATGGTTTCCTGCTCAACCCGCCCGAATATCTCGTGCCTCAGTTGGGCGCTCCCACAATCGTCACGGCGCGGCGCACGCAACTCCATTTCCGCTTCGGTCAAACGTTCTAATAGGCAAGGCGAAAGGGAAAAAGTGGAAATGGATCAAAGGGTAAAGGGGAGAGAGTTGAAGATGAGAGGGTTGAGAAACGGCTTCATGCGCGCGTTGCTGTGCGCGAGTCTCGTGGCTTGCGTCTTAACCGTTGCCCCTCTTTCCGGTCTTCCCCTTGCCCCTCGTTCCGTTTCCGCTCAAGAGGTCGTTGACCAGATTGTTGCGGTCGTTAACGGCAGGGAACTCATCACCTACAGCGACCTGCTATGGCAGCTGGCTTTGCAGCCCGCCGTATCGCTCGACAATCCGCGTTCGGAAGATTTGAACCGCGCGCTGCAACTCGTGATTGACCAACGGCTGATTTCGCAGGAGGCGGAAAAGCTTCCGACCATCGCGCCGAAGCCCGAAGAGATTCAGGCAGAGATTACAGACCTCATTAAACATTTCCCTTCGCGCGAGGAATTTTATGCGCGCCTCGGACGCGTCGGGCTTGGGCAGGATTCCGAACAACTGCGCGAGATTGTGCGCCAGCGCGTCGCCATCAATAACTATCTCGAATTTCGTTTCCGCTCGTTCACGGTCGTCTCACAACAGGAAGTCAATGATTACTACAGGGACGTTTACGTGCCGCGCCTGCGTCGCCAATCGCCCGGTCTCATCATCCCGAAACTCGAAGCGGCCTCCAAAGAAATTGAGAACGAACTGATCGAGCGCAAGGTCGCTTCCGACACCGACGCCTTTCTCGAAGACGCGCGCACCAATGCCGAGCTCGTCATCCTTAGTCCCATCTGATGGAATCTTCTTTCAATTTCCGGTGCGCGCGCGAACGGTCAGCCCGCCGGGTGGTAAAATAAAAACCTTCTTCTCCCGTCAAAAATGTCGAGGCGTGAAGTATGGCGCGAAGAGTTAATGAAGATGGCGGCAGACGCGTGCGTCTGGGGCTGGCGCTCTCAGGCGGGGCGGCGCGCGGCGTGGCGCATGTCGGCGTCCTCAAAGTTTTTAAGGAAGAGGGGATTCCCGTCGACTTCATCGCGGGCACTTCGGCGGGCGCGCTCGTCGGCGGCGCTTACGCGGCGGGGATGTCCATTGAAGAACTCGAAGAATGGGGGCGCTCTCTGCGCTGGCGCGACTTCGGACGCATGACGCTCTCAAAACTCGGCGTCCAGTCTAACGCGCGCATGGAAGAGTATATCCGCGCGCGCTTCCCCGTCACGCGCTTTGA
Organism: uncultured Pyrinomonadaceae bacterium; assembly: GCA_964246705.1. Taxonomy (GTDB): domain Bacteria; phylum Acidobacteriota; class Blastocatellia; order Pyrinomonadales; family Pyrinomonadaceae; genus DASZCR01. The sequence continues at coordinate 4,182 of CAXTRQ010000078.1, forward strand.
AGATTTAGCAGTGCCTTTTGCCGCCATCGCCACAGACCTACGGACAGGCTTGCCCGTCGTCATGCGCGATGAAGGTGACGTGGCTTTCGCTATCCGCGCCAGTTGCGCCGTGCCGGGCTGGTACGTTCCCGTCTTAGACGCGCAGGGACGACAACTGATTGACGGTGGCCTTGTCGCCAACATTCCCTCGGCGGCGGCGCGCGCGCTCGGCGCAGATGTGGTCGTCGCCGTTGACGTGAACGCAGAGGGCGCGAAGTTCTTAGGCCCGCCGCAATCGGCTATCGGCGTCCTCATCCAGTCGCTCATCGTCGTCCAACGCACAGCCTCGATGCACCAGCGAGAGGTCGCGGATGTCGTCATCAGCCCCGCCGTCGGTCACATTCGTTGGGACGAGATGACGAAAGCCGACGAACTGTTGACCGCCGGAGAGACGGCGGCGCGTGCCGTTATCCATATTCTTCTTGAACTGCTTGAGCCGCCCGCCGCTGAACCGCCCGCCCGCTGGTTCCACTTTCGCCGCAGACGCAACAAGCAGCCCGCCTGAGTCCCGCCCGGTTTCGTCATTCATCGCTCATCATTCCGCGTTCCGCGTTTCTTCTCCAGAACGGCGCGGGCGATGGCGAGCGTGGCGACGGCGCGCGGCGATTCGCCCGTGAATGACTTGGCGATGTCGACGGCGCGTTCCAGATTCTCTCTGGCGAGTGCGCCGAAGATGTTCGTCAGGTCGAAGCCCTCGACGTTGAAGTTTGTCACCGTCATCTGATTCTTCGAGCCTGCGCGCGCCACCAAGCCGCCGTCCTCGCCCGTGAACTCGGCTGCGCCGTTCGATGCTTTAATCAACTCCGGCATCGTCTCCCAGACGCGCGTGCGGTCAAGCTCGGCCATCTGCGTGACGATGGCGGCGAGCGCGCGCACGCGGTCGGGCGAAGCCGGGTCAATGCGTCGAGCCTCGATTAACGCCTCGTCGAGCAGTTCGACGGCGCGCCCATGTTCGTCTTTACCGACGAGCCGCGCGGCTTCCGTCAACGCCCAAGTGCGTTGGAGATTCGTTAAATCTCCGCTCCGCGCGATGCGCAGAGCCTCGTCCGCATTCTTCTCACGAATCGCCTTTTCCGTTGACTCGAAATCAACGAGCGCGCGCACCTGCTTGCCCAAGTCCGGGTCTTCAATCTTTCCGGCCAACTCACGTGCGCGCGCATAGTCGTTGCGTTGCATCGCTGCCTGCGCGGCGTTGAAGTAAAGCTCGTCGCGCTCGGTGGCGTCCTTGGTGCTGTCGAGGCGGTCGAGAAGTTCCTGCACGTGGTCGCGCGAAGTGTCTTCGGGGACGAGGCCGCGTGTCAGCGCGCTGTTGTCGGTCGAGCGCGCACGCTCAGGTGTGTCGGGCGTGAGCGCAGCCATCTTCGTGCGTAGGGCTGCGGCCTTGTCGGGCGCGTATTGCTCGAAGAGCGTGAGCAGGCGCGCGATGACAAGATAAGTTCCGGCGCGCCCACCGGATGTTCTGTCCTGTTCGGCAGGCGGAATGGGTCGCAAAAGAATCTGCGCGGCGACGTTGAAGAATGCGGCGCGCAGTTCGGGCGCAACCGAGGGCGGCGGCGGATTGTCGCGGCTCCAACGCATCGTGTTCGCGCCTCCGTTCGGCACAAACGAGAGATAGAGAAACGGCGTGAAAAAGTAGGATGAGAGCAGCGAGACGGTATTGGCATCCGACAGCGGATCATTCGCGGCGCGAGCCATCAACGCAGCGATTCTCTGGTCGGCTGCCGCCGCATCGCGCGTGCGCAAGGTATCCAGAAAGTTTATCGCGTAAGCGTTAACGTTCGTCAGCGCGGGGTCTGCGAATTGCAAAGCGCGCTCCTTATCGCCCTCTTCGAGCAACTGGCTGGCGAGCCGCAATCGTTGTTTGATGGCGGCGGGAGGGTTAGTCGGGTTGGGACGGCTCGGGGCCTTTTCACCTGCGGCAGTAGCGTTGGCGGCGGCGTTCGCGTTGGCCTGTGCGGTCGCGGAGCTTTCAGCTTTACGCGCCTCGTCCAACTTGGCGAGAAACTCTTCGCCGAGCGCGCGGTCGTGGCGGGCGGCGAGACGCACAACTTCGCTGCGTAGATTCGGGCGCGACACAAAGTCGTGCGGGCGATTGCCTGCCGCGCGCTGCTCCTCTTCAGAGAGACGCTGGCTCTCCTGATCTCCCGCTTCGGCGGCATCCCACGCGCGGCGAAACAGCATCGTCGCCTTCTCTCTGTCCGTCTCCCAGAGCGTGTCGGCGGCACGCGCCTGCACGCGCGCGCGCAAGGTCTGGTCGTGAAAGTTGCGCGCATCGTCGGCGAGCGTGGAAATCAGTGTGATGGCTGTCGTCCGGCGCATTTCGGTGAGCGGATCAACTTCAACGCCAATTGTTCCGGCTGCTTTCTTCGCCGTTGGCTTCTTCGGCTTGACCGTGCCCTCCTGTTGAGCGTGAAGCAGCGGCGTGGCAGAAGCGAAAAGAGAGAGTGAGATGAAAAAGGAGCGTAGGTATCGCATCATGTTTCTTTTCCCCCGCCGACGGCGGCAGGCAAACCACCCGGACGGCGTTCAGAGCAATTTTCAACTGGGCTTTTTAAACTAAGGTTCACCGCTTTTATTCAATCGCCACTTCGAGGTTGTGTGTGCGACCCCGGACGGGAACGGCCTCACACAGCGAACGACGTTTTCGCAGCGGACGCGACAGGTGGAAAGATTTAGGCTTTAAACTGGCGACATAAAGCAGGGCTGCCGCCCACACTTTTAACAGAGATGTTCGATAAACGCACGCCGGAGGGAAGCGGTTCCAGAAAGTTTGCGCGGCGCGCGCCGACAGTATCGGGTCGTTCTTCCTTTCTCTATTCATCAAAGAGGGTGCGTGCGTTCCATCAATTGCGCGACAAGCACAAAAATGCCGCGTCGGGCTTGGAAAACCCGCGCGGCATTTCTCTCTTCAACAACGGCGAAAATCAGACGGCGACGACTTCGATCTCGTCGTCAACTTCCTGCTTAATCATCCCTTCAATCGCCATCAGCGTTCCCGACAGCGAACTCGGACAACTGCCGCATGCGCCCTGATAGCGAATCGAGAGCGTGTTTTCTTTGAGTCCCATGATTTCGAGCCACCCGCCGTCGCCCGCCAGCGCGGGGCGAATCCGCTCGTCGAGAATTTCGTTGATGCGAACGAGTCGCGGGTCGTCGCTTAAGAGCGCGCCGAGCGCGCCGCTGACGCCTGCCGCCGCTCCTTCTTCATTAGTAGCCGCGCCGCCCGCGCTATTGCCTCCCGCGTTCGTGACCGCTGCGGCGACACGAATCGGCACGGCGAGTCGCGGCAGCAGGTCGTCCCAATCGGCAGAATCTTCTTTCTCGACCGTGATCATCTTGTCCATATAGAAGACCGAGACGACCTCGCCAACTTCAAACAAGGCGTGAGCTAACGAATCGTCCTGCGCATCCGCCGCTGTGGGAAACGAACGCGTCGTGCCGTGCGTGACCGGCTCTTTGAGGATGAACTTAACGGCATTCGGGTTCGGCGTCTCCTCGATATTATCAATTTTTGGCATTTACTTTGTCTCCAGAATAATTACGTTTCCGACGAAGTCCGCACATCGCAAAATAGCGCCGTCCGGTTCAGAATTTTAACATTTGCGCAGAGGATACTCTCATTTCACATGTAAGACCCGGAATTAGGCTTCAACCTAATGCTTTCATCTCCCGCCCCGGGCGTCTGCTTCATGCGCTAAAGCAAAGATTTCATTATGTTTGAAGCATTCGGGGAGGCAAAAGTTGTCAGCATAAAAAAACTGATTACGGTATTATATTTAAGTTGTCAAAAAAGGGGAGAACGCGTATATTTTATTCCCTCTCGCTTGTCCCCCTTTCGCAGGTGAGGCAAGTTGAGAAGTAAGAGGCAGATGGTAGCGAGGGCCAACTGCCTCTTGCTATATTCAGAGGTCAGAGGCCGGAGATGAGAGGTCAGTAGAAGACGGTTTTTAACTGACCTCTCACCTCCGGCCTCTGACCTCTTTCTTCTTGTTATGAACATCGGCATCACGGTCTATCCGACTTATGGTGGCAGCGGCATTGTCGGCTCGGAACTCGGCAAGGAGTTGGTCGCGCGCGGCAATAAGGTGCATTTCATCGCTGCGGCGCGGCCGACGCGACTGACGCAGTTGAACGAGCGCGTCCACTTTCACGAAGTCGAGATGATGTCCTATCCTCTCTTCGAGCACCAGCCGTATACGCTCGCGCTGGCGACGAAGATGGCGAACGTCGCGGAGACTGAAAACCTCGATTTGCTGCACGTGCATTACGCCATCCCACACTCGATCAGCGCCATCCTCGCACGCGAATCTCTCAAACCGCACCGCCAGCTTCCCGTCATCACGACGCTGCACGGGACGGACATCACGCTCGTCGGCGCAGACCGCTCCTACTTGCCGATTACGCGCTACGGCATCGCGCAATCGGACGGCGTGACGGCTATCTCGCATTATTTGAAGCGCGTCACCGCAGAGACTTTTCAGTTCGACCACATCGCCGTCATTCCGAATTTCATCTGCGCCTCCGATTACCAGAGGCATCCACGTCCCGAATTGCGCGCCGAGCTTGCGCCAAACGGCGAGCCGCTGCTCGTGCATGTCTCGAACTTCCGCCCCGTCAAACGTCCTGTGGATTGCGTGGAGATTTTCGCGCGCGTGCGTGAGCGCGGAGTGGGCGCGCGGCTCGTGATGGTCGGCGACGGCAGCGAGCGCGTGCAGGCCGAACACCGCGCGCGTTGTCTGGGGCTGGACAAGCACTGCGCGTTCGTCGGCAAGCAACCGCGCATCGTTGATTATCTGTCAGTCTCAGACGTTTTGCTCTTGCCCTCCGAGCAGGAATCCTTCGGCCTCGCTGCGCTCGAAGCGATGGCTTGCGAAGTGCCCGTCATCGCCTCGCGTGTGGGCGGTTTGCCGGAAGTCGTGACCGACGGCGAAACCGGATACTTGAGTGAAGTCGGCGACATCGAGAAGATGGCGGCGGACGCCGCGCGCCTGCTAACCGGCGAGCAATCGCGGCGCGAGATGGGACGGCATGCGCGCGAATCCGCCATCGCTCGTTACAGCACAGACCTCGTTATTCCGCAGTACGTTGAATTTTATGAGCGCGTCATCGCCGTGTCGAAAGACGGGCAAGCAGGCTGAAGAGACTGAAGCGAAGCCGCAGTCCATTGAGTTCGTTGAGCGCGTCGGCGACACAGGCGCGTCGGCGCGAAATTCTGCGCTTGAAGACCGAGACGAAAAGCCTCTCCGCTACATCATCCAAAATTTGGAGCGCACCTACGGCGTGCCGGAGAATCGGCGCGCGCCCCGCACGATTGATCCGCTCGACATGCTGGTTCAGATAATTCTCTCGCAAGCGACGAGCGATACCAACAGCGACCGCACCTTCGCCGCGCTGAAAAAACGCTTTCCCACTTGGGACGCCGTCCTGCGCGCACGCGAAGCGACTCTTGCGGAAACCATCCGCGCCGGTGGACTCGCCAACCAGAAAGCCGCCGTCATTCGTCGCCTACTGCAACAGCTTAAGGAACAGCACGGCGCGCTCACGCTCGACTTTCTCCAAGACCTGCCCACGGAAGAGGCCGCTCATTATCTCTCGCAATTTCGCGGCATCGGCCCCAAGACCATCGCCTGCACGCTCCTCTTCGCCTGCCGCAAAGAAACTTTTCCCCTCGACACACACATCTTCCGCATCCTCCGCCGCGTCGGCCTCATCCCGCAAAAATGCACCGACGCACGCGCGCACGAAATCATGAACGGACTCGTCCCCACCGGAAAGTTCTACTCCTTCCACGTCAACCTCATCCGCCACGGCCGCCAACTCTGCCGCCCACGCGAACCCTTGTGCGAACTCTGCCCCATTGTGGAATACTGCGACTATGGACAGGAGAAAATCTAAATGATGAATGCGGCACGATGCACGCGAAACTGAAAGATAAAAGCTTTGCTTTTTTCGAGTTCGTCGTGCATCGTGCCGCATTCATCGTTCTGTTTGTTATGAGTTATCTCGTTGACGGCAACAATGTGATGGGGCAGCGTGTGGGGTGGCATCGGGACAAGGCGGGCGCGCGGCGGCGTCTGCTCGAAGAGCTTGCGAGTTTTGCGCGGGCGGCGCGTGTGCGCGTCGAAGTTGTGTTTGACGGCGCGCCGGACGAGCATTTTTCGGATGGGGCGCGTTATAAGGGCGTGACTTTATTCTACGCGGCGCGCGGGTCGAATGCGGACGAGCGCATCAAGCGGATGGTGGACAATTCGCGTGAGCGGCGGACGTTGATTGTCGTGACTTCGGACAGGGAACTCGGCGGCTACGCGCGGCAATCGGGCGCACGCGTCATCCGCGCGGGTGAGTTTCGCAAACGTCTGGATGAGATGAATGCTGATGGCAAACAAGGTTCGAGTGGTGAGTTGAACCGGGGCGTCAAGGGCGAGGAAGACCTGAGCCGTTGGATGCGTTACTTCGGCGTCGCGCCCGAAGATGATAAAAGCTAGAACCCATCGGCGCGTTTGAATCAGAACTTTCCAAAATCAATTACTACCGCTTTCTTTTTGACCGAACTCGCTGCCGCTTGAACTCTGAAGCCTCCGTAGTTTGTGCGGGGCGGACACTCTAGCTCGCGCAGAACGGCATTTTCATTAAACAGCTTGTGATCCCAGCCGTCTTGATTGTCTTTGACCGTCGGACATTCTCCCGTAATCGTCAGTTCCTCTTCATAATTGGCCCATGTAGGATAAGCCCCGACAGGCATTGTCGTGCGCAACGTGTATGCTGCTGAGTCCTTGCACTTATGGAAAAAGTGAAAGGTTTCGTGGCAGAGCGTCGCACACTGCTCTTGCGGAGTCAGTGCGGCTAATGTCCCCATATAAATTGTTATAGAAATTGTCGTACCATCGAAGAGGGTCGCGCCCGCATCGTGCTTTTCGTGCAATGTCAAAGTTGCTTGGGGAAATTGCGAAAGGGCATGTTCGCCTATCTCGCAAAGACACATTACCCTCTGGTAAGCAGAAATCAAATCCGCGCTTCCCGCTAATTTCATGTGGTTATCTCCTCAAAATGCAGTGGTGAGAGCAACGTCCCGATTTGAACTGACGGGCTTGCCGCCGCTAAGGCTATGGCGCGTCAAACTGACGCCGAATCTCGGCTCACTGGCTGGCGGCGCAAATCGGGAGCACTACTTGTTTTCGACGAGTGCGAGGTCGAAGACGAGTGTTTGACCGGCGAGCGGGTGGTTGCCGTCAATCGTGACGTGCGTCTCGGTGACTTCGGTGATGACGATTTCAAGTTGGTTGCCGTCCGCCAGAGGGAGGATGAGATTCATGCCGATCTGCGGCTCGGTGGGAAACTGTGTGGTCTCGCGCGGCAGCGCCCTAATCAAACTTTGATGGCGCGGGCCGTAGGCATCGTCGGGCGCAATCTCGACGGTCTTGCTTTCGCCGACGCTCATTCCGCGCACGGCTTCGTCAAAGCCGGGGATGACTTCTCCCGAACCGACTTTAAACTCTAGCGGGTCGCCGCCCTCGGAAGTGTCGAAAACCTGTCCGTCAGGAAATCGCCCCGTGTAGTGGACGCGCACGGTATCGCCGTTTTTCGCTCGCTCTGTCATAATCGCTCCGTTCGACCTCGCTCGTATTGTCCCGAAAGCATCGCACATCCATTTTTGAAAAGCCAGTGAAGGTCATCGTGGACACACAGGGAGAGAGACTGACCCGTGTCACGTCTCAATTTACAAGAGGGTAAAGCCCCGTTGAAGAAACAATCCTCGCAAGTTATCGCCGTCGTTCTCGCCCACGCGCTCTTGCTCGCTCCCGCACGCGCACAGCAGACGCAGGCGCAAAAGTCTCCGCCTCCTGCCAAGCCTCCATCCGCAAGCGCGCAACAGAATACGCCATATGAAGACGAGGTGGTACGCATCACCTCGAACCTCGTGCAGGTTGACGCGACCGTGACGGACACGCGCGGCAAGCCCGTGACCGACCTGCGCGCCGAAGACTTTGAAGTGCTCGAAGACGGCAAGCCGCAACACATCACGAATCTCTCCTACATCGCGCTCGACGCGCGCCAGCCGGGGGAAGCAGGCGGAACAACAACAGCCGTCCGCCCGCCCGCGACAAATTCGAGTGAGGCGGTCGCGTCTCCGCCTCCGACCGCAGTGCGCCTGCGTCCCGGCGAGGTACGTCGCACGCTGGCGCTGGTGATTGATGACCTCGGCCTGTCTTTCGAGAGCATCGCTTCTGCGCGCGCATCTCTCAAGAAGTTTGTTGACGAGCAGGTGCGGGCGGGTGACCTCGTTGCCATCATTCGCACGAGCGCAGGCGTCGGCGCGCTCCAACAGTTCACCTCCGATAAGCGCGCCCTCTATGCGGCGATTGAGCGCGTGCGCTGGTATCCGCCCGGGCGCGGCGGAGTCAGCGCGTTCGCCGCGATTGAGAAAGATGTGGTCGACGAGGCGAATCGCACGGCAGCCTCTCTGCGCGCCAACTCGACGAACGGCGCGAGCAATACGGGCATCACGCCCGCCGCTAACGTGAACCTCCCAGACCAATCCACGAGCCTCAGCGACCTGCGCGACACGAACGATTTGACGGACAGGTATCGCGAAGAGCTTTTCGCCTCCGGCACGCTCGGCGCGCTCAATTTCGTCGTGCGCGGCTTGAAGGAGTTGCCCGGTCGCAAATCTGTCATCCTATTTTCAGACAGCCTTCCCGTCTTTCGTAAAGACGGCAAGAGCGAGCGCATCCTTGAGACGCTTCGTCGTCTGACCGATCTCGCCAATCGCGCTTCCGTGGTCATCTATTCGATAGACGCGCGCGGGTTACAGACGCTCAGCCTGACGGCGACCGACAACACGTCGAGCATGACGAGCAGCGCGCAGATACAGAGCGCGTCTGACGAGCGCAATTCAAGTTATTTTGAATCGCAGAACGGCCTGAACTATCTCGCCCAACAGACGGGCGGCATGTTTATCCACAGCACCAACGATCTCGCCGAAGGCGTGCGCCTCGCCATCCGAGACCAGCAGGGCTATTACCTCATCGGCTATCGCCCGGACGAATCAACCTTTGACCAGACGACGGGCGCACCGCGCTTTCACGAACTCACCGTGCGCGTGACGCGTCCCGATTTGAAGGTACGCACGCGCAACGGTTTCTACGGCTTCACGGAAGCGCAGGCGCACCCCGCGCTGCGGACGCGCGCCGAACAACTCTCCGCCGCGATTACCTCACCCTTTTCGTCGGGCGACTTGCCCGTGCGTCTCACGTCTCTCTTCGGCAACGACAGAAAGGCAGGCTCGTTCCTGCGCTCTCTGTTGTATCTGGACGCGCGCCGTCTGACATTCACAAAAGAGCCTGACGGGTCTTACAAGTCGGCGATAGACGTGCTGGCGTTGACTTTCAGCGACCGTGGGCAGGTCATCAATCAAGTTGATCGGACGGACACGCTCAGCGTCGAAGAGAAGAATTACGAGAACGTGCTGCGGTACGGACTCATCTATATCCTGAATGTTCCGATTCGGCAGGCGGGCGCGTACCAGTTGCGCCTCGCCGTGCGCGATACGGCATCGGAGCGCATCGGCTCCGCCAGCCAGTACGTCGAAGTGCCTGACATCGGCGAAGACCGGCTCTTGCTCTCCGGCATCATTCTGAGCGGAAACGATCTGCCCGCCGCCGCCGATGCGGCGACCTACACTGGTAATCTCTATGGCGGCGCGCAGGCCAATCAGGTAGACCCGCAGGCCGGCCCGGCGATCCGCCGCATCCGGCGCGGCACAGAGTTGTTCTACAATTTCGCCGTCTACAATGCTCGCGTCGAGCGCACGCCGGGCGGGCAGCCGAACTTGCAGACGCAGGTGCGAATGTATCGCGACGGTCGCCTGCTCTACATAGGCAAACGGATGCCCGTCGAAGTCGGGCAGCAGACGGACATGGGAAGACTGCTGGCCGGAGGCCGTATGAAACTGAGCGCGCAGGCCACGCCCGGCGAGTACGTCTTGCAGATTGTCGTCACCGACCTGCTTGATTCGCAGAAGCCGCGCGTCGCGTCGCAGTGGATTGATTTTGAGATTGTGGAATAATCCACTTTGAAATTACAAATGAAATTTGCTCTAAACTTTAAACTGTGAACTTGCTGGAGGCCGATTGGCTCTACTATTCGCTCTGACTCTTTTCCTGAGCGCCGCGCTGCTATTCTGGGTTCAGCCGTTGATTGCGAAGATGCTGCTGCCGCTGCTCGGAGGAACTCCGGCGGTGTGGAACACCTGCATGCTCTTCTTTCAGGGAATGCTGCTGGCGGGCTACGGTTACACGCTGCTGACGACACGTTGGCTCGGCGAGCGTCGTCAGGCCATCCTCCATCTCGCGCTGCTCGTCCTGGCGGTTGTCGCGCTCCCCTTCGGCATTACCGAGGCGACCGCGAGGGGCGTGCCCACCGGGGGCAATCCCGCGCTGTGGCTGCTCAAGACTTTATTCTTGATCATCGGCCTTCCGTTCTTCGTCATCTCAGCCAACGCCCCGCTCTTGCAGAAATGGTTTTCAAAGACGCGGCACGCGCAGGCCGGAGACCCTTACTTTCTCTATGCCGCGAGCAACGCCGGAAGCTTAATCGCGCTCGTTGGCTTTCCGCTCCTGCTCGAACCAAACTGGACGCTCGACGGGCAGAGCCGCATGTGGACGGCAGGCTACGTCGCACTTTTTATACTGCTTGCGGCCTGCGCCTTCGTGTTGTGGCGTGCGCGCTCGACCGAAGCGAATGAGGATACGGACAGCACTGAAGAACAGCGCGGAGCACAAGGAGCGGGAGCGGATGCCGCGTCGTCGCGGACGGAAGGGCAGGGCGAAAAGTTGACGCGCATACGCCGCCTGCGTTGGACGGTGCTGGCTTTCATTCCGTCGTCGCTCGTCTTAGGCGTAACAACTTACATCACGACGGATATCGCCGCCGTGCCGCTGCTCTGGGTCATCCCGCTCGCGCTCTACCTGCTGACCTTCGTCCTCGTGTTTGCGCGCAGACAACTCCTGCCGCTTCGACTGATGGCGACACTGCTGCCCGTCGCGGCGATTATCCTGACGCTCGTCTATCTTTCGGGCGCGACGCAACCGGCGTGGTTTCTCATCCTCATCCATCTCCTGTTCTTCTTCATCGCCGCGTTTGTCTGTCATGCTCAACTCGCCGCAGACAGACCTGCGACACGTCATCTCACGGAATTTTACCTGTGGCTCGCCGTCGGCGGCGTCCTCGGCGGCCTCTTCAATGCGCTCATCGCGCCGCTCGTCTTCAAGACGGTGCTTGAATATCCGTTAATCATCATTCTGGCCTGCTTCATGTGCCAGCCCTCTAGGAGCGCGGGGCGTTGGAGCTTCTTCAGGCGAAGCAAATTTGAAGTGGCTGAGAAAGTTGAAAATGAATCGCGCGCGCGCCGCTTCGATTTAGCGTTGCCCGTCGCCATCGGCATCTTTACCGCCGTGCTGATTGTGGCCCTCGCGCGCTTCGACATCGGGATACTTGAGCGCACAGCCATCGTCTTCGGCATCCCTCTGATGCTACTCTATCATTTCTTCAGCAAGCGGCGTCTGCGCTTTGCGCTGGGCATCGGCGCGGTGATGCTGGCGGCGGCGATCTTCGCCGATACGTCCGACGTAGTCACGCTCTATGAAGGGAGGAATTTCTACGGCACGTTGCGCGTCACCGAAGACCTTAACGACCGCTACCACCGTCTCTATCACGGCAGCACGCTGCATGGCCGCCAGCACATGGACGAGGAGCGACGCTGCGAGCCGATTTCTTACTATCACCGCGAGGGGCCGCTCGGTTCAATTTTTGAACTCTTCGACGAGCGACCGGCGTCGCCTCGTGTGGCCGCCGTCGGACTGGGCAGCGGCGCGAGCGTCGCGCACTCGAAGCCGAATCAGGATTGGACGTTCTACGAAATTAATCCGGCGATTCTCACGCTGGCGCGCGACAGAAGGCTTTTTACATACCTGCCGGATTGCGCCGCCGCGCCGGTCTCCATCACGCTCGGCGACGCGCGCCTCAGATTGCGCGAAGCGCCGCAGGCCACCTACGGCCTGATTATTCTCGACGCCTTCACGTCCGACGCCATCCCGCCGCACCTGTTGACGCGCGAAGCGCTCCGCCTCTATCTCGACAAACTCGCCGCCGGAGGCTTGATCGCTTTTCACGTCTCGAACCGCAGCCTCGATCTACAGGGCGTCGTCGCCGGGCTGGCGCGCGATGCAAATGTCGCCGCCCTCGGCTTCGATGACACAGAATCCGACGCGGACAAAGGCAAAGAGGCTTCGCAATGGATTGTCGTCGCGCGCCGCGCCGAAGATTTCGGCAGACTCAACAACGATGCGCGCTGGCAAGCGATTGACGAACAGAAGCACCGTCCCGCCCTCTGGCGCGACGACTTCTCAAATATCATCAGCGTCTTTAAATGGTGAACGGCGAACAGTAAATGTTGAATGGATAAAAGCGATGCTTATGACATTCAACATTCTCTTGTTCACTATTCACCACCTAACATTTACGATTCACCGCCTATGCGCTCCATTATCGTCGGCACAGCCGGACACATTGACCACGGAAAGACGAGCCTCGTGCGCGCTCTGACGGGCGTGGACGCCGACCGCCTGCCGGAAGAGAAGCGGCGCGGCATCACGATTGACCTCGGATTCGCCGAACTCGATTTGGATGGCGTTCGCATCGGCTTCGTCGACGTGCCCGGCCATGAACGCTTCGTCAAGAACATGCTGGCGGGCGCGCATGGCATTGATCTCGTCGCGCTCGTCATCGCCGCCGACGAGGGCGTGATGCCGCAGACGCGCGAGCACTTCGACATCTGCAAATTGCTCGAAGTCAAAGCGGGCTTAATCGTCATCACAAAACGGGACGCGGTTGACGAAGAACTGCTCGAACTCGTGCGCGCCGAGACGGATGAGTTGGTCGCCGGTTCGTTTCTCGAAACCGCGCCGGTCGTTGCCGTCAGTTCGCGCACGGGCGCGGGACTCGAAGAGTTGAAAGAGCAACTGCGCGCCGTCGCGCTGCGTGTTCCCGTTCGTTCCTCGGATTCTGTGGCGCGTCTGCCGATTGACCGCGCGTTCACGATGCGCGGTTTCGGCGCGGTCGTGACGGGCACGCTCGTCGCGGGAGAGATTGCCGAAGGCGACGAGATGGAACTGCTGCCCGCGCATTCGCGCGTGCGCGTGCGCGGTGTACAGGTTCACGGCGCGAGCGTCCAGAGGGCGACAGCGGGGCAGAGAACGGCGGTCAATCTCGGTGGCGTCGAGGCGGCGGCGATTGAGCGCGGGATGGTGCTCGCGCCAATCGCGCGTCTCGTGCCGACGCAGATTATTGACGCGCACATCGAGGTTTTGGAGCGCGCGCCGCGACCCTTGCGCTCACGTCAACGCGTGCGCGTGCATCTCGGCACGGTGGAAGTGCTGGCGCGCGTGCAGGTTCTCGAAGAGGGCGGCGAGATAGCAGCGGGCGGTCGCGGCTTCGCGCAGTTGCGACTCGAATCACCAATCGCCGCTCTGCCGGACGAGCGTTTCATCATTCGCTCCTATTCGCCGCAACACACGATTGCCGGGGGGGGCATCCTCGATGCTCATGCGACGAAACATCGGGGGCGCGACCGCCCACAGGCGCGCGCGCGTCTGGACGCGCTGACCGGGGCGGATGACAGCGCGCGTCTCGCGTTTTTCGTCGAAGCGGCGGGCGAGCGCGGGTTGCAGCGTGCGGCGGCGGCGGCGCGCACGGGCTGGCGCAACGAACGTCTGGACGACGCGCTCCGGCAGGCGACAAAAAGCGACTTGATTATTGATGCGGAAGGCGTGAGCGTCGGGCGCGCAATCTGTAATCAACTCGTCAAGAAGGCGCAGAGCGAAGTCGAAGCCTTTCACCGGCGTGAACCGCTCGCGCGCGGGCTGGCGCGTGAGACGTTGCGCGAGCAGGCTTTTGCGCGCGCCGCGCCGGAGATTTTTCGCGGCGTCCTGCGTCACACGGAAGAGCAGGACATGCTCATCTCCGACCGCGAAATCGTGCGCGCGGCCTCACATAGTCTTTCGCTCTCTTCCGCCGACGAAGAATTGCGCGACCATCTGGAAAAAATTTACAGCGAAGCGGGATTGGAAGTGCCGCCGCTCGAAGAGGCGTTGGCGCGCGCAGGGGGCGCTCAGCGGCGGCGCGAGCATGTGCGCAAAATCCTCCAACTGTTGATTGACTCCGGCACGCTCAAGCGCGTCCGCGAAGACCTCTTCTTTCATCGTCGGTCGCTGGAAACTTTAATCAAACAGCTACGCGACTACGCCGCACAACACGAACCGCAACGCCTCATTGATGTCGCCGCCTTCAAAGAGCTTTCAGGCGTCTCGCGTAAATACGCGATTCCACTGCTCGAATACTTCGACCGCGAGCGCATCACCCGCCGCGCCGGAGACAAGCGACTCATTCTGTAAGGACGAATCGGTTTTTAGTTTTTGAGAACTGAAAACTAAAAACTGATTCATCCTTTCTCGAAACTCCCTTGCGTCTCGCGGGCGGGGGCGGTAACATAGGCGGCGAATCAGAGCCAATATTTACGGCAGTAGAATCGCTCGACCCGGCATATTCCCGAAACTCATAAGCGTTGCTGGCTTTATCTTTTAAGCCTTTACTTCTCTAACCTGAAACGAACGCTGGAGGTTCAAAATGAAGAGCCTGATAGATATTTTGCTTGGCGTCGTCGCTGTGGCGGCGCTGGTGTTTGCGGGCTGGCAGTTCTATCTTTTTGCCGCGACATCCGATCCGCAGGGAAACACGCCTCATCTCTGGAAGGCAATCGCGGGTGCAGTGGTCTTATGCGTCTGTGCGCTTGGCCTCTTCCTCCGCCATTCGGGTGCGGAGGAAGAGATTCACATCACGCAGTAGCGGTCAGGCTTTTGTCGCTGCTCACGCGTGACCCGGAAACTCGTCGGACGGTCTCTCGCGCTCGATGCCGGATGAGGCGGCGCGAGAGACTGTCTTTTGCACATTCACAAAGGAATCATGAACGCCGTTTGCGCTTGGCCGCCGTGGCCGGTCGGAGAGCGCGGACGGCGCTTCTCGTTTCAGCATAGCTTGTTTAGATCTCTTCAGGAGCGAGTCGCTCGATGTTGATGACCTTGATACCTTGGGTGTTCCTGCTGGCACAGTCGGAGCCGACTCAGATGCCGGACTTTTTCGCGCCGGTCGCCTTACTGCTCTTAGCGGGCGGAGCCGTCGGCTGGCTCATCGCGGCGGTGCTCGGCTTTGTCCGCGCCCGCGCGCTCGGCGCTTCGACGCGCTGGTTCGCCCTCGCCTCCGTGTGCTTATTGATCTATCACTTGCAATGGGTCGCCCTCATCATCATGCTCGGCACGAACGGGATGCGTGTGACATCCGACATACTGTTTATGCTCGCCTTCTTCAATCTCTTCGTCGCCATCGGCAGCATCTGTGCCGTCATCGGTTTCGTCCGCCTGACAGCCCCCCGCCCCTGAAAGAAATTTAAAGGCAGACACGCGATTGAGAAATAGGAAAGCCGCAGGTAGAGACAAGACAACGCCGATCAGAGATGTTTTGAATCGGCGTTGTCTTGTCT
>CAXTRQ010000078.1:19822-25542 GCA_964246705.1 uncultured Pyrinomonadaceae bacterium
GTTAGCCACACGCCCCCCCCCATCTGACTTGTTTTCTTGCGGCGTTGTATTGACTCTACCGGCGGCTTTCTTACTCGCTTAATTTAAAGCCGAAGCTGACGGCTCATCTCTGATTCAACACGCGCGCCGCCTCACGCGCATAGTACGTGATGATGATGTCTGCCCCGGCGCGTTTAATGCTCGTCAGAGTTTCAAGCATGACGCGCTGCTCGTCTATCCAGCCGCGCGCGGCTGCGGCTTTAATCATCGCGTATTCGCCGGAGACATGATAAGCGGCCAGCGGCACATCGAATCGGTCGCGCACCATCCGCATGATGTCGAGGTAGGCGCTCGCCGGTTTGACCATCAAAATATCTGCGCCTTCGGAATAATCGAGTTCGGCTTCGCGCAACGCCTCGCGCGCGTTGGCTCCGTCCATCTGGTAGGAACGGCGGTCACCGAAAGCCGGAGTACTCCCCGCCGCCTCACGGAACGGCCCGTAGAAGGCCGAGGCGTACTTCACCGCGTAAGCCATGATCGCGACATCGGTCATCCCCGCACCGTCGAGCGCATCGCGGATCGCGCCGACTTGCCCGTCCATCATCGCCGACGGAGCCACCATGTCGGCTCCGGCCTCGGCTTGGCTGACAGCCGTCTGCGTAATCAGTTCGAGCGATTCATCATTTAAAATCTCGCCCTCTCGAACGACGCCGCAATGTCCATGCGAAGTGTATTCGCACAGGCAGGTGTCTGCGATGACGATCAACTCCGGAGCCGCGCGCCGCACCGCGCGAATCGCCTCCTGCACAATGCCGCGCCGTGCATACGCGCCGGAACCCGTCTCGTCCTTCGCTTCAGGCAACCCGAAGAGAATCACCGCCGGAATCCCCAATTCAAAAGCTTCCGCCGCCTCGCGTGCCACCTCATCAACCGAGAGATTAAAGACGCCCGGCATCGAAGGCACTTCACGCCGCACGCGCTCGCCCGGACAAGCAAAAAGCGGCAGCACCAGATTCTCACGCGACAGCCGCGCCTCACGTACCAACGCGCGTAAACCCGCGCGCCTCCTCAGACGCCTCGGACGATGAACAAGCTCTGCCATACCAAAAATTCTCTCTCCCCAATAGACTCTACTCGCGTCGCCGATAATACGCGTTTCCCACATCCACGCGCAAACCACCTCACACACAACCCGGCCTCACAACCTGTACGCCACATCCCTCCGCGACTGCCTTACAACCATCAACACAATTTCAAATCCAGCCTTTAAATAAAACTAAATTGCCCCGGCCACACCCCCGGTCAATTCAAAACCTATCCCTTACCTATCTGCTGCCAATGATCTAATTTCAAGACCCGCCCAACTTCCCTCCTTCAATCAATTCAAACCCCCTCCCCCAACTTGACCTTTCAATTCGCGGCTCTATAATAACTTTTCACATTTACCCATGGCGGGGTAGCTCAGCTGGTCAGAGCGTGGGATTCATAACCCCAAGGTCGGCGGTTCAAGCCCGCCCCCCGCTACCATAATTTTCAACAGTTTACGGCTGGTTTTGAAGTAGCCTTTACTACTTTGACCCACCTTTCTACTACAAGGCCGACAATCTTTATCGCTTCTTCTTCGCTGAGACGAATCATCGCAAGCTGCATGATGCGCTCGGCACTTTGGGGCGGCACTGGCTTTTGGGTTACGACGCCGCCAAACCCATCATAGAGATGTATCAACATAACAGCATCGCCCCCAAGCGTGTGGAATTATTGTACTCTGCGGCAAGCTCTGGAAAGCTCAACGAAATGCAAGAGTTAATTGTGACAAGCTTACCGAGGTTGCCGCGAGCCAACCGCCTTTGGAGCACGTCGGATGAATGGAAGATCGCCCGGTGAAGATGCGAAAAACATAGGGGATGACGCAGTAAAGCCCTTAACTATTTGACTCCATATTAGATTCCATATTCACACCGTTTAGCTCAACACTGCACGTTATTTTGGCCGAGCAGTGAGTAGCCGCTTGATAGTGGCAGCAAGGCTTGCCATAGCTTGTGGCTTCCTCAGGAAGGCAGCCGCACCCGCGCCCCATGCTTCACGCTCGCAGTCATGAGCAGACGTGATGATGATTGGTGTCCGTTGACGGTGGGAAAACTGTCGCGTTCGACACAGGAGGTCTATCCCATTCATGTCCGGCAATTCGCTGTCGAAGAGGAGAAAGTCGTAGTGAATCTTGCTTCGGATTTTCTCCAGTGCGGTGGTTGCGTTAGCGTGCGTCACGATTCTCCAGCCGAGTCGTTCCAGCATCTCTTTCGTCGCCTCAGCGGTTACCGTGTCGCTCTCGACGTGGAGGATGGTGATAGGACGTGATGGTTTCTTAGATGGACGCCTCTTGTGAGGAATGAAGCTTCGCTTGCGTGGCACGGCGGGCGTGCGCCTGTCTAAGAGTTGTTTATGCCGTGTTCGCAGGAGTATGGCTAGCGAGGCATGATGTTTCAGCCCCAGTAGTTTGGCGGCATGAGTCACGCTGCCTTTTGACTTTTCCAACGCCTCTTCTATGAATTCCGCCTCGTAAGCATGGATGACATCGTTCAGTGAGAAGTCAGGGTCACTCAACCTCACACCTAAGAGCTTGCGGGCGACGATATGGGCACATGCTCGCAGGCGTTTGATGTCCTCCAAATCTTGCGTGTTTTTCAGAAACTCGTCCGCGCGAGAAAGTAGCTCATAAAGCTCCGTCTTCGAGAGATGCTGATTCCCATGTTCTTCAATAAGCGAGAGTGCCGCCTGCCCGGCTTTTTCCAGCGCGCCCGCCTCTGCCGCGACACGCATAGCGCGCCGGAAAATGGCTACAGAGCGTTCATGCTGACCGAGCCTCGCCAGCACGGTTGCCTGTATCGTGAGCGCGTCGGCCAGACAGGACTGCTCGCCGCCACGTTCAAAAACTTGAACGGAAGAATCAATAATCCTTTCCGCCTTGGCATAGCACCGCTCGGCCACGAGGACTCGCGCACGCGTCTCGTTGACCTGAGCCAGATTGCCTGCGTCCTTCAGCCCTGAGAATATCGCCACTGCCCGGTCTAAGTTCTCATGCGCCTCCTGATAACGCCCGACCCGATACAACAGCATCGCCAGATTGTTAAGATTGACGGCACAATATCGTTCGTGGCGGGCCTTCTCGTAGTGGAAGATGGCAGCGGTATATTCAATAATGGCGCGGTCAAGATAATCAGCCCGTCCTCCTGCGACAGCTAAATGACGCAGCACACTACCCATTTGGCCGTGCCATCTACCCTTAAAGGCATCGGTAAGATTCATAAAAAATGGCTCGGCCTCTTTGAGCACGGCCAGCGCATCGTGATGCCGACACGCCCATGTCTCGATCAATGCGCGGCGGATATGGATTTTAGCTTTAAGTTCATCATTCTTATCTCCGACGATACTTAGAGCATTAATTAGCACTACGCGCGCCTCATCGAAAGCTCCCAATCGCCAGTAAGGCATGGCAAATTCATACTGCGCTTCCGCAACTTTCACGAGATAGTTGATTGACTGAAACAGCCGTAAGGCCTCGCTGATTAAATCCTTAGCCGCTTCCTGTGATCCGCCTAAATTTCTTGCACTGCCAATCCAGCCAGCAAGCACACCAACCTGTAGTAAGACCTCTCCGGCTGTGAATACTTTAAAACCCTCTGTAGGCGGACGTTGCCCCACACCCCGCCATAGGTCTCCGAGCGCCACGATCGCCGCCTCGTATCGCCCTGCGTGAATCAGATCCGCCGCTACCTGACAACGAATTTCGGCGCGTTCATCAAACGTTAGTGTAGGATTGTCTAGCTGCTTGAGTTTCTCAGTTGCTAACTTCATGTGAGGATTGCCTTTCTCCTTGCATGCAAGTTTTGCTCATACATGCCAAAAGCCGCCGTAGTCTCTGAAAAGACTACGGCGGTAATTCTGCGCACAACCCATAAATCGAAAGGGAATGAACGATGCAAAAAATTGTCAGAACTTCAATGCTTGGGCTTGCACTGGCTATTACCGTCCATGCAGGCGAAATGGGAAACGGAGTAACCAATACGCCCCAACCGCAAACGACAAGTGCACCACAAGCTACTACAGAGACAACATCAACAGTAGGTGAAATGGGCAATCCGCAAATGGATGTAGCAACGGAAGCCGCATTGAACCTGCTACAAAACTTGCTCGCTCTGTTCTAGTTACGTCTAAAACTTAGACACTCATCAGGCTGCCATGAGGGCTTCGCGGCGGCACAGGTGGAGTGTGCGCAGGCACTATAGCAAAAAACTTTTCAAGGCGGACAACATTTCTCTCTGTGAAATACTTGCAGACCTTTTCTAATGCTCCCGACCGTCTGGGCTGTCCTCACGGCGGCGAGTCAGAATGCTAGTTCAAAAAACAACAGGACATCCTAAGTCCAACAGATTCACGTGGACGGTATGAACTGGCGAGCAATTAAGTGTTGCTTTGTCTTGAAAGTGAGCTTAACCTCTGAGGCTGTCACGTGAGCATCTCCTTTGCCTCGTCCGACTCTCCGGCACCCACCCGGGCACACTACCACTTGGCCACCGATGATACCTACTCACGGCAGCCCGTCACCGTCAGGATTAAAGGAGCCGTTTAGAACAGCAACAGCACGCTGCCGAGCACGTTCAGCGCAACGTCGGCAACCAAATCAGTAGTTGTGGCACTGCTATCTGCTTGGTCTGTGACAGTAGTTGACATTTGACCTTGCATCGCCGCCTGTGACGTGGATGGCGGCAGGAGCACAGTTGTCATCTCTCCTGCGCAAATCGACAGCGCGAGCATGAGCGTCAGCGCGAAAGCGACGCAGAGTCGTTTCAGGTTTTTCATTTTGTTCTCCTGGAAAAAGGTCTTGTTATGAGCAAAAGGTCTTCTAGCTCTTACGGGTTGTTGATGTGCGGTGAGATGAGAGACCTTACCGGACGGCCCGTGAGGAGTATCGAGGACACATATTAGCACCTTCAGGAGCGAGACACGCTCTCTAAATCCCGCTGACGTTTCTTTATCAGCACCATAGAAAGGTAATCCTCACATGAGTTTAGCTAGTCAGCTATCCCATCGTATAGCTGACCCCTTACTCACCAACAATGAACGGGCGCAACTGCGCTGCGAACTGGCAAATCATTTGGAAGAGGCCGGTAACTACGAAGCGGCGCGTGAGGCAATGGAGGAGTTTTGGAGAGGTCTCGGCCACCAGCCAGAGTTAGAGAAGCTGAACCAAGCGACAGCATCCGAGGTGCTTCTGCGAGCTGGCGTCCTGACAAGCTGGCTGGGCTGTGTTAAGCAGGTTGAGGGTGCACAGGAGAGAGCTAAGAACCTCATCAGTGAAAGTCTCACCATCTTTGAGCACTTGGAGAACACGGAGAAGATAGTAGAGGCACAGATGGAACTCGGTGTTTGCTACTGGCGCGAGGGAGCAATTAACGAGGCGCGGGTGCTGCTGAAAGAAGCCTTGAGTCGCTTAACTGGCAAAGCAGGCGACCTCAAAGCTGTTGTCTTATTACGAACTGCGGCTTTTGAAAAAGTAAGTAACCGGCTTACTGATGCGCTGCAACTTCTCATTGAGGCTGCGCCTTTATTCAGTGTGAGTAGTAATCACACACTCAGAGGGAGATTTCATAACGAATATGCACAAGTGCTGCGAAGGCTCGATGAGATAGACCGCGCCCTGATCGAATACGCCGCCGCTGGCTATCACTTCGAGCAGGCCGGGC
>CAXTRQ010000079.1:0-25423 GCA_964246705.1 uncultured Pyrinomonadaceae bacterium
AGTTGCCGCAGACGGCGAGCGGCAAGGTCAACCGTCTCGCCCTGCCCGCGCCGGAGCAGGGGCGAAATACGCTCGCGGAGAGTTTTGTCGCGTCGCGCACGCCTATCGAGGAACTGCTGGCGAGAATCTGGGGCGAAGTCCTCAAGGTCGAAAGCATCGGTATCAACGACGACTTTTTCGCTTTGGGCGGACACTCTCTGCTGGCAACGCAACTCATCTCGCGCGTACGTGAAAGCTTCGCGGTTGATTTACCTTTGCGCGCATTATTCGAGTGGCCGACAGTGGCCGGGCTGGCGCAACGTGTCGAAGCAGCGATGCGCGCCGGGCAGGGTGCGTCAGATCAACCGCTCGTCCCTGTCGCGCGCGCGACGAATCTGCCGCTGTCGTTCGCGCAGCAACGCCTGTGGTTTATACACAAGCTTGAGCCGAGCAGTTCGGCATATAACCTGCCCGTCGCCGTGCGTCTCGCGGGACGATTGAACATCCCGGCTCTGGAACAGACGTTGCGCGAGATCGTCAAGCGACATGAAAGCCTGCGGACGAGCTTCGGCATGAGCGACGGGCAGCCCGTCCAACTCATCGCCCCGCCCGTCGAGTTAGAGTTGCCACTTTTTGACGTTAGCCACCTGCCGGAACGCGAGCGGATCACGGAAGCGCACCAGCGCGCTTCGGCAGATGCGCGCCGGTCATTCGATTTAGAGCGCGGGCCACTTTACAGACTCAGTTTGCTGCGGCTCGGCGACGAAGATCATGTTCTACTGTTCACGATGCATCACATCATCTCGGACGGTTGGAGCATGGGCGTGCTGGTGCGTGAAGTGGGCGAGCTTTACAGCGCCTTCGCCAAGGGCGAGCCTTCGCCGCTCTCTCCCCTGCCGATTCAGTATGCGGATTTTGCACACTGGCAGCGCACGCATCTCGCGGGCGAGGTGCTGGAAACTCACTGGCAGTATTGGAAACGACAACTCGGCGGAACGCTTCCGGCGATGGAGTTACCCACGGATCGGATGCGACTGCCCGTCCAGAGTTTTCGCGGCGCAAGCCAAACGCTGAACCTCCCCGCGAGATTGGTCGAGAGCCTGAATTCATTGGCGCGGCGCGAAGGCGTGACACTCTTCATGTTGCTGCTGGCCGGTTTCAAGGCCATGCTCCATCGCTACACGGGACAGGAAGACATCATTGTCGGCTCGCCGATTGCCAACCGTAACCGGATCGAAGTGGAGGGGCTAATCGGCTTCTTCGTGAACACGTTGGCGCTGCGTACGGATTTGTCCGGGTCTCCGAGTTTTCTTGACCTGTTGAAACGCGTGCGGACGGTTGCCCTTGAGGCTTACGCGCATCAGGACATGCCATTTGAGCAACTGGTAGAACAGTTACAGCCGGAGCGGAACGTAAACCGCCATCCGCTCTTTCAAGTGATATTTCAGTTGGGCAACGCGCCGATGGGTGAAGCGTCGCTGCCGGGACTCACCTTACAGGGGGTGGAGGTCGAGCGAGCCACGACACAGTTCGACTTGAGCATAGACATCGCGGAAGACGCGGACGGACTTCTGGCCGTGGCGGAATACAGCACTGACCTGTTCGACGCTCCGACCATCGCACGGATGCTGCGCCACTTCCGAGGCGTGCTGGAACGCGGCGCGGAAAATCCTGACGAGCGTATCGCGCGCGTGCCGTTGCTGGCGAATGCGGAGCGCGAGCAATTATTGGTCGAATGGAACGAGACGGATAAAAAATATCCTGTTGACGAGTGTCTGCATGAATTGTTCGAGGCGCAGGCGGCGCGTGCGCCGGGCGCAGTCGCCGTCGTTGGAGGCGGGGAGCAGTTGACCTACGCTGCGCTCAACAGCAGTGCGAATCAACTGGCGCGCTACCTGCGAAGTCGGGGTGTCGAGCCGGAGACGCGGGTCGGTGTGCTGTTGGAACGCTCGCCCGCAATGGTGGTTGCGTTGCTCGCCGTCTTGAAGGCTGGCGGTGCGTATGTGCCGCTCGACCCGCGTTATCCGCAACAACGTTTGGCCTTCATCTTAGC
This sequence comes from uncultured Pyrinomonadaceae bacterium, assembly GCA_964246705.1. Classification (GTDB taxonomy): domain Bacteria; phylum Acidobacteriota; class Blastocatellia; order Pyrinomonadales; family Pyrinomonadaceae; genus DASZCR01. Next base: position 2,033 of record CAXTRQ010000079.1, read on the forward strand.
CGATGCTCAAGCGTCTGCGCTGATTACGCAGGGACGATTGAAGGAGTTGATTTCGGAGCGCGAGACTCATGTCGTCTGTTTGGACGCCGAGAAGGAAGCCATCGCGCAGCAGAGTCCGTTGAATCTTACCGCCGTCGCTTGCCCGGAGAATCTGGCTTACGTTGTCTACACTTCAGGTTCGACGGGACAACCGAAAGGCGCATGTGTCAGTCACAGGTCGCTGGTCAACCATCAAGCGGCGGTGCGTGATGCTTACGGCCTCTGCCCGGACGACCACGTTATACAGTTCGCCTCGCTTAGTTTCGACGTGGCGGCGGAGGAAATCTTTCCTACGCTACTCAGTGGCGCGACGCTCATCTTGCGCGACGAGCAATCGCCCGGCATCGGCGAAGGACTGCTGCGACAACTGGAAGAGAATCGCGTGACCGTGCTCAACTTGCCCGCTTCCGTCTGGCACGAATGGGCGAGCGAGTTGTCGAGGGACGGCGCATCCTTGCCGGATTGCCTGCGCTTGTTGATTGTCGGCAGCGAGCGAGTGTTGCGCGAGAGTCTGGCGGGGTGGAGCAAGATAGCGAGCGGGGGAACGCGCTTAATCAACGCTTACGGCACGACGGAGACGACCATCACCGCGACGCTTTACCAACCTCTCAAGGGTGCGGAAGAGGCGTACACCGGGCCAGCCCTGCCGATTGGCCGCCCGCTCGCCAACACGCGAACTTACATTCTGGATCAATTCATGCAGCCCGTTCCCGTCGGGGTCGTCGGCCAGTTGTATATCGGCGGCTGTGGCGTGGCGCGCGGCTATCTGAACCGCCCTCAGTTGACGGCGGAAAAATTCATTCCGCATCCGTTCGGCGACGAAGCGGGCGCGCGTCTGTATCAGACGGGCGACCTCGCTCGTTACCTGAGCGATGGAAATATAGAGTTCGTCGGTCGTGTTGACTATCAAGTGAAAGTTCGTGGTTTCCGCATCGAGCTTGGCGAGGTCGAAGCGGCGTTGAATGAGCAACGGGAAGTCCGAGAGGCTGTGGTCGTGGCACTGCCTGATGTCTCCGGCCAGAGCCAGTTGGTGGCCTATGTCTTGTCCGAGCGGAATCAGGAGATAACGAAAAAGGAACTGCGCGAGCGATTGAGAGAGAGACTGCCGGAATTTATGGTTCCGACGGTCTTCGTTATGTTGAGCAATTTGCCGCTCGCGCCGAACGGTAAAGTTGACCGTCGCGCACTTCCCGCGCCCGAATATGTTCCCGACGAACGGGAAGAATCCGTTGCGCCTCAATCCGAAGTCGAGCGCGCCATCGCCGCTATCTGGATGGAAGTGCTCAGGCGCGAGAAGGTGGGCGTGCACGAAAACTTCTTCGACCTCGGCGGGCATTCACTACTGCTGGTGCAGGTGCATAACCGGCTACGAAAGGCGTTTGACGCAAACATCACAATGCTCGACCTGTTCAAGTATCCGACCATCAGCGCGTTGGCCGGATACATCGCGCCGGCAGGTCAATCTCTGTCGTTGCCGCCTCTACATCGCGTTGAAGTTGAAGCGCGGCAGGGGCAAGCGGGGCAGGTAGGGTCAGACATCGCCATCATCGGCATGGCCGGACGTTTCCCCGGCGCGAGCAGCATGGAACAGTTTTGGGAGAACTTGCGCGAAGGCGTGGAATCCGTCTCCTTCTTCTCTGACGAGGAATTGATTGCGGCGGGAGTTGACCCCGCGCTGCTCGTTCATCCCAACTACGTCAAGGCCGGTGTCATCCTCGAAGACATCGAGCAGTTCGACGCGTCCTTCTTCGGCTACAGCCCCAGAGAGGCAGAGGTGATGGACCCGCAGCACAGGCTCTTTCTGGAATATGCTTGGGAGGCTCTAGAGCAGGCCGGGCACGACCCGGAGAAAGACGGCGGCTCGATAGGCGTCTTCGCGGGCGCGAGCGCGAGCACTTACTCTTACAACTTGTTGTCGCATCCCGAAATTATTGAAGCGGTCGGCGGGCTACAGTTAGCCATCGGCAATGATAAAGACCACCTGCCCACACACGTCTCTTATAAACTAAACCTGCGCGGGCCGAGCGTCGCCGTGCAGACCGCTTGCTCGACCTCTCTGGTCGCCGTCCACATGGCTTGCCGGAGTTTGCTCAATGGCGAGTGCAAGATGGCTCTGGCTGGTGGGGTGGCAATCCACGGCGGGGAGAAGCAAGGTTACGTTTATCAAGAAGGCGGCATCAACTCGCCCGACGGGCATTGCCGCGCCTTCGACGCGGGCGCGCAGGGAACAATTAGCGGGAGCGGCATCGGTATCGTTGTCTTGAAGCGTTTGCCGGACGCACTCGCCGACGGGGATTTCATTCACGCCGTTCTCAAAGGCTCGGCTATTAATAACGACGGCTCGGCGAAGATCGGCTATACCGCGCCGAGCGTCGAAGGACAGGCGGAGGCGATTCGGGAAGCTCACGCGGCTGCCGGTGTCGCTGCCGAAACGATCAGTTACATCGAAGCGCACGGGACAGGGACGACGCTCGGCGACCCGATTGAAATCGCTGCGCTCACGCAAGTCTTCCGCCGGAGCACCGACAAGAAAGGCTTCTGTGCTGTCGGTTCGGTGAAGACCAACCTCGGCCACCTCGATACGGCGGCGGGCGTGGCCGGGCTGATAAAAACCGTGCTGGCGCTCGAACATCAGACCATCCCGCCGAGTCTGCATTTCGCGCAGCCGAACGCTGCGCTCGACCTCGACAACAGTCCTTTCTACATTAACAAGAAGGTGTCCGAATGGCCGACCGGCGGCGGCGGAAGCCCGCGACGCGCCGGAGTCAGTTCATTCGGCATCGGCGGCACGAACGCTCACGTCATCGTCGAAGAAGCGCCGACCATCGAACCGTCGAGCACTTCGAGGCCGTGGCAACTGTTGATGCTTTCGGCCAAGACGGATACGGCGCTTGAGCAAGCGACCGCTAATCTGGCCGCGCATCTCAAACGACATCCCGGCTCCAACCTCGCCGATGTCGCATACACCTTGCAGGTCGGTCGTAAAACTTTCAGCCACCGGCGCGTCGTGGTGTGCCGCGATTTGGACGACGCGCGCGACGGTCTGGACATGCTTCATGCTCAAAGAGTCTTGACCTCCACGGGTGAAGCTCTCGACCGTAGCGTTGTCTTCATGTTTCCCGGTCAGGGGTCGCAATATGTGAACATGGGACTAGAGCTTTACCGTCAAGAGCGCGTCTTCCGTGAGCAGGTTGATGGGTGCTGCGAAACGCTTAAGTCTGAACTCGGTTTTGACCTCCGCAACGTGCTCTATCCGCGCGCGGAAGAGACCGCCGATGCCGAGCAAAGGTTGCGACAAACGCACGTCACGCAGCCCGCGTTGTTCGTCGTCGAGTATGCGCTGGCGCGTCTCTGGATGTCTTGGGGCGTGCGTCCCGCCGCGATGATCGGTCACAGCATCGGCGAATACGTCGCCGCCTGTCTGGCCGGTGTTTTCTCTGTGGAGGATGCCTTATCGCTGGTTGCGCTCAGAGGGAGACTAGTTCAATCGCTGCCGGAAGGCGCGATGCTTGGTGTTGCGCTCGCAGAAGATGAGTTGCGCGAGATGCTCGGCGAGCAACTTTCCGTGGCCGCCGTCAACGGGGCGTCGCTCTGCACGGTATCCGGGCCGCGCGAGGCGATAGACGAGTTGCAACGACAACTCGCGGCGAAGGGCTTAGACTCCCGACCGTTGCACACGTCTCACGCTTTTCACTCGCAGATGATGTCGCCGATTATCGCCGAGTTCAACGACCAAGTGAGGCGGGTAAAGCTCAACGCCCCGCAGATGCGTTACGTCTCCAACGTGAGCGGAACATGGATTAAAGCTGGTGACGCAACTGACCCCGCATACTGGGCGCAGCATTTACGTCGAACCGTGCGCTTCGCGGACGGCGTGCGCGAAGTGTTGAAAGATGAGAATGCGTTGCTGCTGGAAGTCGGGCCGGGACATGCCTTGAGCGCGATGGTCAAGCCGCTGGCACGCGAAACCGGGCAGCCTGTGATTAATTCTCTGCGACATCCTAACGAGCAGACTTCCGATGAAGAGTTTTTGATGCAGGCGCTCGGACGATTGTGGTTGGCGGGCGGGCAGGTTGTTTGGCACGGATTCTACGCTCATGAAGTCCGTCGTCGCCTGCCGCTGCCGACTTACCCGTTTGAACGTCGCCGATATTGGGTCGGGTGGCAGAAACCTGCGGCGGATCAACGCGTGCTCGACCGTCTGCCGCGCAAAAATCCGGATGTCGCCGATTGGTTCTACCTTCCCTTTTGGAAGCCGTCCGTGCCGCCTGTGGTTGGCGGAGCGATTGAGTCCGCAGCGCAGCCGTCGCTCTGGCTCGTCTTGCAGGACGAGAGCGGGTTCGGCGCGCAGGTCGCGCAACATCTGACGCGGGACGGCAGCGAAGTGTTGACGGTCAAGAGCGGCGAGAGATTCGAGCGTCTCGACAATCGAGACTACACAATCAACATCGCTCGCGCGGAAGATTACGAAGCTTTATTCCGCGATCTGAAATCTCAGGGCCGGATGCCATCGGCGGCGCTTCATTCATGGAGCATCACCGCGCCGGAGACAGACATCGCAGGCGTCAAAGATTCGGAACGAACGCTCCGCGAGGGCTTCCAGAGTCTCATCTTCCTAGCGCGCGCGTTGGGGCGGCACAATCCAGACGGCAAGATAAAAATCGCGGTCTTGACTGACGGTATGCAGCGCGTGACGGGAGAAGAACGCATCGTGCCGGAGAAGGCTACGGTGCTCGGGCCGTGCAGAGTTATCCCGCAGGAATATCCCAACCTTACCTGCCGCAGCATTGATGTCCTGCTCCCCGCAGCAAATAGCAGGCAAGCAGAGAGGATGGCCGCGCAAGTCGCCGCCGAACTGATCTCTGAGGCGCGGGAAACCGTCGTCGCTTATCGCTCGAACCAACGATGGACTCAAGCTTTTGAGCCAGTCAGACTCGAAGCGGTTTCCGGCGCGCGCAGCCTTCTGAAGCAAGAGGGCGTGTACTTGATTACGGGCGGCACCGGCGGCATCGGCCTTGCGCTGGCCGAACATCTAGCGCGAACACGACGCGCGCGACTGACGCTCGTGGGACGCGCCCCGCTACCGGCGAAAGATGAATGGGCACAATGGCTGTTTGCTCATGCCGAGGACGACGAAGTGAGCGGCAAGATTCGTAGGATACAGGCGTTGGAAAATCTGGGCGCGGAAGTGATTGCCGCGAGCGCGGATGTTTCTGACGAGGCGCGGATGCGGGAAGTGTTGCACCTGACGCACGAGCGGTTCGGCAGGGTCAACGGCGTGATTCATGCGGCGGGTATTTCACCGGGCGGAATGATTGAAACAAAAACGCCGGAGATATTGGCGCGCGTGCTCGCGCCCAAAGTGCATGGGACGCGCGTGCTCGAATCGTTGTTCAAAGACGAGCAGTTGGATTTCCTCGCGCTCTTCTCGTCGCTCGACTCGGTCTTAGGCTCGTTCGGCCAAGTGGATTACTGCGCGGCGAATGCTTTCTTGGACGCCTTTGCCTACTACAATATTCGCGGCAACGGGACGCCGACGCTGACGATAAACTGGGATACGTGGGGCGAGGCCGGGATGGCTTTTAATGCCAAGAGGTCTTTGCGCGTGCACGCGGAGGCATCCCACACAGGAGAGACCGCTAAAGGAAGCGCAGTCGAAGGGAGCGAGCAACTGCAAAGATTCTTCGCGGACGCCATCTCTCTGCCGGAGGGCATGGATGCCTTCGAGCGCCTTCTGGCCTACGACCTGATGCCGCAGGCGCTCGTCTCGACCAGAGACTTGCCGAGCGTTATCAAGCAGACAGAGACGATTAATCAGACTCAAATTCTTGAAGATGTAGCAGAGTTCCAGCAGTCGCGCCCGACACACGCGCGTCCCTCGATACAGACGGCATACGTCGCCCCGCGCGGCGAGCTTGAAGCGCGCATCGCCGGGGTCTGGCAAGACGTGCTCGGCATCGAACAGGTCGGCATCCACGATAACTTCTTCGACCTCGGCGGCCATTCGCTGCTCGCCACGCAACTCGTCTCGCGTCTCAGTGAACTCTCCCGTGTGGAGAGACCTCTGCGGATTATCTTCGAGCGTCCGACGGTGGCCGCGCTCGCGGAGTATATCGAACAGATGCCCGGAAGCGACGCGGCGGCGGCATCATCATCTCCGCCGGAGATCGTGCCTATCGTCAGGCAAGCGCGTCCGGTCAAGCGTCCACGAAAAACGTAAATCACCAGCAAGAACATCAACCATTAGCAAGGGCTTCTGAAATCTCGCCATGACTGTTCCCTCTCTCTCCAATCCGGCCTCTGCGCCGACTGAGGCAGAAGATAGCCCGGTCGAAGATGTTTATATCTTCCCGCTCTCATTCGCGCAGCAACGCCTCTGGTTCTTTCAGCAGATGTATCCAGAGAGCGCAGCCTACAATATGCCGCTCGCCACGTGGCTGCGCGGTCAACTTCACGTCGAGCATCTGGACGACGCGCTCAACGAGGTTATCCGCCGCCACGAAGTTCTGCGCACCAGCATCGACCTCTTCGATGGCCAACCCGCACAACTCATCTCGCCAAGCCTGTCGGTCTCCATGCCCGTGTTGGATTTAAGTGACTTACCCATTGCGGAACAAGAGGCAGAGGCGCGGCGGCTCGCAGAGGAGGAGATCGGGCGGGCGTTTGATCTCAGGAGCGGGCCGCTATTGCGCGTCAAACTGCTGCGACTCTCGGCGGAAGAACACGTGCTGGTGCTCGTCCTCCATCACATCATCTGCGACGGCTGGAGCATCAACGTGATCTTCCACGAACTCTCGACTCTCTATGCCGCCTACACGGCTGGCGAGAGTTCGCCCCTTCCGGAACTGCCCGTCCAGTACGCCGACTACGCCGTATGGCAGCGCGAGTGGTTGGCGGGAAACGTTCTGGACGAGCAACTGGACTACTGGCGCGGGCAGTTGGAGGGTGCGCCGACGTTGTTTGAGTTGCCGACGGACAGGCCGCGTCCGCAGGTGCGAAGTCTCAAAGGCTTATTCGTCTCGTTCGTCTTCCCTTCTGGTTTGTCGTCAAAGCTGCGGCAACTCTGCCAACGTGAAGGGGTCACGCTGTTCATGTTGTTGCTCGGTGCGTTCCAGTTATTGCTCTCGCGCTACAGTGGACAAACGGACGTAGTGGTTGGGACGCCGATTGCGGGACGCAACCGGCAAGAGGTCGAGGGCTTAATCGGCTTTTTCGTGAACACGTTGATACTACGCACCGACCTGTCGGGCGAGCCGAGTTTTCGGGAATTGCTGCGGAGAGTACGCGAGATCTGTCTCGGAGCTTACGCGCATCCCGAGTTGCCGCTCGAAAAGCTCGTCGAAGAGTTGCAGCCCGAACGCAGCTTAAGCCACTCGCCGCTTTTTCAGGTGATGTTTGCCCTACAAAACACGCCGGACAGCGAGGTGCAGCAGATGCCGGGGCTGGAGGTCAGTCCGGTCGAACCGGAGGTCACGACGGCGGCGTTTGATTTGACGTTGAATATCGAGGAGGTGGCGGAAAACATCTACGGCAGGCTGCGCTACAACACAGACCTCTTCGATGCCGAAACAATCCGGCGCATGGTCGAGCATTATCTTTTGGTGTTGGAGGCCGCTGTTGATAATCTCGATCAATCCATCTTGGAAGTGCCGCTTCTGACCCGCACGGAGCGTCGGCGAATCCTTTATGAGTGGAACGAGACGAAGCGCGCATTTCCGCTCGACACTTTCGTTCACGAGCTATTCGAGCGAGAGGCCGCACGCGCGCCCGAACGCATTGCGCTCGTCTTCGACGGACAGCAACTCAGCTACACGGAGTTAAATCAAAAAGCCAACCGGCTCGCGCATCACTTGCGACGTTTGGGAATCGGCGCAGATCGGCCGGTCGCCATCTGTCTCAGACGTTCTGCGGAGATGGTGGTCGGCATCCTCGGCGTGTTCAAAGCCGGTGGAGCTTACGCGCCGCTCGACCCGTCCGCGCCGTCTGAGCGATTGAACTTTATGCTGGCGGAAACCGAAGCCTCCGTCCTCTTGACGCAGCAAAGCTTCGTCCACCTCTTCCCGGCGAAGCAGGGACGGGTAGTGCTCTCTCTGGATGCTGATTGGACGACCGTCGAAGAGTCGGGTGGGGGCGATGATAATCCGGCGCGCACACTCTCGCCCGCTAACCTCGCCTATGTTCTCTATACCTCTGGCTCGACGGGCAAACCGAAAGGAGTGTTGGTCAGCCATCGCAACCTTGCCAACTCCATCCTCGGTCAACTCGCTTCCCTGCGAGAGCCTGTGGAGATGACTCTCTTGTTGATGTCCTATTTCTTCGACGGCTCGCTGTTCAGTATCTTTTGTACTTTGTGTCAGGGCGGAACGCTGGTTATCCCGCGCGAGGGGCAACAGGCAGACCCTTCGGCGGTCGCCCGCCTGATAGTTGAAAAGAGCATTCCCCACATCTTCACCGTCCCGTCGTTCTATTCGCTCCTATTGGAACAGGCGACGCCGGAGCAGTTACAGTCCGTGCGGGTGGTTCACGTTGGCGGCGAAGCTTGCTCTCCGCAACTCGTCAACAAGCATCGCCGGCTTCTCCCGCAGGCGATCTTCTTCAATGAGTACGGGCCGACGGAGACGACCATCTGGTGCACGCAATATCTCTGCCCGTCGCTCGCGAACAAGACCTCCGTACCGATTGGACGCCCGACGAGCAACGCGGAAGTTTACCTGCTGGACGAACGCTTACAGCCTGTACCGGTCGGCGTCCCCGGCCAAATTTACGTCGGCGGCGAAGGTGTCGCGCGCGGCTATCTGAAACACCCTGACCTGACCGCCGAGATGTTTATTCCACATCCCTTCAGCGACGAGCCGGGGCAGCGTCTTTACCGCACGGGCGACTTAGCCCGTTTTGAATCTGACGGCAACATCGTATTTCTTGAGCGCATAGACCAGCAGGTAAAGCTACGCGGCTACCGGATCGAGCTTGGCGAGATTGAGGCCGAACTCAACGAGCATGAAGCGGTGCGCCATGCGGTGCTGGTCGTCCGCGAAGATGCGCCGGGCGACCGGCGACTCGTGGCTTATCTCGTCGCCGACCCGGAGCGCAGGCCGACGACGCAAGAATTACGCGATCACTTAAAAAGCAGTTTGCCCGACTATATGATTCCGGCGGCCTTCGTCATGCTCGACGCGTTGCCGCTGACGCGAAACGGCAAGCTCGACCGGCAGGCGTTCCCTTCCCCGGACGGCATGAGGTCGGGACTGGCTAAAGATTACGTTGCCCCGCGCACGAAGTTGGAACATTTGCTGGTGGAGGTTTGGCAGGAAATTCTGGGCATCGAGCGTGTCGGCTTGCGCGATAATTTCTTCGAGTTGGGCGGAGATTCGCTGCGCGCCGCGCTCCTCATCAACCGGCTCAAAGAACGGCTCGGCGATTTCGTCTATGTGGTGGCTCTCTTTGAAGCCCCGACGGTCGCGGCTCTGTCGGCGTACTTAACGGAACATTACTCCGAGGCAGTAGCGAGAGCACTCGGAGTTGAAGAAGCAGAAGCGAACACGACGGGCGGCGAGAGAACCGAACTTTCGCGTGTTGTCAACGCCTCCGCCCTCGCGCAGGTGAAAGAACTGATTGGCGCTGCTTCTTTTCCCTCAACGTCCATCACGAAAAATCCTCCGGCCATCTTTATCCTCTCGCCGCCCCGTTCCGGTTCGACGCTGCTGCGTGTGATGCTGGCTGGACATCCAGCGCTTTTCGCTCCACCCGAATTGGAACTACTCTCATTCGACACGCTGACGGAGAGACGGGCAGCACTCACAGGTAAATACAGCTTTTGGTTGGAAGGCACGATTCGCGCCGTCATGGAGATTAAAGGCTGTGAGATGGAAGAAGCCCGCCGCATCATCGAGGAATGTGAGGCGCGGAATCTGAGCGTGCCGCAGTTCTATCGCTTGATGCAGGAGTGGATTGGCGAGCGCCGACTGGTTGATAAAACGCCCTCTTATGCTCTGGATAAAGAAGTACTGCGGCGGGCCGAAGCCTGTTTTGACGATGCGTTGTACATACATCTCCTGCGTCATCCCTTCGGCATGATTCGCTCATTTGAAGAGGCCAAGCTGGAACAAGTCTTTTTCCGTTATAAACATCCCTTTTCCCGGCGCGAGTTGGCGGAACTGATCTGGCTCGTTAGCCAACAGAACATCGGAGAATTTCTGACGGAAGTTCCTGCCCGACGCCAATACCAGTTGAGGTTTGAAGAACTGGTGAGTCGTCCCGTCGAGACGCTCGAAGGTCTATGTGATTTTCTCGGCTTGAAGTTTCAAGCCGAGATGGCCGAGCCATATCGCTGGAAAGAGCAGCGGATGACCGATGGCATTCATCCGCTCTCGCAGATGCTCGGCGACGTGAAATTTCACCAGCATACACATGTCAACGCAGCAGTAGCCGAGCGATGGAAAGAGCAGGCTGCGAACGACCCACTGAGCGAGACGACGTGGGATGTTGCCGAAGATTTAGGGTATCGAAGAGAGAAAACGGAAGCCATGCAGGCGAACGCAGCCGACGAGTCCGCGTCACACGCGAGACTGCCGCCCGCGCGCACGACTACCCGCTCGATGCTCGCCGCCATCCAGCCGCAAGGTTCTCTGTCTCCGTTCTTCTGTGTCCATCCGGTGGGCGGCGGCATCTTTTGTTACCGCGACTTGGCACGTCATCTCGGTGACGAGCAGCCGTTCTACGGGCTACAGGCACGCGACCTCGTTGAAGCTCAAGAGCCGCATGCGAACGTCGAGACGATGGCCGCCGATTACGTCGCAGCCCTGCGCTCCGTTCAGCCCGCAGGCCCATACCGTCTCGGAGGCTGGTCGCTCGGAGGCGTCGTCGCCTTCGAGATGGCGCAGCAGCTACAGAGACAAGGCGAGAGCGTAGAACTGCTCGCCCTCATCGACTCCGTACCGCCGCAAGTCTCGGACGAGAATCTCCCGCGTCCTCAACACGAGGGCGAAACACGAGGGCGAAACAGCGAAACCAAACTTTCACACCAGCAGGATATTGTGACAGTGCTGGATGAACTTTGCCGGACGGGGACTGCCGAGCAGCTTAAAGATGCTTTTGCGGAGGCCAAGCGCGACGGATTTCTGCCGCCGGAGATAGGACTCAAGGATTTTCCCCGCTGGCTCAACGGCTGCCGCGTCAGGATTCAAGCCGTCCGCGACTATCAGCCTTCGCCCTTCGCGGGGCGTATCGTTCTCTTCAAAACGAGCGCGCCGGAGCATCACAAGGAGCGCACCGCCGATGATGAGAATTTCGACCCTGCTCTCGGTTGGAGCGAGCTTGCAGCCGAAGGCTTGGAGGTTCACCCTGTTGCCGGAGAGCATCAAAAGGTGGTCTTAGAACCACACGTCTCAGTCCTCGCAACGTTACTCAAACACTACCTCACACAGTCCGACGCGCGGGCAACAGGTGACGTAAAATAAGCGTCTTGCAGCGAACCGTTTCGCTTTGCGGTTGAATCAACTAGTTCGAGATTGTCGGCAAAATAGCCCGAAAACCCGGATTGCAGGAAACAATTTTGGAAGCTGCTCATAAACATATAAGTCGTAAGCGATAATCGCCGTCACCGGAGCAGTCATCGTCTTTTCAACGTTGCCTTCCAGCCAATGTAGGCAATAATCTTTGTTTCGCTTCCGGCGTGCGAAGAAACAGATTTCTTATTCTTCTGCCTGATGCGCCCATCGTCGTGCGTCTCGCGCCTGATCGTGCACGCGTCTGATGCGTCGGCACATCGCGCCACGTTGTCCGTGTCGTAAATCCATAAATTACCCCATCTGCCCCGCGTGCTCACCAGCCGAACGACTCTCTACGTCGTGTTCCCGGCGCAGGCGCGTCACGTAAAGCCGTTGAGTCTGCGCCGTCTGTACGCCCCCCTGCTCTTTCGCGTAGTCGAAGAGGTTCTCGATGAGTGGTGAGAAGACCATCGTGATCGCGTCGAAGATTTCGTATAACTTGTTCTTTATAATCTTTCCCCTTATCTGTCCCTGCGCCTCGCGCACTACTTTGTCCGTCTCTGTCATACTCTGCGACCGACAGAATTCCTTAGTCGCATAATCAGAGCGCGGTCTCAGGCTCCGCTCACGCCGAGTCCGCCGTACCCGTCCTTCCGGCGCGTGCGGCGAGCACGTTGTCGAGCGCGTATGCCCCCGCTCCGTCAGCCACGAATTTAACGAGCGCGCCGAGTATGGCGAGATTCTTCAAGACCTCGATCATCTGCTGTTGACCTTGTGATGGGTCGGAGAGATTCGCAGCGTGAAAAATAAGCGTCGCCGGGACGAGGAAGACGATCAGCGCGAGCGACGCCCATCGCACCTTGTAGCCGACGACCAGCAGAATACCGCCGATGATCTCGATGAGAATCGCACAGACGAGAAAGAAGCTCGGCGCGGGAAAGCCGACGCCTTTCATCATCCCGGCTGTCTGCGTGAAACCGAACAGCTTCCCCGTGCCGGACATGATGAAGATGAGTGCCACGAGGAAGCGTGCGAGCGGATTTAGATACGAGTTCATGATTTTCACCTTTCTTTCGTTAAAGAGCTTTTGACTTTCCGGTTCGTCGGAAAGTCAGCTTACTACTTGTACAGATAATCCTTATAAGGATTATTGGACTAAAAATTAAGCCGCGCGCGAGGAACTCATCAGGCTGCGCGACGACGCGATGCGGCGCATCCAGCCGGACTTGGATTTGGAGAAGTGCTGCTCTCTTCCGCGCTGCCGGAATCTTTAATCGTCATTCGGGCGTCGAGTAGTTTGATGACTTCCGCGCGGGATGGCGCGCAGTACTAACCCTAGGCATAGGCATTCGGCCTTCATGGTAGAATGCTCGAACGCGCTACGTTGCATCCTTGGAGAACGAAGTTTGAATTTTTGCAGGGCAGTCGACACAATAATTTAACTTCCCATGTCTGTTCGATGCGGATGAAGATCATAGAAGGGGGCGACGCCACTAAACAGCAGTATGCGCCCGGCCAGCAATAATCGCTGCACACGGGTGTGGCCGGACTTTCGGATAGAGAGGAAAATATTGAGATGAAAGAGAAGATGGTATCGATAACTTTGAAAGTTAACGGCGTGGGGCGCGCGCTGCAAATCGAGCCGCGCGTCTCACTCCTTGATGCCCTGCGCGAACATCTAGGGTTGGCGGGCACGAAAAAGGGTTGCAACCAAGGCGCGTGCGGCGCGTGCACGGTGCTAGCTGACGGCGAGCGAATTAACTCCTGTTTCGCCCTCGCCGTGCAGTACGAAGGCAGGGAGATTACGACGATTGAAGGGTTAGCCGAGAACGCCGGACTTCATCCCTTGCAGGCAGCCTTCGTCCAGCACGACGGTTTCCAGTGTGGTTACTGCACGCCGGGGCAGATTTGTTCGGCGGTCGGAATGTTCGGCGAGTTTCAGAAAGGTTTGCCAAGCGCGGTGACGAAGGATATCTCTGCACCGGAACTGGAGTTCTCCGACGAAGAGATCAGGGAGCGTATGAGCGGCAATCTGTGCCGCTGCGGCGCGTATGTCGGCATCGTCGAGGCCATCCGTGAGGCGTTTGATAAGGAGGTGGCGCGATGAAAAATTTCGCCTATGCGCGCGCAAGGGATGTCGGGACGGCGATTCAATTAATCACGCAGAATCAAAACGCGAAATTCTTGGGCGGCGGCACGAATCTCGTGGACTTGATGCGCGAGGACATCGAGCAGCCGGATTACCTGCTCGACGTGACGAGTTTGCCGCTCACGCAAGTTGAAGAACTACCCGATGGCGGCTTACGCATCGGCGCGCTCGTGCGCAACAGTCACCTCGCGGCCAATCAAACCATCCGCGAACGCTATCCCGTCTTATCGGAAGCGATTTTGAACGGCGCTTCCGGTCAGATTCGCAACATGGCGACGACGGGCGGAAACCTCATGCAGCGCACGCGTTGTTACTACTTCTACGACACCGAATCGCGTTGCAACAAACGCGAACCCGGCACAGGTTGCGACGCGCTGGAAGGCTTCAATCGCATCCATGCCATCCTCGGCGCGTCCGATGCCTGCATCGCCACGCACCCGTCGGACATGTGCGTGGCACTCGCCGCGCTCGACGCAACGGTTCACGTCGAAGGCAAAAACGGGGCGCGTGAAATCGCTTTCGATGATTTTCACCGTTTGCCCGGCGATACGCCGGACATCGAGACCGATCTGCTGTCCGATGAATTAATCGTTGCGATTCAGATTCCGCCGAATGATTTTGCGAAAAACTCGCTCTACCGAAAGGTGCGCGACCGCGCTTCTTACGCCTTCGCACTGGTCAGCGTCGCGGCGGCTTTAGAGATAGAAGACGGGAGGGTCAAAAATGTGCGACTCGCGCTAGGCGGCGTGGCGCATAAACCGTGGCGGGCGTTCGCGGCGGAAAAAGTTTTAACCGGCGCGACTGCAACAGGGGAGACGTATCGAAGGGCGGCGGAAGAAGAATTGAAAAGTGCGAGAGGGCTGGCGCAGAACAGTTTCAAAATCCAACTGGCGAAACGAACAATCATCAGCGTTTTGAGTGAACTGGCGGAAAAAGGAGAAGCGCAGTAATGAGCATCACGCAGAAGATTATGGAAACTGTCTTGCGGTTTACGCCCGATAAAGAACCCGATCCGCTGATGCACAAACACGGGCACGTCGGCAAACCGTTCAGCCGCGTTGACGGGCAGTTGAAAGTCAAAGGCGAAGCCATTTTTTCGGCGGAATTCAAAATTGAAAATATAGCTTATGCCGCGCTCGTCTACAGCACGATTGCGAAGGGCAAAATCACGAAAATTGACGCGAGCGGCGCGGAAAAAGAGGCGGGCGTTTTAGCCGTCATTACCCACGAGAACGCGCCGAAGATGAACCCGCCGCCTGTTTTTGATCCGAGGGGGCAGAGTAAAGGTTCGGCGGCGAGCATACTGCCGTACATGCAGGATGAACATGTCTATTGGGACGGTCAGCCTGTCGCCGTCGTCGTTGCCGAAACGCAGGAGCAGGCTGAATACGCGGCATCCTGCGTGCGCGTCGAATATGAGATTGAAGAGTCCGAACTCTCGTTTGACGCGGTGAAACGAGAAGCCGAGAAGCCGTCGGACGTGATGGGCGAGCCGACGGAAATCAAGGTCGGCGATGCCGAAAAAAGTTTAAGCGCGGCGAAATTTAAGGTTGATAACGTTTACCGGACGCCGCGTTACAACCACAACGCCATCGAGCCGCACGCGACGATTGCCGTTTGGCACGAAGACGAAAGTTTGACCGTGTTTGAGCCGACACAAAATCTTTATGGCAACAAAGATACGCTCGCCGTCGTGTTCGGCATCGAGCCGGAAAAGGTGCGCGTCATTTCGCCGTTTGTCGGCGGGGGTTTCGGCGGCAAAGGCTCTGTGTGGTGGAACACCGCGCTGTGCGTGGCGGCGGCCAAAGTCGTGGGTCGCCCGGTCAAGCTGGCGGTGTCGCGTGAAGGCGTTTTCCGCGTCATCGGCGGGCGCACACTGTCCGAACAGCGCGTCGCGCTCGGCGCAAGGAAAGACGGGAAATTCGTTTCCCTGATTCAGACCGGCACGACTGCGACCACCAAACACAGCGCGTTTCAAGCCGAACAGTTCACCTTCCCGGCGCGTCATCTGTACGCTGCGGAAAGTTTTCTGCTCGGGCAGAAAATCGTTAATCTCGATACGATTGCCAACACGTTCATGCGCGCTCCCGGCGAATCAATCGGCACGTTCGCGCTTGAATCGGCGATTGACGAGCTGGCGCACGTGCTAAAAATTGACCCGGTTGAACTCAGACGAATCAACGAACCTGACAAAGACCCGACGAAGGGAACGGAATTTTCGCACCGCGCTCTGCTCGAAGCCTACCGGCGCGGCGCGGAAAAATTCGGCTGGAAACACAGCGAGCCGCGCAGCCAGAAAGACGGCAAATGGCTCGTAGGATGTGGCGTGGCGACGGCTTTTTATCCGTTTTATCGGTTCCCCGCGTCGGCTCGTGTTCGCATCTCGGCGGACGGAACTGCCATCATTCAAGCAGCGGCGCACGAGATGGGGATGGGAACGGCGACCGTGCAGATTCAGCACGCGGCGCAGCGTTTGGGCTTGCCGATTGATCGAGTTTCGTTTGAGTACGGCGATTCTAATTTGCCGCAGTCGCCCGTTGCTGGCGGCTCGAATCAAACCGCCAGCATCGTCGCGTCCGTCACGGCGGCGATTGAAAAAGCTTTGCAGGAATTGCTCGCGCTCGCCGGAGACGATTATGATTCGCCGCTCGCCAACTTAAAATACGAGCAGACGGAAACGCGCGACAGCGGAATTTTCAGCAAGAAAGACGCATCGAAAGGCGAAACCTATGAATCAATTTTGCGCCGCGTTAATCAAGACCACGTCGAAGCGGAAGCGACTTCGGCGGATCCTATGGAAATGATGAAATATTCGATGGGTTCATACGGCGCGCAGTTTTGCGAAGTGCGCGTTAACGAAGAATCGGGCGAGGTGCGCGTCTCGCGCTGGTTGGGGTCGTTCGACGCGGGCAGAATTTTGAATCCGAAAACTGCCACGAGCCAATTTCGCGGCGGCATTATTATGGGCATCGGAATGGCTCTGTCCGAAGAAACGTTGTTCGATGAACGACGCGGGCGAATTATGAATCCGTCGCTCGCCGAATATCACGTTCCGGTCAACGCGGACGTGCCGCACATTGAAGTGATTTATAACGACATCCCGGACGAGCACACGCCTTTGGGCGCGCACGGCATCGGCGAGATCGGCATCACGGGCGCGGCGGCGGCAGTCGCCAATGCCGTCTTTAACGCGACCGGAAAGCGCATCAGAGACTTGCCTATCACTCTCGACAAGTTATTGTGAGGAGGTCGCGCGCGTGGTCTCAACGGTGTCAGCACAGGCCGGGCGCACCACGCGAACGTAGGGATAGTATCAATGATTTTCCTGAGTTGGTCTTTCGATGGCTTGATCTCCTCTTTGCGAGATGATTCCGGGGCACTCATGATTTTCCTTGGATTCCGCTATCGTCCATGATCATACTTCACGGATGATGTGATACCTTTTTGCCCTCGATCAACAGCCACGCACTCGCGGCGCTCAAGAGCGCCAACCCGACGGCGATCATCATCACGACGCGGAAGCCCGAGACGAATGCTTCGTTAATCGCGCCTTTCAACGCCACACGCGTCGCAGCTTCGACACCCTCAGGCACTTGTGCCCCCGCTAACTTAACGTGCTGCTCGTCCAGCGAGCGTCTGACCGTCGGCGTCATCTCAAAATTTGATAAGCGTCGGTCAAGCTGTTGGTTGAAGGCGGAGAGCATCACGATGCCGAGCACGGCGATAGAGAGCAAGCCGGCTGTGCGCGAGACGGCGTTGTTGATGCCCGAAGCAACCCCAGCGTGATCGCCCTTCACCGCACTCATCACCGTGGTCGTGAGCGGCGCGACGCTCGTCGCCATGCCTAACCCGAGCACGACGACTGCCGGAAAGAAGGTCGTCCAGTAGCTCCCCCCAACATCAGGAAGAGCGAACAGTGCCAGACCGAGCGCAGCGATGATCGGCCCTCCAACCAGCGGCAGCTTCGCGCCGTAGCGCTTCACGAGTCCGCCCGACCAGCGCGAGAGCAGGAACATAATCAGGATGAAAGGCAACACGGCTGCTCCGGCAGCCGTTGCCGAGTAGCCCTGCACCTGAATCAAGTTCAATGGAAAGAAGAAGAGGGTCGCGCTCAGCGCGCTGTACAGAAGGAGTGTCAGCAAATTCGCCCCGCTGAAGTTATTTGAGAGGAAAAGCGACAAAGGCACCATTGGATTGCTTACGCGTGTCTCGACCGCGAGAAACAGTGCGAGCGCGAGCGCCCCTCCGATGAGCGTCGCGAGCACCGCCGGATGTGCGAAGCCCAAACTGGAAGATTCAATCAGGCCGTAAACGAGCGCGCCGAGGCCGATTGTCGTGAGTCCCGCACCCAACCAATCCAAACCGCCTGACGCTTTTCGGTCGCGGCTTTCCGGCACATGCCGGGAGGCCAAGATGATGACGATGATGCCCAGCGGGACGTTGATGAAGAAGACGGCTCGCCACGAAACGTGTTCAATCAGCCAGCCGCCGATGACCGGCCCGATGGCGGCGGTGATGGCGCTAAAGCCCGACCATGTCCCGATAGCCTGCCCGCGATCCGCTTCACTAAAAGAGGCGCTGATGATCGCCAGACTCCCCGGCACGAGTAGCGCCGCGCCCACTCCCTGAACGCCGCGCGCGACGATGAGTTGATTGATATTCGGCGCAAGCCCACACCACACGGAAGCCAAAGCGAAAAGACCAACTCCTGCGGCGTACATCCGTCTGCGCCCGTAGTGATCGCCGAGCGAGCCGCCCACCAGCAAGAGCGCCGCGAGAAATAGCGCGTACGCTTCGACGACCCATTGCACTTGCGCGACTGTGGCTCCGAGATCGGTTTGCAACGCGGGTAAAGCAACGTTGACCACGGTGCCGTCGATGAAGGCCATGCTGGAGCCTAAAATTGTTGCCGCCAACACCCACCGCCCGGCGGACTTATTGCAAAGTGCGGTTGCATCCTTTGTCCGGATGCTGGCTTCATCGCAGGGTTGTTTGACGATATTAGCCATGTCAAGAGTGTTGTAATTTATGCGTGAACATTGATCGCGCCACTCGTGCCGCCTTCCTGGTGTAAATGACCCGTCCAACCTCGCGGCAGAAACAAGACGAGCAGGAATGTTGCCGCCAATAGACCGACGTTATAGAAACGCGTCGTCGCAAAAGCGCCGACGTAGCTATGTGTCGGGAGCATTAATCTCTATGGCAGCTAAATAACGCCAGTGCTCGCAAGCTAGACATCCTTGATGACAATTGGCGCGGTGAGCGTTTTATGCACCGGGCACATGCGCGAAATCTCCATCAGACGTTCTCGCTGCGCTTCGTCCAAATCACCTTCCAGCATCACGCTCCTCTCTATACGATGGAGGATGCCGTCCGCGTTACTGTCACAGTCGTGACAGTCTTTTGAATGAACTCGTTGTTGACTTAACTTCACCAAGACGCGCTCAAGCTTCCAGCCTTTGCGCCGCGCATACATCATCACGGTCATCGAAGTGCAACCGCCGAGTGCCGCCAGAAGCAGCGTATACGGGTCGGGTCCCGCGCCCTCGCCCCCGACACTCTCCGGTTCATCGAGTACGAAGGTTCGTCCGTCGCCGTAACTCACCTCGTTTTGCAAGTTCTTCAAAGATGTAACTGTTACTTCACCCATATCACATGACCTCTTACTGTCTTATGCAACGGCGAGTCGTGCTGCACAGGCAACCTCAAATTCTCTTTCAGATATTGATGTTCGCGCCCGGATTAATGCCGATTGGCGAAACGTAGCTGTAACGAATCACCCCATCCTGCTCAATGACAAACAATGCGCGCGCTCGGAGAACCCGTCGCCCTCACGGTAAACGCCGTACTTTTTCGACACTTCGCCTTTCGGCTCGAAATCCGACAGCAGGGTCATCTTGTAGCCGCGAGCTTCACGAAACGCCGCGTGATAAAACACGCCGTCAACCGAAATGCCGACCAGCTCCGCGTTCTGTTTTTCAAACGTCGGGAGAAGCTCGTTGTACAGCGTCAGTTGGTCACCACACACCGCACTCCAATCGGCGGGATATAAATGCCAGTATCATATTTTTACCGCGCAAAGTGCTCGACGTAAGAGTTTCTTCCTCGTCGCCCGCCGCCGCGCCCGCATTTCTCGACAGCGTAAAATCAGGAGCCTTTTCGCCCGCTTTTAACAATGCACTCATTGGTAAATTCCCCCTCAAAATATCTGGTTTACTGACCCGCCGCTAATCGTGCAAGCATTGAATATTCAAGTTATCCACACCTGTTGTTACTTACACACTCCTTCTCCTCAGGCAGTTTGCGCCGAAGCATTTTCCTTCCATACCTCGGCAACGATTTCATAAGCATGAAGCCTTGCCATGTGGTCAAAAGTCATCGAGTTGAGCATCAACTAATCATGCCGGTGTTCTACCAGATATATGAAAAGGATGCGCGATATCACCAAGGGGTATACTTCAACCGGAGGAACATCGCAGTATTTAGCAATGATGACGACTCCTCTACAAACAAAACATTATATACGTAAAAAGAACTTAATCTGTGCGCTAACACATATTTGCTCGAATCGCCCCGAATCACCAATTTATGAAGAAGAATTGTGTTCGTCCTTGGCTTCGCCCTGCAATCGGTGCAGTATTGGGTCACGCTGCCGGATGTGCCGGTCAAGTCGGGATTCAGGTGTCTCGGGTATTTGAGGGACTAAAAGAGATCAATTCTTGTTTCATTTAGGAAAGAAGGCTGAATCATGACGCTTCTCTTGCCATTTCTCATCGGAATCTTTGCAGGGCTGCGTTCACTGACGGCTCCTGCAACGACTGCATGGGCCGTGTACATGGGCTGGCTGAAAATCGAAGGCCCGCTCTCTTTCATCGGCTCATTCCCGTCCGTCGTGATTCTTACCCTACTCGCATTAGGGGAACTCGTGGCGGACAAGCTGCCGAAAACGCCGAACCGAACAGCCCCTTTGGGGTTGATCGCGCGCCTGGTGACGGGTGGAGTGACCGGGGCATGCGTCACATCAGCCGGAGGGCAGGGAGCGATTGCTGGCGGTCTGCTTGGCGCTATTGGCGGGCTCGTCGGCTGTTTCGGAGGTTACCGGGCGCGTAAGAGAGTCGTGAGAGCATTGGGTGCACCGGATATCTATGTCGCCCTCTTCGAGGATCTGATAGCTATCGTCGGCTGCCTATGGGTCGTGACACGTTAGCTTCGTGGACTTTAATAAAGCAAAGGTTTTTTTATTCCAATGAGCAATTATCTAAATACAAAGGTTTTCAGCCGCGTTGCGAAGGTCTTCTTTGCATTGGAGATATGACCAAGACGGAGACGATTGAGTATTTTGATGGAATTATAGCGGCCTACAAACTGAACCTACAGTACGACGCGGAAGTCTACGCCATGCGGCCTGTCGCTGACGCCTCAGGGGCGCGGTTTCGTGTCGAGTCATCAAAAGGAATATACGAAACAGAGTGCTCGCCATCGGCATCGGTATCTTCGGTCGCCCTAATCATTGCGCCACCTCAGTAATGGCCATGCCGCCTCGACCAGTAAAGTTCTCGCCCTGCTGCCTCCTGCTTTACTAATGCGCCCTCGATGCTGGCGCTCTCCTGAGCTGTATTCACGCGGGACAAGGCCGAGGTAACAACGCACCTGCTTGGCTGCGCTGAAGCTGGACGCATCGTCGATGGTCGCGGCGAAGGTCGTGGCCGTTACCAGCCCGATCTCTAAACACCGGCTGGCGACCCGCGGTCGAACTTATCAACCTCACCCCAGTACCGGGGTTGAACCAGCAGCCGGCGCACCAGCGGGCGGAGGCCGGGCACCTCCAAGTGGGAATACCCGCCCACCAAGGCGGAGAAGACGGCCCGCCGCCGCAGGCGCAGCAGGCGGCGCACGAGGTCGGGCACCAGCAGCGCCTGTACCCCAAGCAGTATCTGGTAGCGCCACCCGCCGAGGTGGCGTCGGTACTGCTCGTATAGGAGGGCCGTGTGTCTGCTGAAAGCCAAGTCGCGTTCCATGTGGGCCCGCCTGTCGTCCCGCCACTGCCCGTAGGCTTCCGGCAACCCTCCGATGTTTAACCCCTCGCCGACCCGCCTGAAGACGGCGTAAAGCTCCTCGCGCTCGGCGGCCCTGAGCGGCCCGTAGAGCAGGCGGTGCGCGCACTCCGAGTAATCAATGAGCATGTAGAGCACGTCCCTAAACGCCCAGCTAGGAATCCTCTGCCCACGCTGGCGCTCGACCGCGCCGTGGGTCGCGTTGATCCTCCCGAGCGTGCACCGCGCCGTGTCCTCATCCGCGAACACGATCTCCTGCGCATAGCGGACGGTCGAGAAGAGTCGCCCGACGGGGTCGTTCGGTATCCTACCGGTGAAGAAGAGCCAGTCGACCGCCCTGTTCAGGGCGAACTCGGCGGCCGAGCCGGCGAAGACGAGCAGGACCAGCTCGGGGTCGCCCCAGATCTTCCTGACGACCGAACCGGGCGCGACAAAATCGCGCTTCACCCGTGGGGACGTAAGCGCGCCCGCATCAGTGCCGACGGTGTGAGCCACTCGAGACCTGCCTTCCCGCCGACACAGAGCCACGCTTGGGTGGCATGGCTCCGTTCGGCCACCACTTCACGATACCAGCATCTTAATGATCTCATGGTTGGGCAACAAATGCGCAATTGCCCCATCAAGATAGCGCGTGGTCATGTCGTGATGCGCTTCATCATACGACGCAACGCACTCCGTTGCGACCACCACTTCATAATCGCGTTGGTAAGCGTCAATGACTGTGGTGCGGACGCACGCATGAGTATTGATCCCGGCCACGACCAGCATGTCAGGACAGACACGCTTGAGCGTTGCCTCCAGATCGGTCTCAAAGAAGGCGCTGTAGCGTTTCTTCACGATGGTCATGTCAGTAGGGCGGTGATCGAGTTCCGGCAGGATCTCGCACCCATCGGTGCCGGCAATCGTCACATGCAGGTTGTGCTTCCGCATCTCTGGGAATGCGTCGTGCAGATCGGGCGCGAATTCCTGCCGCACCCAGAGGACGGGTTGACCATGATGACGAAACGCCTCGACGAGCGTGTTGGTGGACGCGACAAGGCGCGTGCGCTGCTCAGCCAAGCGGGCGTGCTGCCGGAAAAAGTCATTGAGCATGTCAATGATAAGAAGCGCCATCTTGGTCATAACTGCTCCAGTAGCAACTTGTAGTCTCTGTGAGGTCTAACGTCAAAGGTCACCGACGCCCGTCAGGGCGTCCGATGCACCGCCTTGTTGGGCATCTGATGATTGGATCTGCCTCACAATCTCATCAATACAAGGGATGTATTCTCCATCTGTCGAGACTTGGATTGTGGGTACGTTGAATTTCGGCGCTGTATAACTGCCGGGAGGTGAAACTTCGCCTGTTTTCCTGTAATGGGCAACACGTTTATCGCCGTGATAAAATTCCCGATTCGGATTCTCTAAGCCTCGTTGGAGATGACGTCTTGCGGCCGCTGCACCGTCAGCGGAGCATAAAACAATCAATGGTAAGGCCAACTCAAGCAACTTAGGCATCATGGGCTTCCAAACCTTGTGCTGAAATGCCGCCTCTATGACAACAGAGATATTACCCGCAAGATATTGATTCACTATTCCAAAGAACAAGTCGGACACTAGACCATTGGTGTCAGGTGGGAGTTGGTCGTGTTTGACGCCGTAGGTGTTGACATAGCCCTCTTTGATC
>CAXTRQ010000080.1:0-8931 GCA_964246705.1 uncultured Pyrinomonadaceae bacterium
GGACGCCACTCTGGTCAGGGATGAAAAGGCAGACCGTCTGAGCCGTCAGTTGCGGAACAGCGGTTGCTATTACCGAAGGGCAGCGTCCGTGAACGTTATTGTTTAGACATTTGAAGGAGAATCTGACCGATGAATACACAGAATAAATTATTGCCCGTGGCACTCGTCGCCGCTTTGTTGGGCGGCTCAGTCGGCGCTTTCGTGATGCGTCCTTCATCCAAGGCTACGGACGCGACGGTTTCTAGCGAGCCGGTGGCGACACAAAAGGCTGCGCCCACGCAGAATTTAGTCCCGACCTCAAACACTACGGAGCAAACTACTCCGGCGCAGAACACAGAGGTTGCGACAAACGACCTGAATGCCGAGAATGAATCTTTCCGTCAAGGCTTCACCGAAGGCGTCCGCGCCGCGCGTGAAGAGGGCGTGACGAATCGCACCACCGCACACAATCAGGTTGTTCCCACGGCTTCCAACATCGTCTATCGAAACGCTCCGGCACGCACGCGTGTTGCGCGTTCGACGCGCTCGGGCGGGTCACGTCAGGTTTATTACGATTACAGCCAACCGCGCCAGCGCACTTTCTGGCAGAAGCACCGCGATAAGTTGACGGTGGCGGCAGGCTCAGGCGGCGGCGCGATTCTCGGCGCGTTGATTGGTGGTAGGAAGGGTGCGGGCATCGGCGCTCTCGCAGGCGCGGGCGGCTCGGCTCTTTACACCTACAAAGTTCGCAACCGCAATCGCCGTTTCTAAACTGTCCGAAGATTCGACGGCTCAATTCAGACGCGTGCGATGAGAAGTAGCTTACAGAGATTAACGCTCGGCACGGCTTCAACGCTTCTCATAGTTTTAACTTTAAACGGATGGGCAGTTCCCGCTCTCGGCGGGGCTGCCCTTCGGCGTTTGAGCGAGCAATATTCTGTGCGCTCCTCGCAAGCGAAAATTCACGCCCGTGATACGGCTGTCCTCTCTGTTCAAACGGTACGATCAATCCAACAACCAGACGAAGGAACACGCCACCCGCGCAACACACTGCCTGCTTCCGCGAGTTTCCGCGAGTCTGAGACGCGCGGACTGCTCGCGCAGGTATGGGTAAACGGGGCGGGGCCATACACTTTTGCGATTGATACGGGGGCAGGCGCAAACATTCTTTCGGCGCGTGTGGCAGGCGCGGCGCGTGTCTCGGTCGAGACAAATGGGCGCGGGATTCGCGTCGGGGGCTTGAGCGGCATGAGCGTCGCGGGCGGGCGCAGAGCTTTCGTGGATAGTCTGGCGATTGGCTTTCGAGAGAATTTCCTGCCGTTGAAGGGATTGACCATCGTCGCCGAAGGGCTTCCCGTAGACCTTGACGGGATTCTCGATTCGACCGAAGCCTACTGGCCTCTCGGCTACGCCATTGACATGCCGCGCGGCCTCATCAGCGCGTTCGATCCGCACACGACGCCCTTAGGCAGAGGCGACGTGCCCGCCGATGGCGCGGTTGTCGAGTGGCTCAACGATGCGGGCAGTCGGCGTCCCTTCGTGATGCTGCGGGGCGGTCGACGCGCTCTGCTCGATACCGGCTCGGCCTTCGGACTTGCCATTACGCAGGAGGCGGCAGGCGCGCTCGGCATCGGCACGGGCGAGGGACGGACGCGCGAGGCGACGCGCGATCTGGGCGGCGGTTATGTCACGTCGCGGAGAATCAGACCAACCACCGTCTATCTCGGCGCGCTGGCTTTGCGCGGCGTGCCGGCTGACTTTTTAGTGAGAGCGGAAGCGGGCGCACCCGTTCTGCTTGGGCGCGATGCGCTCCGACCCTTTCGCTTGACCTTCGACCCGCTCAATCGTCTGATTCGGATTGAGCCATAAAATACGCTCGAACATTCTCAAGTCTTAAATTTCAACTCAACTGCCGCACGCTCCGCACCTTCGGCAACCGCTTCGTCAAGTCCCTCAAAGTTTACGCGAAGGCTCAAGGGATGTCTCATCCGAACCACGCGGATAATTGATTAACAATAATGTTGACAACATTTTGGCGCGCGGGTAACATGGCGGCTGGCTCATCCTTGCCGCTTCAACTTGTGAGCGGCCCAGCGGTCAACCTTCAATTTCAGCCTGAGCGTGTTAGGTCGGTTCGGCCTCCGAAGAAGCCAGAGAAGACTATGAACCGGGCGGCCATCTCCATCCCCGAAAAGCTGTTCTTCAAGATCGGCGAAGTGTGTGAAATCACCGACGTGCAGGCGCATGTCCTGCGCTACTGGGAATCGGAATTTCCGATGCTTGCGCCGCAGAAGAATCGCGCCGGGCAGCGCACCTATCGCAAGCGCGATGTCGAGATGGTTCTGCGTATCAAAGAACTGCTTTACGAAGACCAGTACACTATCGCCGGGGCGAAGAAGAAGCTTTCGAGCGAACTACGCGGCGCGAGCAAATTGAAAGTTGTGACGCCGGAGATGAGCGCGCCGTCCGTCGTCCCGCCGCCGCCGCAACTGGTCGCCTCGCCCCAGCCTCAGACGGGCGAAGCCGCTCCATTTATGACGCAGGCGCGCACCGAATCGAGCGAAACCCGCGCTGTCTCTACCGAAGCGCCGCTGGAAATTACGGACGAACGGCGCGTCGCCCTGCGCCGCCTCAAAGAGCAGATGCGCGAACTGCTCGTGCTGCTCGAAGCGAACGACGCGCACACAGGCGCGCGGCGAAAGTAAGCTCCTGTTCGCTCGAACTTCCCACCATTTGACAAAAAATCTTTTCCAGAGATACTAACAAAGCAGCTTAACGGGATGTGGCGCAGCCTGGTAGCGCGCTCGCTTGGGGTGCGAGAGGTCCCGAGTTCAAATCTCGGCATCCCGATTGTGCCAAAGGGCTTTCAACTTTGATAAGTTGAAAGCCCTTTGACTTTTGCCGTCAGCGCCGCGCGGAGCCTGCGCTTTGAGATGTCAGAATTGCTTGAAGCCGGTATTGGTTGTGAGTTTGCTGCTGCTGCCTGCGCGTTTGCCGTCCGGCTTGTCTGTAAAGCCTGCGGCGAAGGTGATGACGCACATCGAGCCGAGCGTGGAGTGTTCGCCGCAGGCGACTCCGGCGACTTTGTAATCCGGGGTGAAGATGCGTTGACGGTGGCCGCGATTTTTAACACCGTCATCAATCAGAAGCGATATCACACGCTGGCGCGCAGAGTCGTTGCCGTAGGTCAGGGTCTCTCCAATCGGTTCTTTGTATGTCCCGAACTGGGCGACTCTCTGTTCACAATATCTGCCGTCGGCGCTTTTATGTCCGGTCATGCCCGATGCGCCCTGCTCTTTGACGAGCGCGCCTGAGCCTGAACACATTCCTCTGGAGATTTGGAGCGGCGGTAACGGTGGCGACGAGCGCAGAAAGCGAATAGCTTCATCCACGGCGCTCAAACCTTCCACCGTCAGCAACGCGCCCCTGCCCGGCAGCGTTAAAGTTTTATCTGAATAGAGTGGTTTTATCTGCTCAAGGTAAGCGGCGTATTGCGCTGGACGCGTGCGCGCGAGATTGATTTCGCTTAAGACCTGTTGCTCCAGCGACGAAAGAAACTCGTCGTGTGCCGTCAGTTCTGTCGGAGCTTTCGATTTTCTCTGCGCCGTCGTCTCTAAGAGCATTGAGTTTGAAAAAAGCAAGCAGAGCGCGCTGCCGAAACCAGAGAGGACGACAAGCAAACTTTTATTGATGAGTTTCATGGGAGAAGCATCCTCATTCCAAGTACGTAAAATTGAAAAATTATTGTGAGCGCGGTGAGGTCTGACGTAAAGACGTAATGCTTTTAATTCAAGTGCGGAAGAAAAGTCAATGGCCTCGGCCAGAGGCGACGACGGGTGGAGAATCGAAACTTGAGATGAATGCTGTTGTAGCGTCTCGCGCTCCTTCAAATTCTCGCGCGGCTCAATCTGTCACTTCATTCATGACACAATACTCCGTGGAAAAGTCGTTGGTCGAAGCCTGAGTTGTTCGTCGTCTATCAAGTTCGATTTTCGTTGGCGAGCAGTCCCGGTTATTTCATTGTTTCGTCTCCGCTTGCAGTGCTGTGGGGCGCGGCGATACACTCGCTGGCGTTCCAATCAACTTTAAAATTCAGTCGGCGGTTGGGGAGAGCCAATCGCGTGAGGTTCGAGCATGAAGATTCACGAGTATCAGGGAAAAGAGCTTTTGAAAAAGTTCGGCGTTCCCGTGCCGCGCGGGATTGTGGCGCGTTCGCCCGAAGAGGCGTATCACGCGGCGAAGGAATTGGGGACGGAGGTGGTCGTCGTCAAAGCGCAGATTCACGCGGGCGGTCGCGGTAAGGGCGGCGGCGTCAAACTGGCGCGCAGCGCCGACGAAGCGCGCGAACTGGCGCAACAGATGCTCGGCATGAAACTGGTCACACATCAGACGGGGCCGGAAGGACGCGAGGTGCGCGTGCTACTCATCGAAGAGGGTTTGCCGATTGACAAGGAATTTTATCTCGGCATCGTGCTCGACCGTGTGACAGGGCGGCCTGTCTTTATGGCTTCGCAGGCGGGCGGGATGGACATCGAAGAGGTCGCCGCACACACGCCTGAAAAGATTTTGAAGGAGACGATTGATCCTGCCATCGGCTTTCGCAGCTATCAGGCGCGCAAACTCGCGTTCGGCCTCGGCCTGCCCGCCGCGCTCGTTGGTCAAGCGGCGAAGTTCATGCAATCGCTCTACAACGCATGCGAGCAGTTGGATGCTTCGCTGATGGAGATTAATCCCTTTCTGTTGACGAAGGACAACCGCCTGATTGCGCTCGATGCGAAGGTCAACTTTGATGACAACGCGATGTTCCGGCATCAGGACTTTCTCTCCCTGCGCGATTTGAACGAAGAAGAACCGCTGGAGATTGAAGCCTCGAAGTTCGATTTGAACTACATCAAACTCGACGGCGACATCGCTTGCATGGTCAACGGCGCGGGACTGGCGATGGCGACGATGGACATCATCAAACTGGCGGGCGGCGAACCGGCCAACTTCCTCGATGTCGGCGGCGGCGCATCGCAGGAGCGAGTCGAAGCCGCGTTCAAAATCCTGCTCGCGGACGAAAGCGTGCGCGCCGTGCTCGTCAATATCTTCGGCGGCATCGTGCGTTGCGACATGGTGGCGCGGGGCGTCGTCGGCGCGGCGCAGAATCTCGGCGTGAAAGTTCCCGTCGTAGTACGTCTCGAAGGCACGAACGTCGAGGAAGGACAGCGCGTGATACGCGAATCCGGCCTCAACTTTACAGTGGCGAACGGCATGAAGGACGCCGCCGAAAAGGTCGTCTCTCTAGCGGGACAGCAAGCCGCATAGACAAGATTGGAAGGGCGGAGGCTCTGTCCCTGCCCGTGTCTTTAGCAATGAAAGCACGGGCAGGGACAGAGCCTCCGCTCCTATATTTGTTCTTTAAGTTTGGAGGATACATGGCGACGTTAAGTTTCTGGGGTGGCGTGGGCAGCGTGACAGGCTCTAAATATTTGGTCGAAAGTGGTGGCAGTCGCATCCTCGTTGACTGCGGGTTGTTTCAGGGCTTGAGGGAATTGCGCGAGCGCAACTGGGAAGACCCGCCGTTCGACCCCAAAAGTCTCGACGCCGTCATCATCACGCACGCGCACATAGATCATACGGGCTACCTGCCGCGCCTCGTGTCGCTCGGCTTCAAGAATCCCATCTACTGCTCGCGTGGCACTGCGGACTTGTTGAAACTCCTGCTGCCGGATTCCGCGCGCTTACAGGAAGAAGAGGCCGATTACCGCAACCGCCACAGCCTGACGAGGCATCAGCCCGCGCTTCCGCTCTACACGGAAGAGGACGCGCGCGCCGCGCTCAAACTGCTGCAACCCGTCGCCAATACGGGCGAGCCTGTGGAAGCGGCGCAAGGAATGCGCGTCGGCTTTCGCATCGCCGGTCACATTCTCGGCTCAAGCCTCGTGCTGGTCGAGATTGACGGCGCGGGCGCGGACGGCAAAGGCCGTCGCATTCTTTTCTCAGGCGACCTCGGACATTACGACCAACCCATCATCCGCGACCCCGTACGCCCGCCCGCCTGCGACTACATGCTCGTCGAGTCAACCTACGGCGACCGCCTGCATGATGCGGAAGACCCGAAAGTTGCTCTCGCGCGCGTCATCAACGATGCGGTCGGGCGCGGCGGCCCCGTGCTCATTCCGGCTTTCGCCATCGGTCGCACGCAGGAGCTTATCTATCACATCCGTGAACTGGAAGACGAAAACCGTATCCCCATCCTGCCCGTCCGCGTTGATTCGCCGATGGCAGCCGCCGCGACACAAATCTACAGCCACCGCACGGAGGAGCAGGATGAAGACTACGCCAGCGTTCTCGCACAGCATCGCCATCCGTTGCGGACACATTCGATGGTGACGGCCTCTTCGCGCGAGGAATCGAAAAAGTTAAACGAGGAGCGCGGCACGCGCATCATCATCAGCGCATCAGGAATGATGACGGGCGGGCGCGTCATGCATCACGCGCGAAGGATGTTGCCCGACCCTGATGCAACAGTCGTCTTCGTCGGCTATCAGGCCGCCGGAACGACGGGACGGCGCATACAGGACGGCCAGCGCGAAGTCCGCATCATGAAAGATTTCGTGCCCGTACGTTGCCACGTCGAGCGTATCGGCGGCCTGTCGGCGCACGCCGACTGGAAAGAAGTTTTGCGCTGGCTCGCGCCGATGCAGACCCCTCCGCGCCGCACTTTCACGACGCACGGCGAACCGGAGGCCGCCGCTGCGATGGCCGCGCACATCCGCGAAGAGTACGGCTGGCGCGTGGATGCGCCGCTGTACGGCGAGCATGTCGAACTCGAATAACAGACAACCGACACGACGCTGATGGAGCGGCGGGGCGGGGCTGTGCTATATTGAAAAGACTTCAAGCAATTAACAATCAAAGCAAACAAAAGCGTCTGTTGTTTCCAACTGCGCCGCAGACAACAACGGACGACTGGATGCTTTAAAATTGAGGAGCAAATGCGTTGAGCGTTCTGGTTGATAAAAATACGCGTCTCGTCGTGCAGGGCATCACCGGCAAAGAGGGAACCTTCCACACGAAGCAGATGGTCGAGTACGGCACACAGGTCGTCGGCGGCGTCACGCCGGGCAAGGGCGGGACGACGCATGAGGGCATCCCTGTCTTCAATACGGTCGAGGATGCCGTGCGTGAAGCCGGAGCGAATGCGTCGGTCATCTACGTGCCGCCGCCATTTGCCGCCGATGCGATTATGGAGGCGGCGGACGCGGGCATTCCTCTGGTCGTCTGCATTACCGAAGGCATTCCGGTCAACGACATGGTGCGTGTCAAACGCTTTCTTTTGGACAAACCGACGCGGCTCATCGGCCCGAACTGCCCCGGCGTCATTTCGCCCGGCAAATGCAAAATCGGGATTATGCCCGGCCACATTCACAGAGAAGGGCGCGTCGGCGTCGTCTCGCGTTCAGGGACGTTGACCTATGAAGCGGTCGGGCAACTGACGGCGCTCGGTTTGGGGCAGTCCACGGCCATCGGCATCGGCGGCGACCCCATCATCGGCACGACTCACTTGAACGCGCTCGCGCTTTTTCAAGACGACCCGGAGACAGAAGGCATCGTGATGATCGGCGAGATTGGCGGCACGGCGGAAGAGGAAGCGGCAGCCTTTGCGAAAGATAACGTGACGAAGCCCATCGTCGCCTTCATCGCCGGACAGACCGCACCGCCCGGACGCCGGATGGGACACGCCGGAGCAATCATCGCGGGCGGCAAGGGAACCGCCGCCGAAAAAATGAAGGCTCTGGAAGAGGCGGGCATCCGCGTCGTCCACTCGCCCGCAGACATCGGCGAAGCGATGCGAGACGCGCTTGGCTCAAAGGCCGTAGCGTAAGTTTTTAAATCAAAAATTTTGAGGACACTCATGGCAGAGCAGACAGCAAACCTTACTTTCGGAATTATCAAACCCGACGCCGTGCGTGGAGAGAAGACAGGCGACATCCTTCAACGCATCATTGATGGCGGCTTTCGTATTCGCGGGATGAAGTTGATTCACATGACGCTGCAAGAGGCGCAAGGCTTCTACGCAGTCCATAGCGAACGCCCCTTCTATGCAGACCTGACGGCATTCATGTCGAGCGCGCCGTGCGTCGTGATGGCGCTGGAGAAGGATGGCGCGGTCAAGGCGTGGCGCGACCTGATGGGCGCGACCGATCCGGCGAAGGCCGACGAAGGTTCGCTCAGAAAAGAGTTCGGCGGCTCTCTCGGCGAGAACGCCGTGCACGGCTCGGACTCGGAAGAGAACGCGGCGCTTGAAATTGCGTACTTCTTCAGCCGTCTCGAACTGGTCTAATTTTGGTTAGTGGGACGAGGATTTTATGTCAATCATTAGCGACATCATTGATTCGACGAAGGCCATCATCAAGGGCATGAGCGTCACTTTCTCTTATATTCCGAAGGAGAAGTGGACGGTTCAATACCCGGACGAACCCGTGACGATGCAGCCGCGCTATCGCGGCCAGCATCTTCTCCATGTTGACGAACTTGGCAGAGAAAAGTGCGTCGCCTGTTATCTGTGCGCGGCGGCCTGCCCGTCCGATTGCATCTACATCGTCGCGGCGGACGACCCACGCCCACCCGAAGAGCGCACGGGCGTCGACGAGCGTTACGCGAGCGTCTACAACATTGATTACGGGCGCTGCATTTTCTGCGGCTACTGCGTCGAAGCCTGCCCGAAAGACGCCATCACGCACGGCTACAACTTCGAGCTTTCCGTCTACAGCCGCGCCGACCTCCTCAAGACGAAAGACGACCTGCTCATCACCAAGCAGAAGCAGTCGCCGAATTACCGCGTCGCCTTCTCCGACGAGGATGTGGATTCGGAATACAAAGAAGTCTGAGCCGCGACGAAGAAAAAGTTTCACGCAAAGACGCGGAGGCGCAAAGAAGAAGTTTCATGCTTCTATTGG
Organism: uncultured Pyrinomonadaceae bacterium; assembly: GCA_964246705.1. Taxonomy (GTDB): domain Bacteria; phylum Acidobacteriota; class Blastocatellia; order Pyrinomonadales; family Pyrinomonadaceae; genus DASZCR01. The sequence goes on from CAXTRQ010000080.1 coordinate 8,925, forward strand.
CGCCTCC
>CAXTRQ010000080.1:8941-9477 GCA_964246705.1 uncultured Pyrinomonadaceae bacterium
CGATCGTCTTGCCGTCGGGCGACCACACCGGGTTCGCGGCGCCGCGCCGGGGTTTTTGCGTGAAACTTTTTCCGGCGTTCTTAAAACCTTCCGCGTTTCGTGTTAATCTCACCGTTTTAAAACTGAATTTCGATGCCGATATGCCGAACCTGTTAGAAGCCCACGAGGTCTCAAAAAAATATCAGATGGGGAGCACCGAAGTCGCGGCGCTCGACCGCGTTTCGCTCTCGGTCGAGGCGGGCGAGTTCGTCGCGCTGCAAGGCACTTCCGGCTCAGGAAAATCAACGCTGCTCAATTTGTTCGGCGGGTTGGATACGCCGACCAGCGGCGAGATTGTTTTTGAAGGAAACTCGCTCGTGCCGCTCTCGAAGAAAGAGATGGCGCATTACCGCCGCGCCTCTGTCGGGATGATTTTTCAAAATTTCAACCTGATTCCGACGATGACAGCGGCGGAAAACATTTCGCTCGCGCTCGCTTTCGGCGGCCTGCGCGGACGCGGACGCTGGCTGTGCCTGTACGCGCTGCTCGAGATATCG
>CAXTRQ010000080.1:9487-22485 GCA_964246705.1 uncultured Pyrinomonadaceae bacterium
GCGTGCAGGACTTATTGGAGAGGGTCGGGCTGGCAGATCGACTCCACCACAGGCCATCGGAACTATCGGGCGGCGAACAGCAGCGCGTCGCCATCGCACGTGCCCTATCGAATCGCCCGCGCGTGCTCCTCGCAGACGAACCGACCGGCAATCTCGATTCGACGCGCGCGCAAGAGTTGCTCGCTCTCCTGCGCGAGATGGTCGAGCGCGACCGTCTCACCATCCTGATGGTAACGCACGACCGCGACCTCGCCGCACGCTTCGCCGACCGCACAATTCACCTGAAAGACGGAAAGGTCATGAATGATGAAGGATGAAAGCACGCCCGTCAACGCAACGGCTCTCATCAAAGCACCTTATCTTTCAGACAGCATTCTTTTCATCCTTCCGCCTTCCGACTTCATCCGTATTTTTTGAGGTGTTCGCCACATGTCTGTCGTGCCTCCTTTGATGACGCTTGAAGCCCTGCGCTCCGTGCCGCTCTTTGCGTCGCTTGACGACGAGGCGGCGCGCTCGCTGCGTAAGCTTTTGCAAGTGCGCCATGCGCCGCGTGGCAGTCGTCTGTTTCGCGCGGGCGAGGCGGGCGACGCGATGTATCTGCTCGAAGACGGGCGCGTGCGTATTCACTTCCAAGACGCCGACGGCGATGATGTGACGCTCGCCGAACTGGCGCGCGGCGACTTCTTCGGAGAGATGGCGATCCTCGACGGCAAGCCGCGCTCGGCTGATGCGACCATCATCGAAGATGCGCGCCTCGCCGTCCTCTCGCGCGAGCACTTCCTCGACTTCGTGCGCGCCAACCCGGATGTCGCGCTGAGAATGTTGAGCGCGATTACGAATCGCCTGCGCCAAACGGATGAGATGTTGCGCCAGCGCGTCTCTCGAAATGCCAACGAGGTCGAAGATGAACGCATGACGTTGGCCGACCGCATGGCCGATGCGGTCTCGGAGTTCGGCGGCAGTTGGAAGTTCATCAGCGCGACCGTCGCGTTCGTCCTGCTCTGGATACTCTTGAATTCATGGCTGCTAAGCGACCGTGGGATTGACCCGTTCCCGTATTCTTTTCTCGATGTTATTAATGGCATCGTCGCGGCGGTACTGACGCCGATTATTCTCATCTCGCAGAACCGTCAGGCCGACAAAGACCGCCTGCGCTCAGACCTCGATTATCAGGTTAATCTGAAAAATGAACTCGCGCTCTCGGAAGTCCTGCGCCGCCTCGACGTGCTTGAGAGCGAGCGCCTACCCGTTCTCTTCAGCGAGCAGAACGCGCGCCTGAAGCAGCAAATAGCAGAAGGCAGTAAGCGGTAGGTAATCAGCCTTTGATTACTTGTCGCCGACTGTTCGCTGTTTGCCCGCGAACGTCCGGCGGCTTACAATGCGGGTGTTTCACCAAATTTAAAATTGATGCGGTTTAATTCGGCTCAATGATTCAAGCTGTCCTGTTCGACTTTAACGGGGTCATCATAGATGACGAGCCGTTGCACAAGAAGGCATACGGGGAGGCTCTCGAAGCGGAAGGTCTTACGCAGACCGAAGAGGATTACTACGCTTCGCTCGGCATGGACGACGTGACTTTCGTGCGCGCGGCCTTCGAGCGCGCCGGGGTCGAGTTGACGGATGAAAAAATGCGCGCCGTCATCGAACGCGAGGCGGCGCGGCATCGTGAACTGCTCGGCGACGAGATGCCTCTCTTTCCCGGCGTCGTGACGTTCATCAAGGCGCTGGCACGCTCGTTTCCGTTGGGCGTCGTCAGCATGGCTGATCGCGGCGAGATAGATTATGTGCTAGAACAGGCCTCGCTTAGTAGCGCCTTTAGTGTCATCGTCAGCGCGGAAAACGTTAGCGTCTGCAAGCCCGATCCGGGCTGTTACAATTGCGCGCTCGAATTTTTGAACCGCCAACGAAGCGAGGCGCAGGTGCTTCCCCTGCAAGCCGCCGAGTGTCTGGTCATCGAAGACTCGCCGCCCGGCATCCAGTCTGCACGCGCCGCCGGAATGTGCACGCTCGGCGTCACCAACACGGTCAGCGAAAAACTGCTGCGCGCGGCGGGCGCAGATGTCGTGACACACAGCCTCGCCGATTGGACGGTTGATGCCATGCAGCACGTATTTAATAAACGCTGAACGAAGAATGTCGAGCGCGGAACTGGAAAACAGCAAAACTTTTGTCTGACAGTTCCGCCTTCCGCCTTCATCCATATTCTTATGACTCCTGCCGACAAACTTGCGGCGCTTGAAGTGCGCGGTCGCTTCGCCTTGGAAGTGTTACGGCGCGAAGAGGCGATTAATCTGGCGAACGCCGCTCTGCTGGTCGCGGCGGAAGAAGACCCGTGTTGCGACGTGGCGCGCTCGCTGGACGCGCTCGACCAGTTGGGCGCGCAGGCGCGCGAGCGGATTGCGAATCATGAAGGCAGTGCGGTCGAGACGCTCAATCGTTACATGTTTGACGAGTTGGGTTTCATTGGCAATCAGGCGGATTATTACGACCCGCGCAACAGCCTGCTCAATCAAGTGATCGAGAAACGCACGGGGATTCCGATTACGCTCTCAGTCGTCTATATGGAGACGGGACGACGCGCGGGGCTGAGGATGGAGGGGGTCGGCATGCCCGGTCACTTTATCGTGCGCGCCGCCGTCGGCACGCCCGACGCCGCGCTCGTCGATCCCTTTCACGCGCAGATTGTTGACGAAGATGATTGCCAGCAACGTCTCGATATAATTTACGGCGGGCAGGTTCCGCTCACGGACGAACACCTGCGCCCGGTCAGAACGCGCGGCATCCTCGTTCGCCTTTTAGGAAATCTGAAAGCCATCTACGCGCAGACGCATCTCTACGGCCGCGCGCTGGCCGTCGTCGAACGCATCCTGATGCTTGCGCCGCAAGCCTTCACAGAGCGACGTGACCGGGGCATCCTGCTCGCACAACTCAACCGTCTGCCAGAAGCCATCGCCGACGTGCAGAGCTATCTCAACTTCGCAGAGAACGCGCCCGACTCGGACGAGGTGCGAGAGGAGTTGAAAAAGATGCAGATACGTCTGGCGATGCTCAATTAAGAGTTCAAAGTTCAAAGTTCAAGACAGCATTCTTCTTAACTTTGAACTTTGAACTTTGAACTTACCCTATGTCCTTCCAAGATATTCTCCGACTAGCTTTAAGAAATCTGCGCGAGGCGAAGCTGCGGGTCGCTCTGACGACGATGGGTGTCCTTGTCGGTGTGGCGATGATTGTGACGATGGTTTCGTTCGGGTTAGGGCTTCAGCGTAACACCGTCGAGCGTTTCAACCAACTCGATCTCTTCAACGAAATCACCGTCTACGGGCGCAATCTCTCAAATCTCGTGACCACCGAATTGAACAAGCGCATGAGGGGCGAGGAGGGCGGCGAAAAGGAGACCGCGAGGGGGAAGGATGCGAAGGAAGAAAACGGGAAGCCGAGGGCTTCGGATCGCTCTCTGGACGACGCGGCTCTGGATGAGATAGCGAAGATTCCCGGTGTCGCCTACGTCGAGCCGAACGTGACTTTCACGGCCTACGTCCGTTTTAAAGGCTACACGGAAAGATTGACGGTCGCGGGCGCACGCGTGCCGAATGCCGCCTCAAGATTCCAACACTTCTCTGCCGGAGAGATGCTCAGCGCGGCGGACAGGAGGGAAGTGATTGTTGATTCATATTTCCTCAAAGTGTTCGGCTTGAAGCAGCCTGCGGAAGCCATCGGGCAGAACGTCGAACTATTAGCCCCGCCCGCGAGAGACCGCGCCGCGAAAGCAAAGACGAAGGAGCAAGATGATGAGCCTCTGAGCTTCTTCGGCATCCCGTTGGAAGATGTGGGAGATGCAAAGCCTGTCGAGGGAAAGAGCACGGGCAATACCGGCGGGACGGGATTGGTAACTTATACTTTTCGCATCGTCGGTGTAATGAAAGACGAAGTTGAAGGGACGCCGACCAACAATCGTCGCTTTCGCGGGCTGATGCCGGAATCTAATATTTATGTTCCGCTGCCTTTTGCGCGCGACTGGAAGTCTGCGAACCGGGACATGCTGGGCGAGGTCGCGCTGCAACTCGCGCGACAGAGCGGCGCAATCAAGGCGGATGAGACGGAAGGCTACCAGTCAGCCATTGTACGCTTGAGCGAGCCGTCAGCCGCCACCGAGGTCGTCAAAAACCTCGAAGAGAGGGGCTTCAACGCCTTCGGCCTTTTCAGCGAGTTGGACGAGATACGCAAGGTCTTTCTCGTCATCAACTCCGCGCTCGGATTGCTGGGCGGCATCTCTCTGCTCGTCGCCTCGTTCGGCATCGCCAACACGATGATAATGTCCATCTTCGGGCGCACGCGCGAAATCGGTATCATGAAAGCTATCGGCGCGGAGGAATTGGAGATTAAGCTGATTTTCTTCGTTGAGGCCGCGGTGATTGGTCTGATGGGCGGAGTGTTCGGCACACTCGCCGCCCTTGGCATCGAGAAGTTAGCGAACCATATCGCCTATCAATTCTTCCTTGAACCGAAGGGCACATCCTTTATTGATTTCTTCTCGCTTCCGCCGTGGCTCTGGCTCGGCGCAATCATCTTCGCCATCTTCATCTCCGTCGCCGCCGCGCTCTACCCCGCTGCCCGCGCCGCCCGCATTGATCCCGTCAAAGCACTCAGACACGACTGAGTGCAAGGATGAAGGCGGAAGGCGGAAGGATGAAGTAAAAGACAAACTGTTTCTCTTCTTCATCCTTCATCCTTTCGCCTTGCTGTTACTCCGGTTTGCCTTTGCAGGTCGGGCCGTAGAGGGCTGGGATTTTGCCGTCAATAATGGGATAGTCGGCGGCCTCTGCGTTGAGCGCCGTCCATTCTTGGAGGTGGTCTGGGACGGTCGTGTCGGAGAAGATAGCTTCCACGGGGCACTCCGGCACGCAGGCATCACAGTCAATACAGGTTTCGGGATTGATGTAGAGACGGTCGGGCAGTTCGTGAAAGGCTTCGACGGGGCAGACCGCCGCGCAGTCCGTGTATTTGCAATCCACACAATCTTCGGTGACAACGTAGGTCATGCCATGCTCCTTATCAATTTGGATAATCTTTGCCGCGCGAAATTTAAGTTGAAGACAAATGCTTCTATGACATGCGGGCGCGGGATGTCAACCCCACATCAACGGGGGTTTTCTAAAAGCTCCGTCAGGGACGAAATGTTTATAGTTGCTGCTTTTATGCTTCTTTGCGGCTCGGCGTCCCCGGCGCGTGAATAAGTTTCACGCCAAGTCGCTAAGAAAGCCGAACGCTAAGAAGAAAGCTTTCAGATTCTCTGCTCGATGAGAGAGGATTGCCGGACATGCGACGAAAATTTGCTCTGGATAGAGCGAAGCCCCGTAAGGGGCGGCGCTTTTCATGACGTGCCTCACCGTACGGAGCTTCGTTCTTATAATTGGTCGCGCGCTATGCGCGTTTGAGATTGCGCGAAGACTGGCTGCGCGCGCCGGTTTCGCCAGCCGTCGAGGCTGACCGTGCCGAAGCGATCTCTGCGTCCCCGGTGGACGGCATTTTCTCTGCGCGCGCAGTCATGCGGCGGTCGAGGTCTGCGATCTGTTCGGGCGTGAGGCGATAAATGTTCGGCTGATTGTGATAGACCTTCGCGCCCGTCACGACATCGGCCTGTTTGAAACCCAGACGCTCGGCCTTCGTGACCAACTCCTGTACAGTCATCTGCGGCGCGACGAGCGAGATTGGCGTCGTCTTCTCTTCCAAAACCTCCGGCACAGGCGAGGGCTTCGGCGCTTCCAGAGGGAGTTCCGTCCCGTGCTCGCGTGTCATGTGGTCAAGAAAGTCTTTGAACGTCACGTTGCCCGTCAATTCAAAGCCGACTTCAAAAGCCGAACTGTTGCTTTTGACGACCTGAAAGACACGCGTAATCTCTCCGTCGCGCTCCTGCATGGAGACTTCGACCATCACGTCGACAAAGTATTCCAGACCGCTCGCCGTCATCGGCAGGACGCGCCCGACCTCGTTATCCTCTTTCGCTTCTTTTCCTTTGGCGGGAATCTGATCAACGATGACCACAGACTTGCCGCTCTCGATGCAGAGACGGCGCAAGACGCCCTGCAAGATCATCTGGTCGGCGGCCAACTCTTCCGCAGAAGGTTGCGCCAGCGGGTCGCCCGTGCGTTCGCGCACCGCCGCGACCATCTCGCTATGCTTGGCGCTGAAATAGGCCGCCCACGAATCCAACGCGTAACAGCCGTAGTTCTGCTCGCGCCCGTCGCCCGACAAAGCCCAATCAATGAACTCCGGCAGTTCGTCCGGGTGCTCGATTTCGAGTCCGTCGAAGTGCCCGCCGACGCCGCGCAACAGGCGCGATTTGCGCTCGACATCGAAAATGCAGAGGCGTCCCAAACCCGCCTCCGACATGCTGCGAATAAAATGGCTTTTGCCCGTGCCTGCGCCGCCGCGCACCGCCATCACCAGACGCTGCTGCCTCGGTCGGCGGCTGAGCGGATTCACTTTCGGTTTCGTTGTGTTCGTCATAGCTGTCTCTCCTCGTGAGCCGGTTCCGGCGTGCCTTTGAAGCGCAGTGGTTGACTGCTTACTTTAACGTCGCGCGCTCGAAATGCTTCTGAGCGCGGCTTTTGCAAAACGCGGGCACTATAACACGTTTCGCGCGAGAATGGAACAGTATTTCACGCATGAAACAAAAAAAGTGAGAAAATTTTTCTCTCAAAAGTATAGAGAGGGAATCGGATTGAGAAAAATTTTAACTTGCTGGAATCGTGATTTTAAGAAAGAAGGTTGCCGAGTAGTTCGTTGAGCCAATCGAAATCTATCGGTTTGGTTACGTAGGCATTGCATCCGGCGGCGAGAGCTTTGGTGCGGTAGTCCGCCTCCTGATGCGCCGTCACGGCGACGATGATAGCATCACGCATCTCAGGGCTTTCGCGTATGCGTTGTGTGGCGATCAGGCCGTCGAGGACGGGCAGGCTCAAATCCATCAAGATGATGTCAGGGCGTTCGCGCAGAGCGATGTCGACGGCTTCCTGACCGTTGGCGGCTTCGAGAATACGATAGCCCTGATCTTCGAGCGAGAGGCGCATCGCAAAACGCGTATCCTCGTAATCTTCGACCACCAGAATTGTTCTTAAATCAGAGGATTGATAATCGCCCATGCGCCGTCGCGCCCTCCCTCACCGCATCCTCGAATAATAGTTTGAGAGATTGCTTTTCCCCGCGCCCGCTGCCACCAACAACCGCACGCTGCCCGACTCTCTCCATCAGGGAAGCGATGCGGTTGAGGTTTGAAATCTTAGGGATAGAGCATACCCGCACGAGCGCATTTTTTCCAGTTGCGCCCGGTTGTGCTATGTCCGGTTGAATAAAACATCAGGGCAGGCGATGCGCTGCCTGCCCTGACCTTGCTCGTTCGCGTCTGACCTATGCTATCCGGCGAGCGGCTTGCCGCAACGATTGCAAAAGCGCGCGGACGAATCTTTTTGCACTGCGCCGCATGAATCACAGGTGCGCCCCACACGCAGGTCTGAGCCGCAGGTCGAGCAGAAGGTCGAGCCGGAGACGGCGACCGAGCCGCATGTGCCGCAGCGCCCCGGCATCGGCGGGACATAGCCGCCAGCCTTGCGCGCGATGTGCTCTTCGATAATCCTCCAAGCGTCTTCCGTCAACTTGTGCTGCCAGTATGCGCCGAGCGCGGGCAACGCGAGCAGCAGACCCATCGAGAAAAACATTGCGACAGCGGCGACCGCAGCCTTGTCGAACCACTTCTGCATGCCGATTTCGACGCGCGTGCCGCCATGCTCCGGCGTGATTTTGATGGTCAGAGCGGCGGCAAGGCCGGTCATCTCGCGCAACGTGGAAGACTTGCGCGCTTGCAGCACGGCGGTCGCAGAGACCTGCATGGTCTGCACTTCAAAAGCCTCGTCCGCGTCGAAGAGTTGGCGCAGTTCCGCCAGCAGTTGCGGCACGTCGGCCTCGACGCCCGGATAATATCTGTTGTCCATAAAATCTATTTTGAAAATCCTTTCGCCCTCAAACTCTACCCATGCGCCTGAGCGGCGCGCCCTTTATCTTACGCTAAAACCTAACGCGCGGTTCACCCCGTAGCTTTGCATCGCATGCAGGATCACGTTGCTTAAATGAGTGTCGTGAGAATTGATATTTGGACGCCGCTCTTTTTCTTGCCGCCTTTCGGCTCGTCTTCCTTTTCGTCGGAAGGATGGTTCTTGGCGGCTTCAATAATTTCCTGCGCGCGTTCGATGACGTTTTCGAGCGCGTCGCGTTCGGCCTCATCCTGTGAGGCATCACGCAGGGCGGCGAGCGGGGGGAGAAAGCGTCTGGAAGCTTCAGCCAGTTTGTTGAGCGATTTTTTGAGCGTGGGACTGGTCGGAGCACGGTCGGCGGTGTCGTCAATGTTGGTAACGGCTTCGTCGAGAATCCCCGCGAAGTCGGAGAGTAGTTGCGTGCGCGTGCCCTTGAGTGCGCCCCACGTCTCGGCGTCTTTGGCGGACTGCCGACTGGCCGCCTGCGGGTCTGTGATGGCGAGGAAGCGGCGCTCGGCGGCTTTGATGAAGACGCCCGTGCGTTTGTCGAGTTCCTGATTGTCGCGCACCATTTCAATCTCTTCGGGCGTCAGATGTTCGCGCTGTGTCGGGCGCAGTGCGCGGGTCGTCGCTGCCGTGACGAGAAGAGGCGAAAGCAGAGAGAGCATGAGCAGGATGGAGGCGACGCGTTTGAAGGACAGGTTCATGGTTTTATTGTGATGAGCGTGGGCGAAAGATTAATTGGCAGACACGCAGTTGATGAAAGGGCGACGGGGCGCGACGGCGAGTTTCAAATTCGAGATTTGAAACTTGAAATCCATCCTGCTTTTAAATCCCGAACCCGAATGCTCACATCTTAAATATCTTCATCCGGTCTTCCGTTATGGCTGTTCCGGCTTCTTCTCCGGGGCGCTAAGCGAAGTGCCTTTAACATTGCCTTCATTGACGGGCGTCTGACTCTTGCCGGAGGGCGTGCGAATCACGGTGTCGTCATAGAAGGCGTTGAGCGCTTCGACGCGCGCCTCGCGGACAAAGTCCATGCAGGCTTTGACGTGTACGGCATCTTCGGAGGGAGTTAGGCGGCGGAGCGTTTCGATGCGGGGCATGTGCGCGCGCAGGGTCAGTTCCATGCGTTTGAAGAGGTCGCGTTTCTTGTCGGCCTTCTTGACGTTCTCTTGGATATAGCTGACCGCATCGCGGAGGATGGCCTGATAGATACCGAGTTCTCTGCCAGCGGCCTCGTACTGTTCCGCCGATGTGTGTGTGGTGGCGCGTTGGAGCCGCTCTTCGGCGAGTTCGAGACTGAGGCGCGTGCGCGCCTTCACGTCCTTCGAGAGAGAAAGCTGCTGGCGCACCTCTTCCGGCACATACTTTATCGGCGGTGGCGTCTGATCGTTGGTCGGGTCGGGTTGCTGCGCGTAGGTGACGCCAACCAGACCCAGCATGCAGACGAGCAACAACAGCGTGCGCTGCCGTATCCGACGGCGCGGACGTGTGAATACGAAGACGGCCAACTGTTCTTTACCGTTCATCGCGCCCCTTTTTCTTCTTTCCTTCTCCACGTTTGATCTGGCTACGCAAACTCGGCAGTCGCAGATTAACTTTCTCAATCTCAAGTTGGTTGCTCTGTGCATCGGCGCGCGCCAGAAAAGTCTCGTAAGCGCCGAGCGCCTCCACGTACTCGCCAAGGTAATCATGCGCGCTGCCGATAAGGAAATAGGTGACGGCGAGGTCTGGGCGCGCATGCACAATCCATTCGTACTCTACGAGAGCCTGTTTGTAAAGCTTCAGTTCGTAGAGCGCTGTGGCGAAGTTGGCATGGGCGACGTAATCATCGGGCGCGACTGCGAGGATGCGCTTGAGAATCGTCGCGGCTTCGGGAAATTTACGGAGTTGAAGCAAGGCTGACGCGTAGCCGGTCGCGTATTTGACGTTCCCCGGTTCAACCTCGACGGCGCGCTTGAAATAGTCGAGCGCGCGCGGCGGATCGGCGGTGCGGTTGAGTTCGCCGAGACAGGCGAGCAGCGAAGCGTTGCGCGGTTCGCTCTCCAGAAGGCGTGCGAGCGAGGCGCGCGCCTGCGGCGTGTCTTCGCAGTTAACGTCGGAAAGCACCGTCTCCATCTCTTTGACTTCGGCTGAGCGTTTCGCTTCTTCCGGTAGATACCTGAGGATGGCTTGCGCTTCTTCTTTCTGACCCGCGCGGGCAAAAAGATTGGCGAGATTAATCGCCAGCTTGGTATCCCTACGCGCGGCATCCTGTAAAGCGCGCAGGTCTGGAAGCGCGCGCGCCTTATCGCCCTCTTCGATATTGATTTCCGCGCGATGCAATCGCGCCGACACGTTGCGCGAATCTAATTCGAGCGCGCGCGTAAAACTCGCAATCGCCGTCACAGGGTCTTTCGCCTCGTGCTCAGCCACCCCGCGCGCCGCCCACAGATTGGCGTCTCCCATCTCGACTTCGGTCGCGCGCCGCCAAAGTTTCACCGCTTCGCCTTTATCTCCTGCGCGCCCGCGCACGGTCGCCAGTGCGATGAGCGCCACGATATTGTCCGCGTCGAGAGTCAGCGCCCTGCGCAGCAGAGTCTCCGCGTCGCTCTCTCGTCCGGTTCGCGCCAGCAGGCTTCCCAAGGCGGCGGGCGGCAGAGGCGAGTCAGGCCACAATGCCAACGCGCGACGGTAAGCTTGCTCGCCCTCCGCCGTGCGATTCAGCATCACGAGCGCCAAGCCCCTCTGATATTCGGCTTCGGGAAACTCAGGCTTTAGTTTGATGGCCTCTTCATAAAGCTCAAGCGCCTGCGCGATGTCTTGCGGGTCGTGCGTCTTTTGAAAACGCTCGTGTGCTGTCTGACCGCGCTGAAAGAGTTTGACGGGATCGGCGGCATCGTCGCCAAACTCGTCGTCGCGGCCTTGCGCTGCCAGCGCGGGCGACATGCAGAGCAGCAGGAGCGCTAAGAGGAACGCTTTGACGATGGAGTGAGAATAAAAGCGAGAAGGCATTTCTAAAACAGCTTCACCTTCCGAACGGGAGAAGGAAACTTCGACGAACTAAAAGTTAATGTCAAAAATATTGACGCGGAATGCCGGATGTCATCCGTGCGAAAAATATAACATGCAGGCCGGGGCAGCGTCCAAGCGCATCCATGTGCTTGAAATTGATGCTCTCAAGGTGCTTATGGGTTGCGTCGCCGCATTCGCTGCGCTAACATGCCGACCCGAAGCTATTCATTAAACCAAACTTCAAAAATTGTTCTGAGGACAGAGTTGTCGGCGCGGGGCGGATGCCGCCCGTTGAGGCCGCAGCGCAGGGTACAAAAGCTGTGAACAGTCCGGCAGTTGAAGAAGAGTCGGAGAACAGGGAAGCCGTCGAAGCGGCGGTCTCGGCTGAAGCTCAGGCGAAAGAGGATGCCTTGCGCGCGCTCTTGCGCGAGATGAAATCGGTCGTCGTCGCCTTCTCCGGCGGGGTTGATAGTTCTTACCTCGCCTACGTCGCCACGGATGAACTCGGCGCACGCGCTCTATGTGTGACGGGCGAATCGCCAAGCCTCGCCGCTTCCCAGCGTGCTGAAACGGTTGACCTCGCACGCCGCTTCCGCTTTCAACACGAGATTATTCAAACGGACGAGACCGACGACCCGCGTTATCAGGTCAACAATTCCGACCGTTGCTATTTTTGCAAATCAGAACTTTACGGAAAGCTCGTCCCGCTCGCCGAAGCTCGTGGCTTTGACGCGGTCATTGACGGCTCGACGACGGACGATCTCGGCGATTACCGGCCGGGACGCGCGGCCAGCGCCGAGAGAGGCGTGCGCAGCCCGCTCGTCGAAGTCGGGATGTCGAAGCGCGAGTTGCGCGAGTTGAGCCGCCGCGTAGGGCTGCCCACATGGGACAAGCCCGCCAGCCCCTGCCTCTCTTCACGCATCGCTTACGGAACACCCGTGACCATCGAACGCCTGCGGACGGTAGATCACGGCGAAGAGATTATGCGCTCTCTCGGCTTTCGCGAATTTCGCGTGCGCCATCACGACGAACTGGTGCGTCTGGAAATTGCGCCTGCCGAATTAGACCGCGCACTGAGTCGTGAAGTCGTTGACGAACTTGCCCGGCGCTTTCGCGCGCTCGGCTTTCGCTACGTGACGCTTGACCTGCACGGTTACCGCACGGGAGCGATGAACGAAGTTTTGAAAACAGTGACAAGTGAGGAGCAAAGACAGGTTCTTTAACTTGTCACTCGTCACTTGTCACTCGTCACTGCTTTCAGGAGATGACTATGGCAAATGCGATGGTTGATGATACTCGGCGCGTAAGGGAAGATAATCCATTCGAGTCAATGATGGAACGCTTTGACCGCGCCGCGCAGAAGCTCAATCTGAACCCTGACCTGTATGCCGTGATGCGCGTGCCGAACCGCGAGCTGAAGGTCTATATCCCCGTGCGAATGGATTCGGGGCGCATGGAAGTTTTTGAAGGTTATCGCGTCCAGCACAACTTCGCGCGCGGCCCGGCCAAGGGCGGCATCCGCTACTCGCCGGACGTGACGATTGACGAAGTGCGCGCGCTCGCCGCGTGGATGACTTGGAAGTGCGCGGTCGTCAACGTCCCGTTCGGCGGCGCGAAGGGCGGCGTTATTTGCGACCCGACGCAGATGTCGCTCGGCGAGTTGGAGCGTATGACGCGCCGCTATGCCGCCGAGTTGATTGACTTCATCGGGCCGGAAAAGGACGTGCCCGCGCCCGACATGAATACTAATGAACAGACCATGGCATGGATTATGGATACTTATTCCATGCACGCGCGCCATACCGTGACGGCGGTGGTGACGGGCAAGCCGGTTGACCTCGGCGGCTCTTCCGGCAGACGGGAAGCGACCGGGCGCGGACTCCTTTTCGTCATCAACGAGGCCATCAAGAAATTCAAGATGACGCCGCCGACGCCGCCGGAGTCGCCGACCTGATCGACGTACGCCGCCTCGAC
>CAXTRQ010000080.1:22495-25087 GCA_964246705.1 uncultured Pyrinomonadaceae bacterium
GTCGTGCAAGGCTCCGGCAACGTCGGCGGCATCGGAGCACGACTGCTCCACGAGGCGGGCTACAAAGTCGTCGCCATCTCGGATGTTTTCGGCGGCATCTATAATCCCAACGGCATTGATATTCCTGAAGCCCTCACACACTTGCAGACGACCCGTTCATTTGACGAGTTTCCCGGCGTCGAGCGGGTAAGCAACCCGGAACTTCTCGAACTCAACTGCGATGTGCTCGTCCCGGCGGCGACCGAAAATCAAATTACTTCGGAGAACGCCGACCGCATCAAGTGCAAAATTCTGGCCGAAGGCGCGAACGGGCCGACGACCGCCGCCGCCGACGAGGTGCTGCACAATAAAGGTGTCTTTGTGATTCCTGATATTCTCGCCAATGCGGGCGGCGTGACGGTTTCATATTTCGAGTGGGTGCAGGACAGAATGGGCTATTTCTGGAAGGAAGATGTCGTCAACGACCGTTTACAGGACATCATGGTTGCCAGTTTTAACGATGTCGTGCGCTACGCAGATTCGCATTCGGTTGACACACGGACTGCCGCTTACATGCTGGCGATTGACCGCGTCGCCTACGACACGCGCATGCGCGGCATCTATGCGTGACAAAATTGTGTCTGAATTTTTCACGCTAAGTCGTGAAAAGGTCTTGATTTCCGCGCATAAGTAGAGTATGGTCTGGCGGAATTTGGTATGTCGGTGCAGAGTCTGTTTAGGGTGAAAGAAGGACAAAGCGCAGGCATGACGATTCGAGATGTTGACACGAGCGCGTCTGTTTTCGTATAAGCAGAACCGGCGCTTTAAGAAAGCTAAAAGAAATTAACCAGTTGAGAGGCGCAAAGAGGCAGTGCAAGAGCGCCCACGGACGCCCCTAAGCGTTCGGCTCCTCTCGCTGCTCCGCTCCATCTACAAGACGTTTCGGTCGAGGGCGGTAGCAGTTTTACTTTGACTTAGGTTTGTACGCTTGTAGTTGGAGCGTCCGCGCCCTGCTCAAGAGTTTCCGGGTCGTGCGTGGTGTCTTTACCTTAAAGGTGTAAATGGATAACCAGAAACATCGAGACATCCGCCACTCAGAAGCTTCGGGCAGCACGGTCGCCCCCTTCCGCAAAATTATAAACTCATTTCGCAGGAGGAATGCGATGAGACTCGCGAGAAGAGCGCTCGTTGCCGCGCTCACCATGTTGATGCTGTTTGCCGCAGTATCAGCGCAGACTTTACGGCAGGAGAATGACCCACGGAACATCGCTCCTACCGTCGGCACAGGCGGCTCGCCCGGCGGGCCTACCGGACTCTTTACCATCTATGATGGTCAGACGCTGCGGCGCGGAGAGTTCACTTTTAGCATTGCTTATAGCAATTACGACCGCGATCCCGGTGATGTTGACATCACTGAGGTTCCGCTTAGTTTCCAGATCGGTCTGAACGATCATCTGGAGTTGTGGTTCCAGACAGACGGCTATCGCGGCATCAAAGTTAATAACCCGCGTCATCTGTCCAGCTTTTATCTGCCGAACTCACAGCTCTTCTTCTCTGCCACAACGCTTGGCAGCGGAGCCGCCATCATTCTCGCTCCTGAAAGAGTGAGCGGAACGAGTGGCATTGCCGGAGCGGTTTTCCGGCCGGCATTAAACCAGCCGTTCGTACAATTCCCGTTCGTCGGTGGAGTGGGGCCAAACTTCGGCCTGACTGGAAACAGAATCGCTCCGCCGTTCACCAGCCGTTTGGGCACGCCTACCGGACAAGAGCAGGGGAACTTTAGCGCGGCTTCTAACTTCCCCGGCGTCGGCTCGATCTTCGGCAGCATCCTGCCGGGCATCGTCCTTTCGACCAACACGACGGCTGCCAATCTGGCATTCAATCCGATCACGTTCCCCGGTACGTTCACGCTAGCGCCCGTCTACTTGCCCGATGCGCCGTTTATCAATCGGCTCTACGGCCAGTCGTCACTTAGCACCATGAACATCGGCGCTAATATTCGCCTGACCGATCCGAACAATGCGCTGAGCATCAACTTCATCCCGTTCTATCGCTTCTATATGGATAAGGCGGATGATTTGCAGGGCTTCAATCAGTTGCAGCGTGGTGCCAGCCCGGGCGGTGACATCGGCGACTTCGGTCTCTTCGGTGTCCTCGGCGGACGCCTCAGCAAGTCCGTGCACATGGCGGTTAATGCCGGTTACATCTTGAACAGCAATCCGCAGTCGGAAGCCTTCGGAACCGGTAAGGTCACGCTGCTTGATCGTCCAGACGAGTTGATCGCGGGCGTCGGCTTTGATTTCCCGGTTAACAAGCACTTCCAGCCAATCGTCGAGATGAAATCGGTGCATTATGTCGGCGGTCGCACGCCGAATGCATTCGAGAACAATCCGATTGATTTTCTGGCAGGCGTGCGCGTCTTCCCGCGCCGTTGGGTGGGCTTCAGCGCAGCTTATCGCGCACACCTCAACCAGCAGGGCGAACGATTCCTCGGCCTCGGCGATACCAACTTTCCGACGGGCTTCCAGCAATCGGATGACCCGCACGGCTTCCTCGGTCAGTTTTTCATCGGACACCGCAACGAGCGTGCTCCCGACGTGCTCCCGAATCAGC
>CAXTRQ010000081.1:0-8017 GCA_964246705.1 uncultured Pyrinomonadaceae bacterium
GGGCACATTGGATTGGACTACCGGCGTATTTACGTTCGATGTAGCCCCATCCGCAGGGCAGGAATTGAGAGCTACGGGACGCTATCACTTGCCTGTAAGATTCACAGAGGACTGGTTTAAGGCGAGCTATGACATAAACGCAAGCAATAGCTCTGGAATCGGCCTTGTCGAACTGCTTCCCAAAACAATCGGCATTAGCTAATCATGGCGACCGATCATCTCATACAACTTTGGAAAATCACGAAGGGCAGCACGACCGTTCGCAAGTGCAACTATGAGTCCGACATCGCTTTTGAGGCGGAAGTCTACGAAGCCGTTTCGATGGAACCGACAGAGGTTCAAATAGCCTCCGGTCTTACTCCCAACGACGCGGAAATCACTATCCCGCTTGACGCGCCTTTCACCGTTGCGGGCTTGCTCGGAGGTCTCTGGCGGGGCGCGCGGGTCATCATGCAAGTTGTTGACTATTTGAATCTGGAAGCGCCCGCAGTTGAAAAGCACATCGGCTACATCGGCGAGGTGGGCATGAATAATCTTGTCATTACCCCGCAGTTCCGCAGTCAAACGCAGTTGCTCAACCAGACAATTGGAAGAACTTACGGTGCTCTCTGCCCTTACATTCTTGGAGATGAAGACTGCAAGAAAGACCTAACAGCATTTACTTTTACGGGCATGGTCACTGCTATTGATGCTGGTTATCCGAAGCAACTGTTTACAGTCTCAGTCGTGCAGGCTGACGGCTATTTTTACAAAGGCCGGGTCATGTTCACTTCTGGAGATAACGTGGGGCTAACAGAAGAAATCAGAGCTAACACCGCTGGTGCTCTGACACTCTTTAAGGAGATGGCGGGGAGTGTGCAGGTTGGTGACTCCGTGACGCTGATAGCCGGTGATGATAAGACCCTTCAAACCTGTATTGACAAATTTAATAATGCAATCAATCACGGCGGGTTCGGACGTTTACCGGGAAGGGAGCGGGTGTTTAAGTACCCGGCGTAATGATGCCTGAAATCACCAGACAACAGATCATTGAAGCTGCACGCAACTACGTAGGCATTTCTTATAAGGCGCAGGGACGCTCGCGCGAGTTCGGCCTTGATTGCGTCGGGCTAATCATCATGGTCGGGCATGACACGGGCTACACGGATTTCGACTTCCTTGAGTATGGAAGCAACCCGGACGGCGAGACGATGGAGAGGTTGCTGAACGAGCATCTCGACCGGCTTGATTCTATAGACGAAGCGAGAGAGGGCGATGTCGTCTCAATGGACTTTGGAGAAGGCGAGCAGCACGTCGGCATCCTGACGGTCATAAACGACAGAGGGCTGAAGTATAGCTATATGGTTCATGCTCTCAGAGATCACGGAGTTGTTGAGGGGAGACCGTTTGGTAAGTACCTGCGGGGCGTGCGTGGGGCGTATAAACTCAAGGGGATTAGTGATGAGTAAGCAGCGGTGTCATTCTCACAACATCGTAGTCTGTGAAAGGATTGAGCCATGCCCTAAGTATCCCTATGGTGCGATTCGATTACTAGACAGGCATCACGGAGAGCAGTGTGAGACCGTCATCTCGCTATCACCAATGTCAGAGCAAAAACAGGTAGTTAAAAGCGATAGTATGCCTGCAAGCCTTGCTGCCCAATGATTACATCTCGTCTAATATTTTAACCCTTCTTGATTTGTATTCTGCTTCGTCAATTAGACCTTTATCCAGCAACTCCGCCAACTTAGTAATCCGCCCTTCGATTGATTGAGATGGCCTTGCAGACGCTGCATTCGCGCACGCGGCGTTAATATCATTCATCAAAGCCACTTCATCAAAAAGGGTAACGCCTTTCTTTTCACGCGTCAGGTTTGAATATGCCCTCCCAAGTCGAAGAGCTTCTTGTCTTAAATCGGCATTGGTGGGATTGGCTTTAAGACGAGAGAGTAGCTGATGGTAGGCATCTTTCGCTGCTTTAAGTTCTCTTTCTTTCTGTAGCGAGTGATAATAGAGAGCGACGGCAAGGCAAATGACGAAGACGATGGCTACAACAGAAGTAAGTACTTCGTTAGAGGTTGGAGGCCGGTTTTGCAATAAGATCATGTAGAGAGGATGCCACATAGCGTGGCATCCTATACTCACAAAACAAAAGAGGCAAGACCGCGAAGCCTCGCCCCTTCTCTGGTGAATCCGATTTAACTCCTACACCTTCCCCGTCTCTTAGGCTACCGTTTCCTCCGTCAATGCCTCAACGTACATCCTGACCGCGAAAGGCAACTGATGCTGATAGCCGTACCGCTCGCTCGCCTGCGAAACCAAGCTCAGCGATTCACCGACTAATCAAGCGGGGTAAACTGCGCGGTGTTGAGGTGGCTGGTAGGATGCTGGTTTCACGCTCGGAGGTTGAGCGATACGACCCGGAGGCAGACAAGGGCGGATGGCCGAAAGGCAAGCCGCGCAAAGAGAACTAACCAGCGCGGCGATGGGCTACTCTTGACTACCTGCTTTCTCATGCCGTACCCTGCCCGGCATGAGAAGTCTTGCTTTTTCTGCGTTCCTTGTCGTTGTGATTGCTCTTGAATTGCACGCACAGCAAAAGGCCGTCGTCTATATCTACCAAACCCCACATGCGCGAATGATGAAGCGGGCAGCGCCTGAAGTGTACTGTGACGGTAAATTAACAGCAGAGATAGACGGGGGTAGGTACTTTGCGTTAGCACTTGAACCGGGCACACATTCTTTCCACTCCAAGAACAAGAAGAATGGCGGTGTCGAGCTTGAATTAAAGGGCGGCGAGACCTACTACCTGCGCGTAGAAATGGAACACACGGGCTACTTCTTAAAGTTTTCAGGGATTAGTAGCGCACCAAAAGAGCAAGGTGCGTTTACCGTCAAACAGATGCGCCCTATCAATGAGAGGTATATTAAAGACAGGTCTCTAGTGGATATGAGTGTTACGGAGCAAGCTATGCAGAAAAAGCGAAAAGAGTCATCCATGCCATGATATAATCCGCGCTGACAATCCAGAACGCGATGAAGCGTCTACGCACGGGAGAAAGACCCGCTGATGTAGGCGCTTTTCTGTTTTTATGAAAAGGAATTCTGAAGCAATCAATGCCGTTCCGTTGTTACTGCTCATGCTGTTGGCATGTGCGCTTGACCTTCTATTGGGGAATCGCTTTCTGGGCTACGCATGTGACCCCGTTTCGCTTCTTGTATCTTTCGCAATTAGCGCAGCGGTGTCATTCGGCACATCGTTACTTCAGCGGGCACTAATTCGCACCAAACCCACGGAGAGAGGCAAGCGTACCGGCGAGCTACTGTTGACCTCGCAAGCGCGGGCGCAATGGATTGGACAACCGGCGTATTTACGTTCGATGTAGCCCCAACCGCAGGGCAGGAATTGAGAGGCACAGGCCGCTATCACTTGCCGATGAGATTTACTGAAGATTCATTTAAGAGCAGGTACGACCTGTCAACCAGCAATGCCAGCGTGGAGCTAATCGAACTACTACCGAAGACGCTCGGCATAGATTGAACATGGGCACTGAACATCTCATTACCCTGTGGAAGGTGACCGCTGTTTCCGGCGAGCAGATAAGAATCTGTAATTACGAATCGGATTTAATCTTTGAAGCTGAAAATTATACAGCGATCCCCCTCGACGAGACGGAGATAAAGATCACCTCCGGCCTTTCACCTGACAAGGGCACGCTTACGGTTCCGCTGACAGCGCCCTTTACATCAGTAAAGTTGTTAGGCGGTTACTGGCGCGGCGCGAAGGTCATTATTCAGGTGATTGACTTCACCGACCTTTCAGCACCGGCGGTAGTTAAGCACGTCGGACAAATCGGCGAAGCGGACACCAATGACTTCGTTGTAACCCCTCAATTCAGAAGCCAGACACAACTGCTCAACCAACCCATCGGAGACGAATACTCGGAGACATGCAGGGTCAAAAGGTTCGGTGATTTCCAATGTAAGGCCGATCTTACACCTTATACGCACACAGCCACGGTCACAGCGGTCACGGATAGGCAGCAATTCACAATCTCCGGCGCTTACACCGACAACATTCTGCATAAAGGTTGGATCGCCTTCGACTCCGGCGAAAACGAAGGATTGGAAGAAGAGATTGTAAGCAACGATGGCGGCGCTTTGATTCTCTTTCTGCCGATGGTCGGGGTGGTATCAGTTGGAGACACTGTGACTGTAGTAGAGGGGTGCGACAGAACACGCCAGAGATGTATGCAGATCGTCAATCTTGATAACCCATCGGGCACGAACATTGAGAACATGCGGGCTGAGCCGTGGCTGCCCGGTAGGACAAAAACATTTACTTATCCGAGTTGATGAATGCCTGAAATCACACGCGAACAAATCATCGAAGCCGCCCGCTCATACATTGACGTGCCTTACAAGCAGCAAGGGCGCTCAAGGGAGCACGGGCTTGATTGCGTCGGGCTAATCGTCATGGTCGGGCATGACACGGGCTACACGGATTTCGATTTTCTTGAGTACGGAAGCAACCCGGACGGCGAGACGATGGAGAGGTTGCTGAATGAGCATCTTGATCGCCTTCCTTCTTTTGAAGATGCACGAGCGGGTGACGTTGTTTCGATGGACTTCGGAGACGGAGAGCAGCACGTCGGAATATTAACCCGCACAGACCTGCGAGGTTTTAAGTATTCATACATGGTGCACGCCTTGAGGAATCATGGAGTTAAGGAAGGGCGTCCGTTCGGTGCTTACCTTAGAGGACTCAAGGGGGTCTATCAGTTGAGAGGTTTGCAATAATGAGAATGCGCCGCACAGCCTATCATCTACTGACAATCATCAGGGTCTTTGCCCTGTGGTGCGTGCTGTTCGTTGTTGTAAAGGCGGATCCGGTTAGCGGTGCGATAGCCGGTTGGGCGGCGGCTCATGCCATTCTCGCATCATTGGCCGTCTCCGCTGTTACATCCCTCGCTTCGTTCGGCCTTCAAAGACTATTAATCCGTCCCAAAACACAAAAGCAAAACCGTGCCGGTGATTCGGTTTTAATTCAAATGATTGAGTTTATTTATGCCTAAAGAACGCTGCAAGTCGTGTAATTCAATCATTGCGGAAAGGGTTGAGCCGTGCGCGGAATATCCTTTCGGAGCAATTAAGATTACACATAAGAATTGGGGCGAAAAGCACGAGAATTTTATTCCACTGTCGCCTATGGGGAGTCAAAAGCAGATAGTCGAAGGCAACAAAGCGACGGCGGACGCTTAACAGAGGTATGGATGATTAAAGAAATTGACGGCATCCCTTTTAACGAGTCAGAGAAACTTGCACAGATCGGCGCGAAGCGAGACGCAGCGAAGGCTCGCGTTGTGAAGCTCCCACCGCAAGTGGCGTTTGAAGGCGTGGACTTTTCAGAAGCCGAACGATGTATCAGGGAGTTCTATCAATTAGAGGCGGACTACGCCGTGCAATTCATGCGCGAGATGTTGGAGGCGGCGCGCGACCCTGCCGCGTTATTACATTTCTTAGCCTTCAAAGAGGCAATGGATAAACAGGATGCCAGTCAGACCCGGCGATAAGATTATCGCCATAAAAAGGAGTTCAGTGGATGGACATAAAAGACCTTGCTCGTCATTACTACGACACGGCAAAAATTGACTTGACCTTGCGAACGCCGGAAGGCGTCAGCGAGGAAACAATCACAGTCGCACACAAAATTATTGACCGCCGCGAGTGGGAGCAACTAAAGACCATAGAAGCCGACGCGGATAACCCCATCCCCGTCGCCGCCCGCCAACTCGTTTCACTCGACACGTTCATTAAAAACCTGACCGACGACGGCGAGCCAGTAGAATTTACAGAGCAGTTTTGGACGGACTTAAAGCCGCCGATATTGCGCCAGAGAATCATTGATGCTGTAACCGGCAACATACCAGCGAGCACTCTTTTGTACGCCCGGTTAAGTGAAATTACAGGCGGCACTTCTAAAGAAGAGGCGAAAGATGTCAACGATAAAGAGCACGCGGCGGAACACGGCGGCGATACCGAAACAAGCGCGCAGTACGTTGATGAAGATAAACACCAAAGCGGTCAATCAAGCGGTTGAGACCGCCCGCGCTACGTGTCCAGTGAGCGACAACACGCCCGGTCACACCCATCTGAGGGACACGATAAGGATGGAGATAAACGAAGAGACGGGGGAAGTAACATTGATTGCAGGCGACCCCGCGCGAGGGGTGGACTATGCAGGTGATGTTGAGTTCGGGACGCCTGAGAGACCCGCGCACCCTTTCTTTCATTTCGGTGTAGAGACGGGAAGAGTTGAAGCGCAGAGGGTGGCCGAAGAGTCGAAGCCGAACAGGTAAAACAGATGGACTCGTGCCGTTTGGTTGAATCAAACGGCGAGTCTTGAATCTACGGAGTGTTAGGCAAAAGCGGGCAGTCAAGAGAGGGTATGAGATTGCAAAGCGAGCGGCGGAAACTAAGGTGCGAGAAAACAGGATGCAGCACGCCATTCTGTGAATATCTTGCGCCGTGCGACGAGCATCCCGAAGGGGCAATCCGCATCGTTGGCAAGCATCACGGCGAGCGGCATGTCGGCATCTTCGACATAGCAAGCAAGACACTCAAAAACGAAAGCGAGTTAAGCCGCGCCTCCGCCTTTGTACCAGTCCAACTCACTCAAGAGTCTGTTATGCTTTCGAGAGTTGCAGCCGCAACAGGCAACGCGGACGTTTGCGAGTGTGTGACTTCCGCCGCGCGATAGCGGTATAACGTGCTCAATGGATGGTTTTTTCGCGGGGTTTTTGCCGCACAGATAGCAGGCCAAACCATCGCGGGCGATTATGTCATCCAAGCCGAGCCGCTGGCTTCCGGCGGCGAGTTTTTGAGCACGTCTGAATTGTTCGGACTTCACCCTCGACTTTCGCGCTCTTTCATCCCGCCTCTGCTTTTGCTCTGGCGACAAGCCTTTGACGTAGCGGACAGCCTTTTCGATGAGTCCCGCCCTGTGGCTCGCATAGTATTCTCCCCAGCGGGCGCGGTAGGCTTCTGCCGCTTCGGGGTTAGACTCCTTTCTCTGTCTCACCCGTTCGTTTATTTTCGGTCGGTTTGCCTTCGCCCATCGGCTCGCTTTCTGTCTAGCCTTCGCGGGGTTGTTTTCATAAGTCATCGCGCGCGAGTCTGCGTCGCACGCCTTACAACTCGTTCTGCGTCTATCGCCTGACCTGCAAAAAGCATTTTCGGGCTTAACGCCTCCGCACTTTGAGCAACGCTTGACCCTCTGACCAGAGGTAGAGTCAATATGAACCTGTGTTAGAGAGCGCGGCATAGTGCCTTTTGCGTGCCTGCGTTCTCGCGTGGACGCGACCCTACACGGCCTACATTCTCCGTGTAGGTACGCGCGCCCTTTTTTTCGGTACGTATCAAACAAGGCGGAAGGTTTAATCTCTCCGCACTTGTTACAAGATTTAGTTTTCATGTTTTAAGACCAGAGGCGGTGAGGACGCCCCTGTTAGCTTACGCCGCCAGCCTGAAAACGGCGTGCTGCTGGGGTGACGCGGACGCCCGCACAGCGCGTGTTGTCCTCGAACGGCGCGAACCGCTGCTCCCTGAGAACGCTGACAACTGAGCGTAGAACGTGCGCCAGTAGGGGTTCGCCTCGCGGTCGTAGCGGCGTGAGACCTCCAAGAGTTTGAGCCACACACGGCGAAGCTCGCGCCGCTTCCCGTGTGGCGCGGCTGCATTAATAGCATAGGCCACCATGTAGAGTTCCGACCTGTAGCCGCCTCCGTCCGTCAGTTCAACCATGCGGCAGAGGGCGCGTCGCATCGGCGCGCGATATTTCGCGGGAACGCGCTCGCTGGTCGTCAGTTTTATATACCTCGCCGCGCGCTCAAGGATGAACTTGCGGAATTTGCTGCGCGGCGTCCGGTTGTTTATGGTAGAGTTTGTCTTAATCACTGGCTTATCTCCTTTCGAGATGGGTTAGAAGTGCGCGGGGGGGGTGAAAAAAACCCCCCCCCCCAGGATTTTATTTTGCCCC
>CAXTRQ010000081.1:8027-24965 GCA_964246705.1 uncultured Pyrinomonadaceae bacterium
TTCGTATTTGGTTACTATCGCCGGGGGGGTCCAACAAACCCCCCCGCGCACTCGTTTTTAGTGTGCCCGCCGCTTGGCAAGCGCAACGTGAAGCGAGAGCGCGGCGGCGGCATGTTTGCAGGCCACGCTGTTGCGAGTCTTACAGCTACAGTCAACAATCTTTTGACCGTGCGACCGATAGCAGCGCACGGTGTACGCGCTGCCCTTGCTGCCCGTTACTGCGTACTCGCCAAAGCTGACCATGCGGACTTTCGGATGAAGCGCCCGCGCTCGGTCAACCGCTTGTGTTAGCTGCGCCCTCGACTTCAGTGTGAACATTTAACTTTTATCCTTTCGTTCGGCTGTGCTACTTGCTGAAACGTATAGTAAGCGAAACGCTAAGTAGAGTCAATATACTATTTCGTGTATTGTGTAGCATTGGCTTTTCGTGTAGTATGCGGCGCGTTATGATTATCTTCACACTCGACAAGCTGTTAGAGTCGCGCGGCCATTCTTTTTATTGGCTGGCGAAGGAAACGGGACTGCATGAATCCGTGCTGTCAAAGTACCGACACAATAAAGTGAGGCGCGCGGACGTGGACGCGCTTAACCGCATCTGTACGGCGTTGAATTGCCAGCCGGGAGACTTCGTTAAGTTTGAACTGGAGAGGCGGCGAAAGTAGAGACACAGACCAAAGGGCGTCAACAAGCGGCGACTCTTGCTTACCCTTGACTACCCGCTTTCGCCGCGCCTACCATCTGCGCCATGAAGACCAAACACGCTTACCTTGCGCTTTTATTTGCGGTGGCCTTGTTTGCTTGCGCGGCATGGACGGCTCGCGCCTCACAGCGCAGCCAATGGGAATATAAAACGCTAAACATCAACGCGGGCGCGGGTAACGTCGAGCAACAATTAAACGCGCTTGGCTCTGATGGGTGGGAGTTGGTGACGGTTAAGGATTCATATACTTTTATTCTAAAGCGAACAAAATAGGCGCGTAGAAAACCCCTATGCTATAATTCTTCAATCACCAGTCGCGCATAGTGCGGCTTGCATAACTTTGAGTGCCCTTGAGCACCCATAACAGACGGACTCGCGCCCGTCGTGTAGTGGGTGCTTTTCTGTTTTAGAAAAGGCGGTGCAATTATCGAGCTACAACGTCTCACCAGTGTCTTTGATGGCGATACAAAGTCATTTGAGGATGCCGTTAAAAAGGTAGATAAGGGCTTCACGGACGTTGAAAAACGCGCCTCAGATTCCGTCTCGCGCTTTGACCGCATCAGTACAGGTATTGGGTCTGCGCTTGGCAAGGGCATCACTGTCGGGCTTGGGAATATCGGCGGTGTGGTTGACTCGCTCACCAGTATCACGTCTGCCGCCCTCGGTTCGATTCCGATAGTTGGCAAGGGCATTGCTGCCGCCTTTGACGAATCGCAAGGCGCAATAAAACAAGCTATCGGGGTTAGCTTTGACTTTAACGATGCAATGCGGCGCAACTCAATTTCGCTCGGACTCGTCGCAGGCGGCGCGAATGACGCTGCAAAAGAGTTAAAGGGGTTGCGCTCCATCTCATCCAACTCTGAGTTCGGCTTGCCGTCCATCATCGCCTCAGCGCGTGAGTTGCAAATCATGCAAAATAACGCGCGCGACGTTGTACCGGAAATCCGCGCTATTGGGAACGCCGCCGCCGCGCTCGACATAGGCGAGTCTGGGCTGATAGCAATCGCAGACGTACTCTCTCGCATCTCGGAGCTTGGCAAAGCGAGCACTAGGGATGTCCGGTCGCTTGTCCGTCAGGGCATCCCCGTTTTTGACATCCTGAAGGGAGCAACGGGGCTATCGAAAGACAGGTCGAAGCGATTGTTAGATTCGGGGCGCATCTCAGCGAATGACTTTATAGATATTTTGTTGGGCGACTTTCAGAAGCGTTATCCTGACGCCGCCAAGCAGATGTCGCAAACAATCGAAGTCCAGAATAAGAAATTAACATCGGGCATGAATGCTCTTAAAGGCGCGGCCTTCAAGGGTCTATACGACGTGTCCGTTCAGGGCTTGTCGGACGCAAATAAAGTTATACGAAGCCAGCAAGTTGGCTCTATCGCTGCTAGTCTTAATGTTGCCGCCTCGCCTGTCACTGGTATGATTCAAAGTTCCTTGAAGGCTTTAGAGGCGGGCGATTTATTTGGCGGTGCGCTCCAAAGCGGCGAGTCAATGGTTGAAGGCTTAAAAAAGGGCATCACCGAAAAAGCGGGCGAGGCTTACGACACCATCAAGGGTTGGGCGCAGGGCGCGGTTGACGCCTTCGGTAGCCCACAGGGGATAGACTCTAACAGCCCGTCGCGGAAGTTTGAGGCGTTAGGACAGTACGCTGCTGATGGATTCTCGGTAGGATTCAACAACGGCATGGACGAAGCCACGCAGGGCATCATCGCTAGAGTTGGTAGGGTGCTTGATGAAACGTATGGGACACTCGACGCGCACAAAGGCCGACGTTCTCTTACGCAGGCGGACATACAAACACAGACCAAAGCTAACCTCGATAAGCTGACACAACGCGAGCCTGAATTTCTTCCAAAGCTTAAACGCCTCGCAGCGCAACGGGGCATCAATCCCGACTACATCTTGAATGTTATGGCGGTCGAGACGGCAGGCTCATTTTTGCCATCTAAACAGAATCCCACATCCACCGCTACAGGTCTGATTCAATTTATGAAAGCTACTATGGATGGCTTTCGTAACAAGACCGGATTCCACGCGGGCTTGATGACTGGCACGGGGCAATCTCACGCAGACTTAAAAAACATGTCTGCAACACAGCAACTTGATTGGGTATTCAAGTACTTTGACCAACCACAATTTAGGGGCAGGCTTAACAGTCAGGGCGCGGTCTATGCGTCAATCGGCGTCGGTCACGCGGGCGCGAATGATGATTCTGTCTTGATGCGGAGAGGCGAGCGCGGTTATGCGGGCAACGCTCCGACGTGGGATAGAAATATGGACGGCATGATTCGCCAGAGCGAAATGGCGATGGCTGCTATTTCAAAACTCGGCGCGGGCATTAACTTTACCGTCAACGGCACGGCTATTTCAGATAGCAATCCGCTACCTATCTCCATCACGGCAGCACCCTACATCGAACGGCGCGGCGATTTGACAGGGGGCATCGGGGAGTTCTTACCGGGTGCTTTCGATAGGCCAGACCCGCACGCGAGCGACCCCATCATCGGCGCGTCCGACGAACTAAAAGACTTTGGAAATGTCGCGCTCGGCGTGACCTCAATAACGATGCGCGCCCTTCAACCTCTGCCCGGCGTCTTTAATGACATAGGACAATCGGGCGCAGACTCCGGCGACCAAATAGAGCAGGCATACCAAAGAGCAGCGAGGAAGCTGCAAGGCTTTCGAGGTGAATTGCTACAGCTAGGCATCACCACAAAAGATGTCGGCGACTCTTTTGAGTCTCACTTTTCGGAGGCGTTCGACCACATCGGCGAAGAGGGGCATAGCTTCGCCAGAGATTTAGCCATCGGCATCCTTCAAGACATCCGGCACAACATCGGCGCAGGCGTAGCGGGCGAACTGCGCGATGCTATTTTCGGCTCTGCCGATGGCGAAAAGAAAGGCATCGTCAGTAAGGTTGGAGGCTGGCTCGGTAAGCATCTCGGCGTCGGCGGGGGTGCGCCCGCGTCGGTCGCGTCCGGTACAGATAGCGAGCCGCTAGTGATGAACACCAGCGCAACCGACTTAAACACGATGGCGATTGAAAGACTGACAGCTATGATGCAGATGGGCGGTTCGCCTCTCGGCAAGATTGACTCGCTCACAAAGGTTTTTGATTCTGAGGGCATCAAAAACACTATCACAGATTCAGAGCAAGAGATTGCGACCGCGCTTGACAATCAAGGTGCTTTGATGGAGAGCGTCTTTCGTGATGGGGCGAATAGAACGGAAAGCGCGATTCGCCAACTTGAAAACACATTGATTGCTGTGCAGCCCCGTTCGCCCGGCTTTTTGCAAACCATATTCGGCGCGGCGATAGACGGGCTGGCGTCTGGAATTGGAGGCAAACTGTCGCACGATATATTCGGTAACAACACAAGCGACGAAGGCGGCTCACAACCGCGCCCGACCGTAGCACCTACTCTCAAACGTGCGCTTGGTGGCTTCGTTCCGCCCGGCGCGTGGGCGATAACAGGCGAGGAAGGGGCTGAGCCTGTTTTTGGCGGCAGGGCTGGTGTGACCGTTGTACCCAACGCCTCAACTATCGCGCGCGAACTAGGCCGCCAGCCAAGACTCGACATGCAAAGTTTTGCAAACGGTTTTGCAAACATGAGGAACAATGAAAGCAGCAAAGTCGAAAAGCACTTTCACATACACATCACTACGCCGCCGGGCGGCAACCCCGCACAGACCCAAAGAAACCGCATGAGTGCATCACAACACGCTGAGTATCTTATAAGGTTTCTGAGGGAGCATGAGAGGGATTTGTAGTTACTATAGGGCGCGCGACTGGCGTCCCTTGATGCGGGCACTGACCATAAAAGCCTTTCGCGCAATTACAGTTGAAGCAAAGTAGCTGGTAGCGGTCTTTGGGGTATCCGCGTTGCCTCAGATAACGCCAAATCGAACCCGCACTGCCATATCCCCTCCCGCCTTTGCTTGTCTCTCGTCTTTCCTGTGCGCCGTCGTTGTAAATATGGTCAACGCTTAAAAACTTAGGCTCGGTCTCTCCGCAGCAAGCGCACCTACCGCCATACTCTTTGATGGCCTCGGCTTTAACCTTTTGATTGTGCTTGCGGGCAATGGCGTTTGCTCTTTCCCGGTTTTCCGTCTGCCATTTCTTGCCTTTGGCGAGACGCTCAGTGCGTGTGGAGGCATAGGTGTCTGCCATCTTTACGGCTTTGCACGGATTGCACATGCTGTATCTTTTCAATAGTCCGCGCTCTTGATAAGCGAAGCTGTCAAGCGGTAGGGGTATCTTGCACTTTCTACAGATTTTGCGAACCTCTTCGCCGATCCTCACTACGGACTCGCCTCTGCGATATAACGGGTCGTTGTATTTACACGCCTCGCTGCAATATTTAGACGATTCCTCCATTGATGGAATTACTTCATAGCCTGCGCCACACCTCAAGCACTTTTTTCTTACTCTTGTTTTTGGGTGCTGACACGCCTTACTACAAAAAACCGACTCGGATGCCCACGAAGGCTTAACACTATACTCGTTCCCGCACCTCTTGCATGTTTTGACAACCTTCCTCGATGGTCGTTTCGGGGCTGAATGGCTGGCGCAAAGCCTACTACAAAACTTTCTAAACTTCGCCTCAGAGTCCTTGCACCTGTAAGGACTGCCGCACTTGTTACACTGTTTCGTCATCGCCATGTCCCGCCTCAGCAAAAGTTAAAACAACTTCAAAGCCAAGCCCACTCAAAATCTTTTTGCCCTTCCGAGAATTGCACGCCCGATGAGCAATGCGAATATTCGATGCTGTATGAGTCCCACCTTTCGACAACGGCACTACATGGTCAAAAGTTACTTCGTGAATCGAAATCCACTCATCGCACAAATAACAAACCTGTCCGTCTCGCGCGATTAACGCATCCCTTGAAACATCTTCAACCACTTGCGCGCCCAGCCTTACAGCACGGCGGCGGGCGTTGTAGTCCGCCCGCTTGCGCCGTGCGAGGACGACTCTCATCATGCGCTCGCTATCAGTCGGTCGCCGTCTCATTACCGTGCGACTCCTTTCCTTCGCTGTGCCTCGACCTCAAAATACTCCGGCCACTCGATCGCCTCCGGCTTCTCCCCTTTGACTTTTCTCACGCGGTACACCATCTGCACGCGCCCGACACGGCGAACAAGTTTCATGGATAGCAGCGCGTCCTCCGCTTTGCCCTCGCCGTGAATCTCTAGCGCCAGCCAGCCATCGAGCAACGTGACTTGGCTTATATAACGGAAGATGGAACGGCCATTTATAAGCTCAATGGTGTGCAATTCGCCGGGCGTGCACCTTCCCCAGACGAGCGTCAGTAAAGAGCCTTTGGGAATGCCTAAGTAGTCTTGCCCTAGCTCGTACCACACTTCCTCGCGCGGGGCTGGCGAGAACAACAGCACGTTTGCGAGAGCAGGTGCATCAGGGCGCGGGGTCGCGCGTTCGGTAGCCGCTTTAGGCATGGACGCGCACCTCCCGGTTGATCTCTCCAAAGACCGAGACGGCGACGTGTTCATCTTCCGTCGTTTCGATTAGTTCAAAGGTGGAAACGACGAATGTCGAATCGTCTGAGGTTTGGGTTTGCTCGATGGTGACGAGTAGCGCGGGTATGGTATTATTCTGCTGCATCGAATTTCTCCTAGCGGTTGAAAGTTGATGTTTGGGGCTTATGAATGCGTCAACATTCATAAGCCCTCTCGTTTAGTTGAGGCCGAACCAAGTAGCCATGCGGCGATTCAGTTCTTGGCGGGCTTTGATTTCTTCTGGCGTCTCGCGTTTTTGCTCTTTGGTTTGCATTGTCTTGCTCCTTATGGTGTGTCAAGTGGTTTCCCTTGTTGACTAGTATTATAAAGATAGAGGTTGCATCTGTCAACTAGTATTTGTTAATATGACTAAGAAAAAGAAAGCCTCCAAATCAGAGGCTAGGCACGCAAACCCAGAGAGCGTTGATATGAGCGATTTGATTTCGCAGACACAGGCGGCGGACTTGCGCGGGGTGACGCGCTCAGCGATTCACCGACTAATCAAGCGGGGTAAACTGCGCGGTGTTGAGGTGGCTGGTAGGATGCTGGTTTCACGCTCGGAGGTTGAGCGATACGACCCGGAGGCAGACAAGGGCGGATGGCCGAAAGGCAAGCCGCGCAAAGAGAACTAATCAGCGCGGCTTTGATGGGCTACTCTTGACTAACTGCTTTTGACCACCGTACCTTAACGAGCATGAACGCAAATCATCTGCGCGCTTCCGTCTTAGTGCTCACACTTTTCGCGGTTTTGGCTTTCACCGCAAGCCCCGCGCATGGGCAACGCCGCGTTGCTAATTACTCTACAGGTAAGTATGGCACGCGCGCTTATGAACATTTCTCATTCAGCATCAACGAAGAAAAGCGCGACGACATAGAGTATTTATACGGCAAGGCTGATAAGACGCTGACGCTGATTTATGCGGGAGTATCTACGTTAAAGGGCGCGAAGGGCTTTAAGGTTCAACTTCCAAACGGCAGCACGCTCTATGTTATACCGAAGGGATTAACGCTACTCGTTACGGATGGCAGCGCATACTCTAAGTGGTTTGTCTGGGAGTATGAAGGCTCTATCAACGGGCGCGGCACGTTCTGCGATTCGTGCGCCGAAGATGAGCGCGAGGCAATGAAAATCATCAGGGAATATTTTATGCGGTAGTGTGAAGGGTGTTATAATTCGAGCCGCGCCGCAACGTGTATGGCGCGGCAATAACAGTCCGGTTAAGTCCTAACAATTCAGAATGCCTTGAGCATCCCATTTTAATTAGTGGGGTGCTCTTTCGCTTTTATGCGACAAGATTCAATAAAAATCAATCTTCCCTTGATTACCCTGCTTTTTCTTTTGGCTTGGGGGGCTGATTGTTTACTTGGAAACCGCTTTGAAGGTGTTAGGGCAGACCCGATTTCCGGCATACTCATTTCTGTTGCTATCAGCACGGCTATCTCTGCGTCTACCTACTGCCTTCAACATCTCTTAGCCAAAAAGCCGAAGCCTATTAAGCAGAATAGGGCGGGCGACCAACTCTTATTGCAGGATTCCAGTTATGGTTTATTTATTAACGAGATTTATGGCGCGAGGCTTGAGGATGGTAAAGGTGGGGTAAAGGTCGGTGGCTGCATCATAGATGCTTCTGAAATCAGGGCGCGAACCAGCACATCCACGGTAGACACCGGAGGTAAGGGAGCACCAAAGCAGAAAGTGGAAAAGACGAGTTACTATCAAGACCTTGACATCGCTTTCGGGCGCGGGCGTCTCCGCTTCCTCAAGCTCTGGGCTATCGGCGCGTCAGGCTCGAAAGTCATCTATGACAGCACAGGCACGGGCGCGACCGGCATTATAGACCATGACGTTCCGGCACAAGACCCTCAAGACAATTTGCTGTTGCCAGACCCACAGGCGGTGGATGACTACCCCATTCAAAGATACGGCTTCATTCCTACCCCGGACACCGAAGGCATGACGGAGGCGCAGATCGTCGGGGGCGGATACTCAAACATTCGGATTTATGACGGCGGCGAAGACCAACTGCCAGACCCGCTTTTTGAGTCCATACATGGCGTGGGAGCCGTCCCGGCGTATCGAGGCTTGGCGCATGTCGTCTTGGAGAATTACGACATCACAGACGGGCATCCGACGTTTCTGGCACTAGTAGAGAATATGGACTACCAGACGCTCGACGAGATCGCAGAGGCAAGGGCGATTAGGGCGGGCTTGGATTCGAGCGACTTGGGATTTTCCGATTTGGCGTCCATTCCGGTCAGGGGCTTCATCATCTCCCAGAGACAGCCCCCGCGAACGGACATGGAACTATTAGGCCGCGTCTATGATGCGGATTTCTACGAAGGCTCAAACGGTAAAATCAAAGGCGTCTTAGTAGATGAGTCTGTTATTGAAACCATTGACGAGGATTACATGGGCGCGGGGAACGATACGGAAGGCTTGCTGGTTTCCGTCTCTAACAAGCAACGCGATGAAGTGGATTTGCCTTTCAGGCTAGACCTCACTTGCTTCAATCCCGACGACAATTTCGAGACCGCCACACGCCATGCGACTCGACAGATCACGACCAGCCAAAACCATGAGACGCTCGACCTACCCATGACCCTCACGACTCAAGAGCTTCAGCGGCTTGCAAATCGTGAGCTACAGCAGATGTGGAGAGAGCAAGGCTCCTACACCTTTACGACGACTCACCGCTACAAACACCTGACACCGACGCAGAAAATAAAGATTCCGTTCAACGGTGAATTAAAGGATGCTCGCATTAAAGAGATTCAAGGCTCAGTGCCGGGCTTCCTGACGTTCACCTGTACGCCTGCTGACGGGATTATCTTGGACGACATCGGCGAAGCCGTCTCCGTCTCATCAGATCAACCTCCATCAGTCCCGGCGGGCACCGTCGTCACCCTCATAGACGTTCCCCGCCTTTACTCGCCTCAGGATACGCCCGGCTTCATGTGGGCGGCTACCCCTCGCGACCAGTCATCAGGCGAGTACTCGCGCTCCGCTCTCTATGTCGAGAAAGGCTCAGGCACTCAGTTCGTTGACGTATCGGACGGCCCCGCAACGATGGGGCGCGTGGTGAGCGCAGCGCTCCCGGACGTTCCCGGCGGTTGGACTGAAGGCGCGTGGGATACCGTCTCTACAGTTACCGTTGACCTCTTCTACGGCGAACTTGAAACACTCACTGATGCTCAGGTGCTCGACGGAGATAATGTCTTTGTTATCGGCAATGAGGTTGTCGGAGTCGCCACATGGACGAGAGTTACAGGGCATCCGAACCGCTGGGCAGGCTCTCGGATGCAGCGCAAGCTCAAAGGCACCAGTTCGGCAGATCATGGCGTCAACGAGCGCGTGGTGCTCTTAAACAGCGCCGTCAAGTTCGTCAAAGTTGACGAGTCCGAAAAGGACGTTCCCCGTACCTATTACTCGACGACGATTGCGCCCTCTGCTGCTCAGTCCGTCGCCGATGCCGCCCCGGTAGCCTTCACTTGGACTGGACAGACGATAGCCGACCCGGAGAGCACGATAGACACGCTCACAATCAACGAACAGATCATTTTTCAAGATGCGGAGCGGACGCGCGAAAACTTGGGGGCGGCCTCCGCTGAAGCGGCTTTCTACAGGTTAATCTAATGGCATCTATCCCGACACCGAAACCACTAGCTAACGGCCAGCTAACAGGCTCACAGGTCGCGCTCTACACCGTCGTTCCCACTCGCGCCGGTGTTTCGTTCTTTCGTTTGGTGAACACCTCTGCTTCTGCGGTAAGTATCAACCTTTTCTTCAAACGCTCCGGGGGTACGGCGCGCAGGATTATCCCTAAAGACTACTCGCTTGCGGCTGGCGCAATGCTGGACGTGCTTGATGCCGTACAGGCGATGCCGATGCTGACGGGCGACATAATTGAAGGCGCGGCATCTACGGGTGCGGTGGTTGATTACGTGATTGCAGGCATGGAGGTCACTTAATGAGGCAGACACTTCCGAATGGAACAATAGTGGGCGCGGGAGAGGCGAATTCAGTCTCTAATGTTGGCACTGCCGGGGTGGGTGTCTTCAAGCAAAAGTCCGGCGTTGATTTGCAGCTCAAGAAGATTAACGCCGGTTCATCAAAAGTTACTATCACGGATGACACGACGAACAGCGAGATAGATGTTGACGTTGTCGAAACCAACATCAACCGCAACTCGCTCGGCGGCGGCGCGCTCACCATCGCCAACGGAGGTTCAGGAGCAACAAGCGCGAGCGCGGCTCGCGCCGCTTTCGGATTAGGCACGGCAGCCACGCTGAACGTCCCTGCATCGGGCAATGCCGTGACCGGCGAAATAGTTAAGGGTGATGACACGCGCCTCAGTAACGCGCGAACACCGCTTAGCCACGCCCACGACGCGGGCGACCTCACATCCGGCACTCTCGCTGCTGCCCGGATGCCTGCGCTTACAGGCGATGTCACCACAACCGCAGGCTCTGTCGCCACGACGCTTGCCAACGTGGGCATGGCTGGCACCTTCACGAAGGTCACAACAGACGTTAAGGGAAGGGTTACAAGCGGGACAACGCTGCTCGTCTCTGACCTACCAGTGACCCCCAAAGTTAAGGCGATAGCAAATGCTACCCAGTCTATTCCAAATGCCACTTATACAGACTTAAATCTGGCAACTGAGGAATATGACACAGATACGATTCACGATAATGTGACCAACAATCCGAGGCTTACCTGTAAGACACCAGGTGTCTATACCATCATCGGCAACGTACATTTCGACGCTTCAAGTGTTGGAATGCGGATCGCGGCTATTTTCCTCAATAACACAACGTACCTCGCTCGCATCGTGTTGCCGCCCGTGGCCGGAGCAGGCAACGGTACGCAACTCACGCTCTCGGTCGACCAAACCCTCGCACTCAACGACTACATCACCCTGCGCGTTTATCAAGACTCAGGCGGCGCGCTCAACTCTCTCGCCATCTTCGGCGGCGGCACACTCTCGATGAAGAAGATTCCATAGGAAAAAAGTATATGGCTAACAACACAATTACAGGCGGCGTGCCGACCGAACCTCCGTGGGAGAGCAGTACCCCTCCTCGCCTTAGAATCTTCTCTGGTATTGCCTTCGTCGCCGACGGCGGGGTGGTAGTACATCGAGGCAACAAAGAAGGCGGCGGGCGGGCATACGTTGACGAACCGTGCACGCTTGACAGTAGCAACCGGGTAGTACCACCGGATGTCGAGCTACCGCCAACGACAAATTCAAGTAACCCGGATGCACAACCATATCAAGCGTATCTCTACAGCCGGGGCGCAGACCGGAGCGAGCAGTATCAGGAGTTCGGCACGTTCGCCTCTGGCTTCGCGTTGGACCACACAAGCCCTTCGCAAACATGGGAGGACGTGAGGGCATTTAACGAAAGCGGTGGGTTTCCCATTGCGACTCCAACTGATAGAACAGTCGGTCAGGATTTGAATGTTGGACGCGACATCTCGGCAGGTGGTGATATCTCGGCAGGTGGTGATATTGAAGCGGGTGGGCGATTTATCGGTAGCGCCGGCGGCTTGCACTCCCTACCGTCAAGCATCGTCACGCCCAACAGTCTGAGCAGTACAGGAAGCGTTTCACTTAACGCTGACACGAACGCAGATGGCAGCGGAGAGGCCGCGCTTGTGGTTGGAGGCACTACGAAGTTTAGGGCGAAGGCCGGCGGCGCAACAGTTGAAGCTACAGTGCCGCTGGAGCTGGTGGAAGTGTCCGACGAAGACGACCTAACAGGGTTGGGATTGGAGGCCGTAGAATCCGGCGACGTGTACTACAAAGGCAATAAAGTTGTCTTCATCAACGAGATCGAAGTGCGCTCGCAAGGCTCTGCCGTGGACGCAACGACGGACATCCGAGACGCACTCACTTCGGCAGTAGTGAACGGGCGAGACATCCATCTTGGCGCGGGCGATTTCCTTATCAATAGTGCCACAAATCCGATACTAACGATAACATCGGGGATTGAGTTTTCCGGCGCGGGTGTTAAGTCAACCCGGCTACTCGTCAAGTCAACGGTCGGAGCGGCTATAGATGCTGTCTGTTACAAACCGACGACACCAGAGGTGGATTCACGCGGTTTCAACTGCCACGATCTGAGCATCTTGCCGCAATCGGGTAACCCCGGCAGGCACGCGCTTGTCCTTGATTGCACCAATGCTTTTATCTCAAACGCGTTTGTACACGATTGCATACTCGGCGGCGAATCAGTTCACTTGGGAGGCAGGGGGTTAGTCCTAACAAATCCCCTGTCCGCTGCTGATGGTATCTTTACCTGCTCATTTGAAAGACTGCTCGTCTGGGACGGCTTGCAATTAGTAAAAGCTGGCGACTCGCTGAGGTTTCACGATGTCACGGTCTCAGGAGGCAACGACGTTGAGATTGACCTAATCAACGGCGCAACTAATCTTTATTTCGGGCACTCGAATCTCACTTGCAAGGGCGGGCTGCACATCAAGGCCGCATATCGCCCGACGTTTGAAGATTCAAATATCGAATTGTACTTGGCTGGCTCGACTGGAAGTGACGGCGCAGTGATTAACGTGGACGGAGCTTCGGGCTACCCCGTTAGCTACTTCACACTACTTAATACATCGGTTCGTTCGATCTCAGGCATAGCGCTAAACGGCATCCGCTTTAACTATACAAGTGCGCCGCTGGTGGAAAATATTGATCTCTCGATTCCGCCCGGCCATTACATCTTCGACATTACAGCTAACGCTTTGCCGGGCGTCAACCTCGGCGAGTTCAGCATCAACACGGTAGGCGGAGTGGTTCAATCTGCATCCATCAACAACCCGGCAAACGTCAAAATATACTACAAGCCGCGCCTTTTTTCCACCCCTCCCGGTAAGCAAACAGGCTACCTTAGCGTGGACGGCGTTCTCGTCTCAACCTTCAATCCCGGATGGTCGGAAACCACAGCGTCGGGTGCTTTCGCTTTGCATCAATATGTCGCGGTAGATGCGACGGGCGGGAGTAGGACATGGACGCTGCCGCCCATTGCTGCGTCGGGACTCGTCATGTTCGGCTCAACTAAAGAGTACGGATTGATGAAGACGGACGCCAGCGCGAACACTGTCACGCTGGCCACATCCGGCAGCGACACCATTCAAGGCTCGGCGACTGTCATCCTCAGCGCAAGATGGAAGCGCATTGTGGTGCGGGCCAGTAGCTCTGGCGTGTGGACTATCTGGGAGCAGAACTGATGAGGCGCTGTTGTGGTAAGCTTCCATCCACCCCCGTAAAAGAGCGGCGCTGGCCACCCCCGGCGTCGCTCTTTTATCGAGTCGCCACTTGAAACGTTTCGAGTGAGACTTGCCGACTCTTCGCTTCCCTGTCCTCCTGATTTGACCCACAACATTTGGAGGCGTGCGCGCTGCTACTCATTTTTCAGGACTACCGATCACTTGCAACCGACTGCCGTCGCCATGCTCGCCATTTCCCTCAGTGTTGATTCCCATTGCCAGCACCCGCTCGACCGCCGCCTCGCACTCCTCGGTCGGAATCTCGGACTTGCGGCTTCTCTTGGTGATTAAGGGGCGGAGGTCAATGCCCTGCTCAAGGATGCGCTGAATGAACTGGTGATTGCCGGGCGTGGTCTGTGGGCCGTGGTTGCCGTAGTAGAACCAGAGTCGCTCAAGCCTTCGGCGTTGTTCGTCGGTCAGTGTCACGGGCGCGGGCTTCCTTCTTTTCGCCATAAGTAATTCTACCGCTCCCCTCGCCTGCTGGTAGTGACTCAAAACGTTTCGAGTTGTATCCTACTACCGGAAGCTCGAATTAACAGACTATGTAGCACAAAATTCCAGAATTGTTATTGTCAAAGGCTTCCAATCATGTTATAAGCGCGAAGCATGAGCACTGCGACTGTAATTGAGACAACACCCTTTTCCATTTCCCCGAATCCGAACTCACTCTACATCACGCCATCTCTCCGGGCTGTCCTCGTCAAAGCGCGGTTTACAATCGACAAGCGCCAAGGTCTCACCTGCGCCGCACTTGGCGATGTAGGGCTTGGCAAATCCACCGTCCTTAGATTTCTCTTCGGCGAGTACGCAGCACGAGAAAATGTCGTCTCGACGCTCATTCCCACTCCGAAATTTCCGAGCATATTCGCGATGCTCAAATATATCTGCGGAGATTTCGGCATAGAACCTCGACGGAGCTTTATCGCCCAGCAGGATGCCCTTCAAGAGTGGCTCTTGAAGGCTTACGAATCCGGCAAAAATGTAGTCCTCTTCATCGATGAGGCGCAACTCTTGGACAATCAGCAGCTTGAACTGATTCGAGGTCTGCTCAATTATGAAACCCACGAACATAAGCTGATACAGATTGCCTTAGCTGGTCAGTTGGAGTTGCGGGAAAAGCTTAGCACTGAGAAGAACAAAGCTTTGTATTCGCGGATCTCGACCTATTCGGTGCTCGACCCGCTCACTTTAGACGAAACCGTTTCAATGATCGAGCATAGGTGTAAATATGCCAACCTCAAAAACCCGTTCACGAGCGATGCGATGGAGCGCGTCTACCTGAACTCAAAGGGCATCCCTCGCGGCATCCTGAAGCTATGTGCGCTGGCTTACCAAATGATGGAGATGGCGGGTGATCATAAGATTGAAGCTGACATGATTGACGACGCAGCACCTGAGGTGGCGGTATGAGCAGCCGATTCGCAAAGCTGGTCAATGCCCAGTTTAAAAAGGAGCAGGACATTTCTCCTTCGCCATCACAGGAGAGTGGCCAGCCACCACAAAGCAGCCAGCTTTTTCAAGCCTCCCAGCCTCAACAGAGCAGCCAGCCATCAGAGCAGTCAAGTGGCGGTCATGATAGCAGCCAGCTTTCTCAGAGCAGCCAGCCTTCTGGGGACTTCCAGCCATCACATATCGAGTCTCCCCATAGCAGCCAGCCACGAGAAAGCAGCCAGCCACACGATAGCCACCTCAATCTTATGGCTTCCCTACCGGATGTCAAAGGGCACATGGAAACTCCATTCCAGTTGCTTGACCACTTGTTTAGGCACCTCGACCCTTTTGAGCAAGCGGCTTATATTCAGTTGTACCGTTTATCATGGGGCTGGCACCAAAACCGCTGTCGCGTCAGCAATCCAAGACTGGCGGAGCGAGCCAGTATGTCCCTATCTCAAGCGAAAAAAGTAATTACCAAGCTTATCGCTAAAGGGTTAATTGAGAAGACCGGCAATGTGCAAGGGTACGGCAAGGATCAAGGTGTTGAATATATCGTTTATGCTCCTAGCTGGCAGGCTCAACGAAGCAGTCAGCTTTCACAGAGCAGCCAGCCACGACAAAGCAGGCAGCCACCGCAGAGCACCATTAAAGAAACTATAAAAGAAACTATAAAAGGGGATTTCACTTCGTGCCCAGATTGTTTCGGAACGGGCTTTTACTATCCACAGGGTACTGATAAGGGTGTAGCGAAATGCAAGCACGAGAAGTTATCGAAATGAATGAGCGGCAGCGCAACCATATCAACTACTTTCTGGAGCGGCTCGCGCACTGGGGAAGCATCAGGAACGGAAACTGGACAGCGCGGATGCTGGCCGCCAGAGACGCCGACGACCACTACCCGTTGCGCACCGAGGAGGAGGCCGAAGCTGTGATACGGTATCTAAGTGACCCGGAGGCCGTGCCTTTTAGTGATTGAGCGGGCGCAAACGCTATGTAGGTCAAAGGTTTCACCGGCGTAACACCAATTTCCGGTAACCACTCTTCCACGAACGATCAAGCTGTTCTGCGCTTGGGGCGACCGCCTTTCCTGCCATTCTCTCTGGCGGCAGTGACCTTCAATTCAGACCGCGCTCGCCCGCCCAGACGCCCGGCCTCCGCCATCCAAGCGCGTGTGCCGAATATGCCGGCCACGAGTCCCGGTACGCTCATCTGCACGTCTAGCCCATCCCAATGCAAGGCCGCGCCGCGTGGCATCACTTTCACGTCGGCGATCTGCTCAGGTACAGCTTTACTCAAGCCCTGAATTAGCGAGCATGGTACGATGAGGATCGCGCCGTTACTGAGTTCAATAGTCAGCCGATTGGTCTTCGCATCATAATTTGCCGTCACGGCGCGCGGTTCCGTCTTCTGTGCAATCTTGCCTTGCTTAACCGCACGGTCGTATTGTTGATTGAAAGTCTCTTTATCCATGTATCTCGCGCCACCTTTCTAATAAATAAGCTTGATTAGCCTCTACAATCGCCACTGCTTTAGCCGCCTCACGCCGCTTCATGTCTTCAACGCTAATGATTTCAAGGGAAGCGATGTTGATAACTATCTCGCCGCCTGCGAGCCAAACGTGCACATGAGCCGGAAGATGGTCTTGCGTGTAAATCATCACTCGAAATCCATCTTGTCTCAGCACGGTTGGCATGGTAAGAATATAACCGAAACGGTTGGGTTAGCCAAGAAGAACTTTTGGATGGATAAACAAGACACGCAGGTTGGACACTGCGTCGCCCCGATCTGCCGCAGCGAATCTTCGAGCCCACACCACCGGCAATTCCGGCCAGCCCAAACTCCAAAGCGCCTCCGTCTCCGTTCGATTCTGACCATGCCGCTTGTCATCTCAAAACCTCCAAAGTTAAGCAGCAGCAGCAAGCAGGAAATTCGCTTAACGAAAAGTCCCTGCCGCCTGACACAAGGAAGTCCCACTTGAAACCTTTCAAGTGGGACTTTCAACTTGCCATGATA
>CAXTRQ010000082.1:0-24910 GCA_964246705.1 uncultured Pyrinomonadaceae bacterium
GCCTGAAGCTGATTTCTGAAAACTGAAAACCGAAAACTGAAAACTGAAGACTGCTTATGAAACATACTATCACACTCATTCCGGGCGACGGCATCGGCCCTGAAGTCTCTTCGGCAGTGGTGCGAATCGTCGAAGCGACGGGCGTTGATGTCCAGTGGGAAACTCATTACGCGGGCGCGCAGGCGCTGGAAAAGTTCGGCAATACTCTGCCCGACGACCTCCTCGAATCCATCAAGCGCAACCGCGTGGCGCTCAAGGGACGGATTACCACGCCCATCGGCAAGGGCTTCACGTCCGTCAACGTCGGACTCCGCAAGGCGCTCGACCTTTATGCCAACCTGCGCCCGGTGCGCGCGCTGCCGAACGTGCCCTCGCGCTATCCTGAGCTTGACCTCGTCGTTGTGCGCGAGAACACCGAAGACCTCTACTCCGGCATCGAGCATGTCGTCGTTCCCGGCGTCGTCGAGAGCATCAAGATTATCACCGAGAAAGCCTCGACACGCGTCTCGAAGTTCGCCTTCGAGTATGCGCGCCGCGAGGGGCGCAAGAAGGTGACCGCCGTGCACAAGGCGAACATTATGAAGCTTTCGGACGGGCTGTTTCTCGACTGCTTCCGCAAGGTCTCGGAAGACTTTCCCGAAATCGAGGCCGACGACAAGATTGTTGATAACGCCTGCATGCAACTCGTCATGCGCCCCGAACAGTTCGACATCATGCTGCTCGAAAACTTGTACGGCGACATCGTCTCGGACTTGTGCGCCGGACTCATCGGCGGCCTCGGGCTGGTTCCGGGCGCGAACATTGGCGAACAGGGCGCGGTCTTCGAGGCCGTCCACGGCAGCGCGCCGGACATCGCCGGTCAGAACATCGCCAACCCGACCGCGCTCTTGCAATCAGCCATCCTCATGCTCCGCCATCTCGGCGAGCGCGAAGCCGCAGAGCGTATCGAAAAAGCGATGCTCAAAGTTTTCGAGGAAGGCAAGGTCAGAACGCGCGACATCGGCGGCACGGCGAAGACCAACGAATTCGCGCGCGCCATCGTGGACACAATGGAACAAGCTTAAAAAAGTTTCACGCGCAAAGAAGAAGCACGCAGCTTTCTCTTTGCGCCTTGGCGTCTCCGGCGTGAAACCTTTCTTCGCTTACGGTTTCTGCGTGGTCGGCGCAGACGTGGGCTTCGACGCTTCGTAGTCGCCCGCGATGACCACCGTCAGTTGGTCTGGACGGAAGTACTTGCGGATCGCCGCGTTGGTCTCTTCGATAGTGACGGCCTGAATCAACTGCGGGAAGCGGTCAATGTAATCCATGCCGAGCTTGAAAAACTCGGCATTCCATAAAGCTTCGGCCAGCCCCGCATTGGTCGAGAGCGAAACCTTGAACGCGCCGATGGCTGAAGATTTTTCGTCCGTCAATTCATCCGGCTTGATGCCGTTTTGCACGTAGTCGCGCAGCACGTTCAAAGCCGAGTTGATGGCCTTCTCGACGTTGTTCGGATTGACCGAGACGGCGATGTACCAAGGGCCTCCGGCGAGACCCGGCGCGCGAAAACGCGAACCGATGCCGTAGGTCAAGCCTTCTTTATCGCGTACCTGCAAGCCGAGGCGCGAGGAGAGCGTTGATTCGCCGAGCGCACTGTTGGCTAAGGATGCCGCGTAAAAATCTTTCGCGTCGCGCCTGAGAGGCGCAGCCGAGCCGAGCAGGATGTCCACGTTCGCCTTGTCTTTCAAGAGCACGACTTCGCGGCGCGCTGCCGCTTGCTGCGCCGGGTCTGTAACGTTGATGTCAATACTCTTCGGCCCCGCGAACGCGCCGAATGCATCCTCAAAACGGCGCTGCACGTCAGCCGCCTTCACGTCGCCGACGACAGAGAGAATCAACGAGCGCCCGCCGTAATGCTCCGTGTAAAAACGCTGCACGTCGGCCACCGTAATCGAGCCGATGCTCTTCACGAGTTGCTCGCCCGCAGGCGAGTAGAACGGATTCACAGGATCATAGACGGACTGCGTGAACCGTTCGTAAGCGCGAAATCGCGTGCTCGCCT
The DNA here is from genome assembly GCA_964246705.1 of uncultured Pyrinomonadaceae bacterium. Lineage (GTDB taxonomy): Bacteria > Acidobacteriota > Blastocatellia > Pyrinomonadales > Pyrinomonadaceae > DASZCR01. The sequence goes on from CAXTRQ010000082.1 coordinate 2,042, forward strand.
GCTGCTCCTGAATGGCGGCGATGGTCTGTTGCTTGACCTTCTCAAGCTCTTCCGCCGGGAACGCAGGCTCGCGCAGTTCTTCGGCCAGAGTCGTCAGCAGCAGCGTCAAGTCTTTCGAGAGTGAACGCCCTGCGATGTTGATGGAAAACGTCCCGTCGGAAAAATCAATCTCCGCGCCGACCGATTCGAGGTCGCTCGCAATCTGCAACTTGCTGCGCTTGCGTGTGCCGCGCTCAAGCATCTCGGCGGTGATGCGCGCCAGCCCCGGCTTATCGCGCGGCTCGAAGTAAGAGCCTGCGCGAAGGCTCCCGCGAATCGAGACGGTCGGAGTCGCAGTGTTTTCAAGCACCGACAGAATCGCGCCGTTCGGAAGTTCCTTGCGCGAGATACGCGACGCGAAGTTCGAGCGACCGACGCTCTGGGGCGTGTTCGCCGTCGCCGCATCGGATGACTTGTCGCCGCGCGGCGCGACGGGCTGTTGCTCTTTCGCCTGCGGTGTGGTTGATTGACCAACCTGCTGTCCCGTCTGCGCTGCGCCCTCAGCGTTCAACTCTTCGCCTTCGGGGTCTCGGTAATATTTCCAACCGTGCATGCGAAGCTGCGCGCTCCGCGCGGCGCTCGGCTTCGCGCCGTTCGACGCATCCGCTCCGCCCGGCTGCTTCGGAATAAAATATCCGACCGTGCGGTTGTCTTCCGTGAAATAAGTATTAGCGACGCGCTTGATTTCTTCGCCCGTCACGCGCGAGATGTTCGCCGCGTAGTCTTTATAGAAACGCCAGTCGGCGACCGCTTCGGCCTCCGAAAGTTGTGAGGCAATGTTGAATGTTCCGTCGCGATTGTAAGCAACCTGCGCGACGATCTGCTGCTTCGCCTTGTCAATCTCTCCTTGCGTCAACCCCTCTTTCGCAACGCGCGCCAACTCGGCGTGGATCACCTCTTCAACCTTCTTCGGTTCGACGCCGGGACGCACCGTCGCATAGGCGCTGAACAGACCGGGATCGCGGAACTGGTCGCAGTTGGTCGAAGCGGCGACGGCCAAATCCTTTTCGACGAGAGCCTGATAGAGTCTGCTCGTAACGCCGTTAGACATCGCCGCCGAAAGCACGACGAGCGGATAGATGTCGTTTTGCGCGGGCGGATTCGCTGCGCGCTTGGCGAGTTCCGCGTTGGAGAGCACGTTCAACTGCCCGAGCACGCCCGGCGTGTGAAAAGAGATTTGGATGAGCGCGAGTTCGCCCGCGCGTCGCACGGTCAGGCGTCGCTCGCCCTGCTGCGCGGGTTCGTCCGTATAGACTTCCGGTATTGCCTCTTTCGTCGCGTGGTGGACGCTGAAATATTTCTGGACGAGTTCAATCGCCTGCGGGCGGTCGAAATCGCCGACGACAATCGCCGTCGCATTGTTCGGATGATAGAACGTGTCGTAGAAAGCCTTGAGGCGTGCGGTCGGCACGTTCTCGACATCTGCGCGCCAGCCAATGGTCGGGTGATGATACGGATGCTCGCGGAAGGCCGTCGCATAGATCGACTCGTCCAACACTAGCGACGGCTCGTTCTGCCCGCGTTCAAGCTCGTTGCGCACCACGGTCATCTCCGATTGGCGGTCGGCGTCGGCAATCAGAGAGTTGCGCATGCGGTCTGCTTCCAGCCGGACGGCGAGTTCAAGTTGATCCGATGGCACGGTCTCATAATAGTTTGTGCGGTCGTACCACGTCGTCGCGTTGAAGTCCGCGCCGATCTTCTGCAAGGTCGCGGCAATCTGTGTGTTCTTATCCTTGTTGAAGGACGGCGTGCCCTTGAACATCATGTGTTCGAGCAGGTGCGTCGAACCCGTAAACCCGACCGCCTCGTTGCGCGACCCGACGCGATAGAGAACGCAGAAGGTCACGACGGGCGCGACCCTGTTCTCGACCAACAGCAACTTCATGCCGTTCGCCGTCCGGTATTCACGTATGCCATCAGCCTCCGTTACAAATTCCACCCCGGCGGGCAACTGCTCATTCTGCACGTTTGCTTCCTCTCCTCCTATGCGCGCCTCGACGGCGGCGGACGCGGGCAGCCAAAACAGGCTGACAAGCGTCAGCAACGCACCCGACGCTCTCGCTAAATATTTCAGTTTCATTTTTATCTACTCTCGCATTTTCAATTAACTGCCATCCAACGGACGCGCCTGCCGCCACTTATCCCGACACTGCGCGACCGTGCAGCCATTCCGAATTAAAGCTCTTGGGGAGAATTGAGTCTCTGAAACCCTTATGCTAACAAATTGGCGTGCGAGAGGGAACCCGGGCGCGGCCTACGGCTCCGCGCTCGAAGACGCCGCTCTATCGAACTTTAAAAGAGCGTTCATTCGCGCTCGCTCGTCTTTTGCTCTTTGCAATACAAAGTACTTGACAAGATTTGGGCTGCGGGTGTATTTTGCGGCGTATGGCTGTTGTCCCAATGCACAGACAGACGCGACCCGAGGCGGAAGAGCCGCCCGCGCTGCACGACCGCGCGATGGATAATCTGCGCTTCATCAGAGAGACGATGGAGCGCTCTTCGACTTTTACAGCCGTGCCGGGCTGGGGACAGTTCGCCATCGGCGTGACGGCGCTGTTCGCCGCGCTCGTCGCCTCGCAGCAGGCGACGAGGGAAGCGTGGCTCGCCATCTGGCTGGCAGAAGCTTGCATCTCGCTCGCCATCGCTGGCCTGACGATGCACCGGAAGGCACGCGCCGCCGCGACTCCGCTGCTCTCGCAACCCGGAAGAAAGCTTGCCATCAACTTTTCGCCGCCGATGTTCGTCGGAGCGGTTCTGACAATCGTTTTTTATCGCGCAGGTCTTTCGGGACTACTTCCGGGCATGTGGCTGTTGCTGTATGGCACGGGCGTGGTGACGGGCGGGGCTTTCTCTGTGCGCGCCGTTCCAGTAATGGGGCTATGCTTCATGTTTGTGGGAGCGGGCGCGCTGTTCTGTCCGGCGAGTTGGGGCGACGCCCTGATGGCCGCCGGCTTCGGAGGGCTGCACATCATCTTCGGCTTACATATCGCGAGGAGGTACGGTGGTTAAACAAGGCGCATTGAAAAAAGAGAGCGGGCAGAAGGCACGAGGCGGAGGCGCAACGCGGGAAGATTTGCGGAGCGCGAAGCGCAGTAGCAGCAGCAGTGCCGCCGCCACGCCGCCTGAGAGAAATTCTTCTCCGGCACAGTTGGATCGCTTGATTCACGAGCGGATGCGGCTGGCAATCGTCAGCGCGCTGGCCGTCAACGTGTCTCTGACCTTCAACGATCTGAAAGAATTGCTTAACACGACGGACGGGAATCTGAGCGTCCACGCACGCAAGCTGGAAGAGGCCGAGTACGTGACATGCAGCAAGTATTTCGACGGGCGCACGCCGAAGACGGAGTATCGTCTGACGGCTGCCGGGCGAAGCGCGCTTGAGCGTTATCTCGATCACATGGAATCCGTCATTCGCGTGGCGCGTGGAAAGTAAGACCGGGACGGCGCGAAATTTTTTTGCCCCTCGGCTTTATATTGTAAAGGGCTTTGCTAGATATTAGAGGCGGATGACGGGGCGTTGGGTAAGATGATGGAAGTACAGAAGAGGAGGGAGCGGATGAAGAGACAATCGTGTGTGCGATACGGGAAGCATCAGCGCCGTGCGTTGTTGAAACTGGTGCTGTTGATGCTTCCGGCGCTTTTTTGGTCGGCAATCTTTATGGTCATCGCGGGCGTGGGGCCGTTGGAGAGAGTCGTCGAGAGAGTTCCGGATGCGGCGCAGCTTGTTATCGCCTTCGTGTGCCCGTCGCTGGCGTTGATGTTGGGCGTGGCGGCGCTCAGGCAGAGCGAGCGGCAGACGGGCAGCGAGAGCCGTGCGCTGTCGCTCGTGACGATTGCGGCGGGCGTCGCGCTGTTCGTTTTGGCCTTACTGGCGACACTAAAGACGGCGTGAAGGCGAGATGATGAGAAGCATGCTGTTTAAAGGCTTCCGTCGCGCGGGCTGGAAACTTCCGAGCAGGCGTCGTCGAAATCCCTGATGCGCCTTAAAAATGTTGAGCCGTCGTTAAAGTCCGTGGAGCTTTTACTTTTGAAGGAGGAGCTATGAATACGAATGTGAATTTGGAAGCGGCAATCGGGGCGCTGCTTTTTCTCGGCGGCTGTTTTGTGTTACTGGTGTTAGGCGCGCTCATCGTGCACGCGCTGGTGACGAGAAAATTCGCGCGCCTCGGCAGAGTCCTTTTAATCACGCTCGCGGGCACAGGAATCTATCTGGGCGTCATGCTCGCCTTCTCGTTTTCGAGTACGGAGAAAGTTTTGGCGCGGGGCGAGGAGAAACATTTTTGCGAGATAGATTGTCATCTGGCTTATTCAATCGCCAGCGTCAGGAGGACGAAGACGCTGGGGAGCGCGCCCGCCGAGGCGACGGCGAGAGGCGATTTTTATGTCGTGACGATCAAGACGCGATTCGACGAGACGACGATTTCATCGCGGCGCGGCGACGGGCTTCTGACACCCAACCCGCGCGTTTTGTCAGTCACGGACGAGCGTGGAAACAGCTACGGCGTCTCGACCGAAGGGCAGGGCGCGCTGGAGCGTTCGGGCGGCGGCGGTAAGCCGCTGATGACGCCGCTCAGACCCGGCGAATCTTATACAACGGAAGTGGTCTTCGATTTGCCGCCAGACGTGAGAAGTCCGATTTTGTTGGTCTATGAGGAACTGATGCCGACGAGTTTTATCATCGGGCACGAGAACAGTTTTTTGCATAAGCAGACGAAGTTCCGGCTCGACGCGCAGGCGCAATAAGTGAACCTTTTGGCAAACTATTCGTGATAGAGGGTATTCGGGGGACGAGGAATTTCGATGATGAACGAGAGAACAAAGCTGGGGCTGGGAATTTTGGAAGCGGCGCTGCTGCTCGGACTGTTGGGCGACGCTCTGCTGCGCGCGAAGCCTTGGGGGTTGAACGTGCTGCTCTGGTTCGTCGCGTTCGTTGCGGCGTTGACGGCGCTCTTGAAACAGAAGCACATCGCACTGGCGGGCGAGGGAAGTTGGCTGTTGCCGTGCGGGCTGCTGTTCGCAGCCTTCTTCGCGTGGCGCGACTCTCTGACCTTGCGATTCCTCGATGCACTCTCAATCCTCGTTCTACTTGCGCTCGTCATACTGCGAACGCGCGAGGGGCGCATACGGCTTGCGGGGTTGAGCGATTACGCGCTCGCGCTGCTCATCTCCGGCGCGAACGCAATCTTCGGTATGTTTCCGCTCGTCTTCATCGACGTGCGTTGGAGAGAGATTCCGCGTGCGGGTTGGTCGCGGCATGTGCTGGCGATTGTGCGCGGTCTGGCGATAGCCGTGCCGTTGCTACTCATCTTCGGCGCGCTCCTGATGGCGGCGGACAGCATCTTCGAGCGACTCATCAGCAACACTTTCCCGTTTGAGCCCGACCTGCTGTTGAGGCACCTCACGCTCATCCTTTTCTTCGCGTGGGTCACCGGAGGATTTATGCGAGGGATGCTACTCGGCAGAGACGCACCGTTCAAGAGCGACAGGGACGCCGTCTTGACTACGCTCGGACTCGACGCCGGAATCAACGGCGCGCAGGCTGGCAACCTTGCTGGCGGAAATACGGGAACGGCGAAAACGACGGCGGAGGATGCGGGCGCGTCGTCCGCGCGCTGGCATCCGACGCTCGGCATCGTCGAGATCGGCATCGTGCTCGGCCTGCTCGATGTGCTTTTCTTCAGCTTCGTCGTCGTGCAGTTGCGATACCTGTTCGGCGGCGCAAACCACGTCCTGACTTCCGCCGGACTGACGTATGCCGATTATGCGCGGCGCGGTTTTTTTGAACTCGTGTGGGTGGCGGCGCTGGTGCTGCCGCTGCTGCTCTTTGCACACTGGCTGCTCGGCAGAGAAAAGCGTGTGCACGAACGTATCTTTCGCGTGTTGGCCGGAGCGATGGTCGCGCTGCTTTTCGTGATCATGGTCTCCGCGTTGAAGCGCATGCGGCTTTATCAGAGCGAGTACGGCTTAACGGAGTTGCGGCTTTACACGACGGCCTTTATGGGCTGGCTCGGCGTGGTCTTCGTGTGGTTCACACTGACTGTCCTCGTGCGCGGTCGGCGCGAACAATTCGCGGTCGGCGCGCTCATCGCGGCTCTCTGCGCGACGTGTGCGCTGCACTTCGTCAACCCGGACGCGTTCATCGTGCGCACCAATCTCTTGCAGGCGAGAGGGAGCCAACACCGACGCTTCGACGCTTCGTACACAGTCTCGCTCGGCGCGGACGCCTTCCCCTCGCTCATCGCTGCGATTGATGAGATGGATGCTGATGAACGTCGGCTCGTCGCACGCTCGATGGTTGATTGGTTGGCGATTGAGAAAGAGACAGACTGGCGTTCGTGGAACTGGTCACGCGCGGCCGCGCGAAGTGCGCTGGCCGCGCGTGAAGCGACGCTCGAAGAGTGGGCAGCGGAGCCAAAAGTTGCGACGCCGGTTGAGAGTCCGGCTTATCAGCACACGGAAATTGCGCCGCAGCCGTGAGAGTCCGCAACGACGTACTGAATCAATATCCGAAAGCTTTCCGGAGGGTTCGATTTAAATCCGCAAAATTGCCTGCGCCTTGAAAATTTCCCTGAAAAACAAACGGTCTGCGATTTGCTCTCCTGATAACGATTTTCCGCAGGGGGTCAAGGCAGATATTTCCCTCCTTCTTAGCGTCTTTGCGCGAAAAATAGTCTCACGCAAAGACGCCAAGGCGCGAAGAAGAAGAAGGATGCTCGGAAAGCAGTGCTTTCAAAATCTTGGACGGTCGTGAGTGAAAGGTGTGTGGATTTGAATTCTATGTCGGGATTGAATATCGCGCGCTTTCTGTTGAGCGTTCTGCTGGTCGCCCAACTGGCTTGCGGCGGGATGTTACCGGGGCGTAACAGCGAGACGAGCGGCAGCGCGACACCTGCTCCGCATTTCAAGCCGGGCTTCAATCTCTTCAGTCCTGAACAGGACATCGAATTGGGCAAGCGTTCGGCGCAAGAAGTGACGCGCGAAGCGCCGCTCTTAAACGATGCGCCCACCGTCAACTATATTAAGCAACTCGGCGCGAAACTCGCGTCGAAAGCTCCGGGCTACAAGTTTCCGTATCAGTTCGAGGTCGTCGCCTCGCGCGAAATCAACGCGTTCGCGCTGCCCGGCGGCTTCGCGTTCGTTAATGCCGGAGCCATCACGGCGGCGAAGAATGAAGGCGAACTGGCGGGCGTCATCGCTCACGAAATCAGCCACGTCGCCCTGCGCCACGGGACGAATCAGGCAACGAAGGCTTACATCGCCAAGGCTGGCTTAGGCGTGCTCGGCGCGATTGCCGGAAGCCGCGACCATCCGGACATCGGTCAGGTGATTGCTTCAATCGGCGGCGCGGGCGCGAACATGCTCTTTCTCAAATTCGGGCGCACAGCCGAAAGTCAGGCCGACCTCGAAGGCGCGCGCATCATGGCTGAAGCGGGCTACGACCCGCGCGACATGGCGAACTTCTTCAAAACCCTCGAAGCGCGCGGCGGCCAGCGCGTGCCCGAACTGATGAGCGATCACCCAGACCCCGGCAACCGCTACGTAGCGATTAACGACGCCTTGCCTTCTCTTCCTCTAAGCTCGAAGCCTGTGCACGACACGCAGGAGTTTCAACAGATCAAAGCGCGTCTGACGGGCAGCCGCATCGCTTCCGGCAAAGAGCCGGAGCGCATCGGGCCGCGCGACCCGAACGACATGAAGGCTGGCACGCGTCCGCCGACGCCCTCCGCTTCCATGCGCGAGTTTCGCGCGCGCGACGGCTCTTTCGCCTTCCACTTCCCGGAGAATTGGGACGCGCTCGCGGCTGGCGAAGACCAAACCAATTTAATCTTCGCGCCGAAGGGTGCATACGGCGAGCGCGAAGATGCGGTCTTCGTCACGCACGGCATGTTCGTCGGCGCAATCAAGGCTCCCGCGAGCGACCTGCAAGCGGCCAACGCCGCCTTCGTGCAGCAGCAGATTACGGTCAATCCGGATTTTCATGTGCAGCGACAGCCGCAGCAGGTCAACTTAGGCGGGCGGCCATTCTTATTGACCGTCGTCGTCGGCCCTTCAGCCGTGACGGGCGTCACGGAAGTTGATGTCATCTACACGTCTGCAACCTCCGACGGGCGTCTCTTCTATTTAATCACGATGGCTCCCGAAGACGAGTTTGAGAACTATCAGAAGACCTTCGAGCAGGTTGTGGGAAGTCTGCAACTCGCACGTTGATGCTGGTAGCTCAACGTGAGTCAACCGTGATTCGTGGAATCGCAACTGAGGAATGAGCTTATAGGTAGATAAAACCCTCGCTGTAACGGACGGCGTAACCCGCGATTTGGACGCGCTCGCCTCTGTGTTCACAGAAGAGTTCGCCCCCGCGCTCGGAGACTTGGATAGCTCGAAGCTTCTGCTTGCCCAACTTTTCCGACCAGTAAGGAATCAGCGTGCAATGCGCCGACCCCGTCACGGGGTCTTCGTTGACGCCCGCGCGTGGCGCAAAAAATCTGGATACGAAATCGGCCTCGCGCCCCTTCGCCGTGACGATGATGCCGAGGCAATCGAGTTGTGCCAGCAATGCAAAGTCCGGTTGCAAACTTCTGACCTCATCTTCCGATTCATAGACGGCCATGTAATCTCGCCCAAGAAGGACTTCGACCGGGCGCGCGCCCACCAGACCCGCCATCAACTCCGGTGGCACAGGCGACGGCTCGGCTCTGCGCGCGGGAAAATCCATGACGAGCCGCTCGCCGTCGCGCGCGACGACGAGCGCGCCGCTGCGCGTCTGGAAGGTCACGGACTCTCTGTCGCGCTCAAGATAGTTGAAGATGACGAAGGCCGAAGCGAGCGTCGCGTGACCGCACAAATCAATTTCCATCGTCGGCGCGAACCAGCGCAACGCATATCCCTCGCCCTGACGGACGAAGAAGGCCGTCTCCGACAGATTGTTCTCGCGCGCGATTAATTGCATCGCTTCGTCGCTCAACCAATCTTCCAGAGGGCAGACGCCAGCCGGATTGCCGCCGAAAACCTGCTGTGTGAAAGCATCAATGACGTAGAGTGGAATTTTCATAAAAGCTCCGTAAAGGTCTCTGCACAAGGGGAGTCGGCTTTTGCACGCACGCGAGATTTTATCACATCCCCCGGCAGCCTTCTTCCTGCCGCTCAGGCATCAGGGTCTATTAATTCTCAACCGATAGCCATCGCAGGCTCTCCGCGAAGATTCAACGCGCAGCTAATGTTTCTAATGCCTGACGCTCGAAGTAGGAGCATACAACTTGAGCCGGAATAATCAAGCACGAAAGAACTGCTATTGAGCGGTCGGGTTGAATTGAGTTGTTCGGATTCGTTGGACTATGGCTAGGTGCGAGTTTGGGTGCGGTTCGGTTATAATCTTACTTTCCGAATCACATCAAAAGTTGCATTAATATAGCGAGGAGCATTTATGAGCGTAGAGAAGATTGCGAGACGGCCTGACCGCATCCGGTTCGATGGGCGCATCCTGTTTTTGACAGAGGATACCGCGCTGATTCGTCGCCAGCTTGAAGCGGGCGAGCAGTTGGATGATGAGCCTGCGCGTGCGCTGATGAACAACATCTCGACCGACGAGATTACGCCCGGATGGGTCTGCTTTTATTACGACGAAACATTGGGCGAGTACGTCTATGTCGGGATGCGGGAGCAGGCGGTTGCTAAGGACGAGGTGAAAAAAGGCGGCTTCTCGGTCGTCGTCTCGGGCTTGTCGAAGGGTTGCGGTTCGTCGCGCGAGACTGCGCCGTATGCTGAGAAGTGGGCTGGGATAGAGTTGGTCATCGCGCAGACGATAGAAAAAATCTACGGCCAGAACTCGCAGAACATCGGCTTGCTGACCTCGACCGACTTCGGCCTCATCGAGCGGATTCGTCGCGGCGAAGAGATTCCGCTCGCCGAGTTCACGCGCGGGCTTGACCCCATCTCAAAATCAATCGTCGAATACGGCGGGCTGTTCAATTATAACAAGGCACGCCTCGCCGGAGAGGTTTCGCCGCCCCGACTTGAGACGCCGAAGCGCCCACTGAACATCGTCGAGAAGATCGTCGCGCGCCACGCTTTCGTCGCGGCGGGTCGCATCGGCGTTGAGGCTGTGAAGCCCGGTGATGCGCTGTTCGCCGTGGCGGACGTGCGTTTCTCGCACGAGTACGTGACGCCGATGGCGGAGAGTTTGTTCAAGCAGTCTCTAGGCCGCGATGCGCGGGTGACAGAGCCGGAATCGGTCTATGCCTTCCGCGACCACCTGACATTCTTAGGGCGCGTGATGTCGGATGAGAAACGCAAGATGGGTCTGCTTGAGCGAGCCGACGGCCTCGCCGTGACGCAGGCCAACTTCACAGCGGAACAGGGCATTCGTCTCTACGGCGAGGCGGCGGAGGGCGGGTCGGAGGCGATCTGCCATAACGCGGTCGTCGAAGACATCGCGCTCCCCGGCCAACTCGTCATCGGGACGGACTCTCACACATGCATGGCGGGCGTGCTCGGCTGTTTCGCCTTCGGCGTGGGTTCGACCGACATGGCGAATGCTTGGTACACGAAAGACATTCGCATCAAAGTCCCTGAAACCGTCCGCTTTGAATTGAAAGGACAAAAACGCGCGGACGTGTCGGCGAAAGATGTGATGCTGAAAATTCTCTCGACCGATTACATGAAGCAGGGCAGAGGCATCGGTCAGGTTTTAGAGTTCGCGGGCGAAGGTCTGAAAGAGATGTCAATTGACGAGCGCGCGACGCTGACGAACATGGCGGTCGAGGCGGGCGGCACAACCGGCATCATCGAGCCGGACGAAGTGACGCTTGAATATCTGGTGCGGATGCGCGGCCTCGCCGCCGAAGAGATTCGCAAAGGTTTTCTCAGAAGCGACGATGATGCGGAATACGCCGCCCGTTTCGAGATTGATTTGAGCGAGATTCGCCCGATGGTGGCGACGCCGGGCGACCCGCGCAACGGCGTCAACATCAACCAACTTCCCGAAGAGGTGCGAATTGATGCGGCCTACGGCGGCTCTTGCACGGGCGGGAAGATGGCAGACATGGACATGTATGCGGCGGTCTTGAAGCGCGCGGTCGAGCAGGGGCGGCGCGTTGCGCCGGGCGTCCATCTCTATCTTCAATTCGGCTCGCAGAAGATTAAGCAGTACGCGCGCGAGAAAGGTTATATCGAAATCTTTGAGCGTGCCGGAGCGGAGTTGATTGATCCGAGTTGCGGCGCGTGCATCAACGCCGGGCCGGGTGCGTCGAAGTCACCGGAGACCGTGACGGTCAGCGCGCAGAATCGCAACTTCCCCGGCAGAAGCGGGCCGGGCAAGGTTTATCTCGCCAGCCCTTATGTCGTCGCGGCTTCGGCCATCGCCGGTCGCATCGTCGAGCCGGAAGAGTTTCTCCACGCGGCGGAAGCGGAGGAGTTGGTCGAGGCATGAAGGGCATCGGCACGGGGCGCGTCAGCGCCGAGCAGTCTCTCAAGTATGCGCGCGTCGAACTTGAGCGCCGCTTCCTCTTGCGCGAGTTGCCGCACGGACTCTCGGTCACTGACGAACACTTACAGATTACCGATAACTACATCACGGGCACGCGCCTGCGCCTGCGAAAGATACGCGCGCCGCGCGCCAACGAGTGGAGGCTGAAACTGACGCAGAAGTTTGCGCCCGCACCGCCCGACTTCGCGCATACCATCATCACAAATATCTATCTCTCGCTCTACGAGTACGAAGTGCTCTCGGTCTTCGCGGGCAACGAGATTCGCAAGAACCGTTATCCATACCAACACGAAGGACGCACTTACTCCGTCGACGTTTTTCTCGGAGACCTGCGCGGGCTGATTCTGGCGGAGACGGAGTTCGCCAGCGATGAAGAGATGAACGGATTCTCCGCGCCGCCCTTCGCCCTCTTCGATGTCACGTCGGACGAGATGTTCACGGGAGCAAAACTGTGTGAACTCTCGGCAGACGAGATTCGCGCCGAACTCGCGCGACGCGCCCGAACCGGCGGCCAGACAAGTTAGAACTCGTTTCAGTATCAGCCACAGAGGCATGGAGAGGGGCAAATGGCAGAGATTGTTTTAACCTTTAGTTTTATCTCCGTGCCTCTGTGTCTCTGTGGCTAATTCAGTTTTCAAAATATCGCCGACGGTTGAAGGTTGCATACAAACAATGTCCAGAAACATGCTCTCGCTTTTCGTCTCCACGCTGCTCGCCTGTTGCACTCTGTCCTGCGCGACGAAGCAGGAAGCCCGCACGGAGGCCGCCAATCAGACCGGCGCACGTCAGGAGTCCGCGCAGAAGAGCGATGCGTCTCAGCCCGCGCGCGGCGTCTCGTCCGGCAATTGGAAGAACTTCAGGGGAAGCATCGGCGGGAAGTACAAAATTCAGATGCGATTGCAACGCGCCGAAGAGACGCTCGAAGGTTTCTACTTCTACGAGAACGTGCGGAGCGATATTGCCCTCAAGGGAACCATTGACGCGCAGGGCAACTTCACGCTTCAGGAGCGCGACGCGAACGGCGCGCAGACCGGCGCGTTCAAAGGCAAATGGAAATTGGGCGAGGACGGGAAACTCGTCGTATTGTCAGGCGATTGGTCGAAGCCCAATGCCAAGCGCGCCACGGAGTTCACCCTCGCGGAAATGCCCATCGCCTTCAGCGGCGCGCTCAAACTCTTCAGCGGGGAGATTAAAGAAGAGAACAAGAAACAGAGATACTCGATAGAGGTCGAGTATCCGCAACTCGAAGGCGTCGGCGCAGGCGTCGAGAAATTCAACAGCGAAGCCAGAGCCTTCGCCGCGCGCGAGGTCAGCGAGTTTAAGAAAGTCTTTCTGGAAACGGAAAAGGATGCCGCGCCCCCGCCCTCAACGATGGGCGATTATCTGAACATTGATTACACGCCCGGTCTCGCCAACGATGACTTTATCAGCATCGAATTCTACATCGAAACCTTCTCAGCCGGCGCGGCGCATCCGAACCACAACACGGCGTCCATCAACTTCGATTTAAAGACGGCGCACACGCTCAAACTCGCAGACCTCTTCAAGCCCTCGACCGATTACCTGCGCGCCATCTCCGCCTATTGCATCAAAGACCTCAAGCAGCAAGGACAAAAAGGCGGCGAGGATTCGATGCTCTCCGCCGACACCATCGAAGAGGGCGCTTCCCCCAAACCTGAGAATTACAAAAGCTGGCTCATCACCAGGGACGGACTCGAAATCACCTTCGACCCCTATCAGGTCGCCCCCTACGCCGCAGGCCCGCAGACGGTCTTGATTCCTTACACCGCCCTGCGCGAAATACTCAAGCCCGAGAGCCTCATCGCCGCGCTCGCCGGTTAGCGGCGGCATGATAGTTCGGCAGCGGTCTTTAATATGGAGGAACGGAAATGGAAACCAGTTTGTCTCTTACTGAAATACCCAGTCGTGTAGCTGAGCAGATTAAAGGCTTCTCAAATTTGACTGCTCATTTTGGAAAGGCGCACGGAAATCATGAATGTCATCTCTAAAATTCTGATAGGTGTCGGACTGCTCATCACCGTCGCTGGTAATCTGGCGACTTACTACGGGGTTCGCACCGCCGTCAACGGTATCCGAGACGCCGAATCGAGCGGTATCGCATCCGTAGCTTGGGGGATGAGTTCCGCATATACATACAGCTTGGTGAGCCTCATTGGATGTTTCCTTCTGATTGTCGGAATAGCCCTCGCCGCTTTAAGGAGAAGGCAGCAGCCTTGATTTGCTTTGTATTTGTAGGGTACTTGAGTGGTCTTCCTTCTATCTTAAGCTGAACTCAAAAATCGAAATCGAAATTTTAAACTCTCTATGACCTCGACGCATCCCGTTACCATCTATACCATCGGACATGGGCGACACGCGTTCGCTGATTTCCTCGCGCTGCTCAGGCAACATGAGATTGATCTGGTGTGCGACGTGAGGAGCGCGGCGCGCTCGCGCTGGCCGCAGTTCAACGGGCAGGTGCTCGCGGCGAATCTGCGCGAGAATCGAATCGGTTACGAGTGGTTGCCGGAATGCGGCGGGAAGGTCATCGCGCCGCCGGAAGAGTTGGCGGCGGGGCTGGAGAGGATTCTCGAACTGGCGTCGGAGATGCGCGTCTGCCTGATGTGCTCTGAGTCCCAACCGCTGACGAAGCACAAGCTGCCGCGCGCCAACTGCCACCGCGTCGGACTGCTCGCGCCGCCGCTCAAGGCGAGCGGCGCACGCCTCATCCACATCCTATCGGGCGGCGAAACGCTTGAGACGGACGAATCGTTGTTGCCTTCCATCTGGTAAAGCTGAGTGATTCGAGATTTCAAATCTCAAAGTTGAAAGCTGCTTTAAGCGGGGACTTCGGCGTGGCTCTGAGCTTCGTGTGTGCGCTTTGAGTAGAGGGCGAGCATGAGGGCGGCGAACATGATGACGGAGGCCGTCCAGAAGGTGACGCGTAGAGTGTGCGGGTCAATGTGAGTGGGCGGTGGCGCGGTCGCGCTGTAAATCAACCAGCCGCCGATGATCGGGCCGACGATGCGCGCGAGACTCGCCGCTGACTGCGTGACGCCCAGCGCGCCGCCCTGCTCGCTTGCGCCGACGCTCTTTGAAGCCATGCTGTTCAGCGAGGGCGTCGCCAACGAGTTTCCGATAGAGAAGGCCGCGAGAATCATCAACAGTTCCGGCAAACTCCCGTAAGCGTGCGGGCCGATGAAGGGCAGTGCGAGCAGGCTCGCGGCGAGCACGAAAGCGCCGATAATGACGAGCGCGGCTTCACCCCAACGTTTCACGAGCCGACCAATCAGGCCGCCCTGCACGACGACGGCGATGATTCCGATGTAGGCGAAAAGATAGCCGTTGTGCTGCGCGTCGTAGCCGAAGCTGAAGAGCGTGTAGAGCGCGAAGGTCGTCGTCATGATCGAGAAGGCGACGACGAAGAGAAAGTAGATGGAGAGCACGAGCGCGAGGCGGTGATTGCCGAGTTGTCGCCAGAAATGCTTGAGGCCGCGCGGCTGTGAGCGAGCGGGGTGGTCAGGCGTGACCGTCTCCGGCAGCACAAAGTAGAGCAGCAAGGCGTTGGCAAACGCCAGAACGCCCGCGAACAGAAACGGCACGTGCATTCCCCAACGACTGAGGATGCCGCCGATAGCGGGGCCGAAAATAAAGCCCAGCCCGAAGGCCGCGCCGAACATCCCCATCCCCTTCGCGCGGTTCTCCGGCGTCGTCACGTCTGCGACATAAGCCTGTGCCGTCGAGATGTTGCCGCCCGTGATGCCGTCGAGAATGCGACCCGCGAACAGCATCCACAGCGTCGTCGCAAAACCCATGATGAGAAACCCGAAGCCCGTCCCGATGAGACTCAGAAGCAGCACGGGTCGCCGCCCATACTTGTCAGATAGCCCGCCGAGGATGGGCGTAAAAATGACTTGCATCGTCGAGTAGGAGGCGAGCAGGAGTCCGAGCGCACGCGGCGTCGCGTTGAACTGCGGAACGTAGAGCGGTAGAACCGGGATGACGATCCCGAACCCGACCAGATCAATGAAGACCGTGACGAAGATAACGAGCAGTGGAGAACGTTTCATAAAGACAGTGACGAGTGATGAGCAAAACCGGGAGCAGTAATCAGTTTTCAGTAATTAGTTTTCAGTAGCCAGTGACGAGTGTTGAGTGTTGAGAGCGAGGCTGTTTCTTAACTCTTTACTCATCACTTGTCACTCGTCAACGCTCTCTTACCTTCTGCGATAGCGCGGCCTCATCTTCATCAGTGTTTCGTCAAAAGAGGCACGGCCGCCTCCTGCAATCAGCAACGCCAGAGTTATTCCGAGCACCCAGTAGGCCGGCTCGATTCCCTGATTCTGCACAAAGAATGCGCCTGAGCGCTGCAATCCGATGCCGATAGCGACAATCATCGTCGAGGCAATCAGGAACGCGCCGATTCTCGTCAACAATCCGAGGAGCACGAGCACTCCGCCGATGAGTTCGCCGAAGGCCGCCGCGCCGAGCCACAGCCACGCCGGACGCAACCCCAACGTCATCGCCTCCGTCCCGCCGACCCACTTCGACAACCCTGGGCCTTCCCACGCGCCGAAAACTTTCTGCGCGCCGTGCCCGATGAAACTTATCCCCAGAAACAAACGCAGCGGCAGCGTCGCCCATGTCGGCCATGTCTCAATTAACCAGCGAAACATTTAAGAGTCATCCCTTCTTCCGTGATACGGTCACTGCTCTGCGACGCTATTTGTAGCGAGTTTGTTTTTATCACACCCTTCGCCTGCCGCGCCATGATTGAAACGATGAATAATGAACGACCAACGAAAGACAAATGTCCGGCGGTTCATCGTTCGTCGCCCATCATTCATCGTTTCAATCGTGTTACACTTGCCCTGCTCATTTAAAACTGAAGGAATGAAGACGGCCTTCTCTCTATGAAGAACGACGACGCGCGCACGCTTGTCATCAGACGCGTCCGCCAGCAAGGGCAGAACATACGCTCCTTCGACATGCTCCCCGAAGAGGGCGCGCAGAGGCTTCCGTTCACGCCCGGACAGGTCGCCGTCCTGCAAGCGGGCGACGAGAAGCCCGCTTACTTCGCGCTGGCGAGCGCGCCGGAAGACGACGAACTTGAGTTTTTAATTAAAAGCACGAACTCCGGCGCGGCACGCTTGATCTTCGAGATGGGCGAGGGCGAACGCGTCCGTCTTCTGGAAATCACAGGACGCGGCTTTCCGCTCGACGCACACAAGGGGCGTGATCTGGTCTTCGTTGCGATGGGGACGGGCGTCGCCCCCTTGCGCTCGGCGCTGCGCCACGTGCTGCGCCGCACAGAGGACTTCGGACAGATCGTCGTCCTCTACGGCGCGCGCACGCCTGAAGATTTCTGTTACTCAAGCGAGACGGCGCAGTGGTCGGCGGCGGGCGTCGAACTCCGGCAGGTCATCTCGCAGCCCGACCGCCACGACTGGTCAGGCCCGACCGGCTACGTCCAGTCGCTCCTCGACCACGTTCTGCCCGACCTTCGCTCGCCCGTCGCACTCATCTGCGGCTCGCACGAGATGATGCAGCAGACGCGCGAGCGACTCAGCCGCATGGGCTTCGCGCCCGAAGCGATTCTCACGAACTACTGACCAGCCAAGATTATGAATACTGTGATAGGTCTGGATTTCGGCACGACGAACAGCGCCATCGCTATCGCCAACAAGGAGCGGTCTGTCTCTCTCGCTCATTTTCAGGATGGCGAAAGTTTGACGACGACTTTTAAATCCATTCTTTACTTTCCGGCTAAAGGACATGACTACAATCCGAAGCTGCCAGCGGTCGCAGGCCCGAACGCCATTCGCGGCTATCTGGAAGCGGATACCAAAGGCCGCTTGATACAGTCTGTTAAATCCTATCTCGCCAGCCGACTCTTCACGGACACATACATCAACGGTCGGCGCTACACGATAGAAGACCTCATCGCTATTATCCTTCGCCAACTGAGAGAGGGGGCCGCCGCGCAGTTCGGCGACCTCGGAGGGCGCGTCGTAGTGGGCAGGCCCGTCAACTTTTCAGGCGCGGAAAAACCGGAAGATGAAAGTTTCGCTCTCGCACGTTTGCAGACGGCGGCGGAGACCGCAGGCTTCAATAACATCTCGTTTGAGTTCGAGCCGATTGCCGCCGCTTATCACTACGAAAAACAACTCGAACACGATGAGTTGGTCTTAATCGGAGACTTCGGCGGAGGCACGAGCGACTTCACATTGATCCGGCTCGGCCCTTCGAGGCGCAGAGAGGGGCATAGTCAAACGCACATCCTCGGAACCGGCGGCCTCCCCACCGCGGGTGACACTTTCGACAGCCGCACCATGATGCACCTCGTCGCGCCGCGCCTCGGTTTGGGGTCGCACTATCGCTCTCTCGGCAGGGAACTCAACGTGCCGGTCTGGATTTATTCAAAACTTGCGAACTGGCATCTTATGTCTTTCCTGAAAACTCCCGACACCATGAATGTCTTGAATCAAGTGAGAAGCCAAGCCGTCGAGCCTGAAAAGATCGAAGCGGTTATCCATATCATTAAGAACAACCTCGGTTATAAACTCTACAGGGCTGTCGAACAGACGAAAGTCGAACTGACCGACCACGAAACCGGCGAGTTCGTCTTCAAAGATTCCCCGGTTGATATTCGAGCGAACGTCGAACAATGGCAATTTGAATCATGGATTCAACAGGACGTGCAGGCCATCGCGGCCTGCGTCGAAAACTTAATGGCGCGCTGCAACGTCAGCGCCCGCGAGGTGGATAGCGTCTTCCTCACCGGCGGCTCTTCGTTCGTCCCCGTCGTCCGCCGCTTCTTCAAAAAGAAGTTCGGCGCTGACCGCCTCCGCAGCGGCGAAGAATTAACCACCGTCGCCCGTGGCCTCGCCCTCTGCGCCCTCGACCGCTGATCTTCCCTCCCCGCCGCTTCGGCAGTATCACGACAGACACCGAAATCCTCTCTAGCGAGAGATGCGCGCCGGTGACAATTCACTTCACAAAAATCTTGTAAGCCCACGGCTTTAATTCCAGCCGGGTAGAAGCGTCTAACTCGACAGTCCCTCCGCCGAAATAATCTGTATATTTTCCGTGATAGAGATTTTCTTTGAAGGTCACCGTTTGCGGCTTATCCGAGAAATTAAGCACTGCAAAAACCTTGTCGCGTTCATTTCGGCGGACAAAGCTGAATACTTTGGCGGGAACGCTGTTGGGCACTAAAATCATCGTCGCGCCCCAATGAGCATTCCACAGGGCGGTATTCTTTTTCTTCAGGGCGAACAGCTTTTTATAAAGGTCACCGTTCGGATGGTCTCTCCACACGATGGGGTCTTTCTCAAAAAACTGAAGACGTTTGGTGTTGCCCGCTTCCTGCCCGTTGTAGACGAGCGGCATCCCTTCACCCACCCCGGACAGCACCATCGCCGCTTCAAGCCCCGCAGCGAACTGCTCAAACTCTGTCCCTTCCCATGCGTTTTTGTCATGATTGCTGACGAAAGTCATCCGCATACTGTCGGGCGGAAACGCACTCTCATTCCATGAGTAGTAGAGGAACAGGCCGCTCAGATCGGTCTTTTGACCGAGGGCGATCTGTCGGACGGCGTCATACCAACTCCACGCGTAGGTCATATCAAATGCTTCGGCGTGGAGGTCTCTCGATTCCCATTCGGCCAACATAAAGACGGGTTTAATCCGGTCGAGTTCTCTGCGCACGTTATTCCAGAAATCAACGGGCACGAAGCCCGCCACGTCACAACGATAACCGTCAATATCGGCTTCCTTCACCCAGTACTTCATGGCCTCCGTCATATATTTGCGGAGTCCTTCTTGTTGATAGTTGAGGTCAATAATGTCTGCCCAATCCCACCAGGGGGTCGGGCGAAAGTCGCCTTTCCAATCGCGTGCGTACCATTCAGGGTGTTCGCTGACCAGATTGTTGTCCCATGCGGTATGATTAGCCACCCAATCGAGGATGACGTACATGCCTTGTTCGTGAGCCGCGTTGACGAAATGTTTGAGGTCTTTCAGCGTCCCGAACTCTGGATTCACACTGTAATAATCTTTAACCGAATACGGGCTTCCCAAACTACCCTTGCGATTCTTCTCGCCGATCTTATGAATAGGCATCAGCCACAAAATATCCACGCCCAAACTTTTAAGTCTGGACAGATGTTTTTCCGCCGCTCTGAAAGTGCCTTCATCTGTGAACTGCCGTGTATTGATCTGATAGATTGTGGCATTCTTAGTCCACTCAGGATGTTTGATCTTCACGTAGGAAATCGGTTGATAAGGATTCGGCCTCGACGGTTGACTAGAACGTGAGCTAACCCTGCCACCTTGACTTTGAGCACGGATGGTAAGTATCGGAAGACACAGAACGATAATCAATAAGATCAATCCGCGCATTTACCTCGGCTCCTTTATTGGGGGCAACAAAAGCAAGTAGATGTTGAATGTCTTATGAGAAGCCGTCTCAATAATAGCACCGGAGTGTCAGTTCCTGCATAAACTGCGAATCCCCTCAACCAACTATCAACGGCTTACAGAAATACTTCGCTCATAAAGCGGGAAATCAGTCGTGCATAAAGTGCGAAAAACCACTATCCTTCGCGCAAATAATGAGAATTTCTAGAACGTGGATGATAGAAGTTTGCTGACCTGGGTGAGGATTATAGCGGTATGGTCGAAGAGAGGTTGCCGCGTCTGACTGAGGCGCGCGTCCGCGAGCTGGCAAGTGAGAAGAGTTTCGAGCGCGGCCAAACGTACTACCGCGACGGGGGCGTCCTGGAACCTGTCCATCAAGAGATGGTACTGCGCGCCCAATGCGAAGGCTCGGACTATGAGCCGTATCAGGTCAGCGCCACGCTCGCTGAAGACGGCATCGCAGAGACCTCCTGCATGTGCCCTTATGACTATGGCGGCATCTGCAAGCACGTCGTTGCCCTGCCGTTGACCTATGTCCAAGAGCCGAAGACGTTCCGCTTCATCCCTTCGCTCGCCACGCTGCTCGCCGGCGCGATATATCATGCTGTTCTTGACGAGGCAGTTCGCGGATACGACGACATGCTGCGGGAGATAGACGGGGACGGCGGGATCGCCGTCGTAATAGATGAGTTCGCGTTGGGGCTGAGCCAGTGCCTCAAGAAAAGTAAGGCAGACGCCGAGACGCGACGGGCGTGGCTGGAAGCGCTCCTAGAGGCTGAACTGACCGACATCGAGATGGGCGGGATTGACCTCGCGCCGAGCGCCCGCGAGGCAGTTTGAGAGAACGCTAAGGATGATCAGTGGGTATGGATTGAGAAGCGTCTCGAAACTGCCATATCTGAGAGCCGCGACTGGGGGCGAGAAGCGCTGACAAGGTTTTTAGCTGCGGGGCAGAAGCGGCGGCCGCGAATCTGAAGAAGAATCGGAAGGCAAAGCAGTAAAACCTATGGCAGAAGCTCAAGCCGTGCATAATCCCATTCTCATGACTGAGGAGGACAGACCATGGCGCAATCACCGACGAAGAAGCGGGCGAGGCAGACAGCAGATAAAGCTCAAAAGCTCTACACGCTTGATGTGTTCATCATGAGTGGGCCAATGACAGAGAGCTTTGCAAAGCAGAATAAAGTAATCTCCAGAACTATAGAGATACGCGGCGACCAAACGCTCGCGGAACTTCACCGCGCCATCTTCGACGCCTTTGACCGCGAGGATGAGCACATGTACGAGTTCCAGATCGGCGGCGAGGGGCCGATGGACCCGCAGGCGCGGCGGTACGTGCTTCCCGCGTCTATTCACGATCTCGCGTCTGAAGACACACCGGTTGGGGACGTAAAACGCACGACCATCGGGTCGCTTGGCCTGCAAGTCGATGATGTCTTTGGCTACTGGTTCGACTTCGGCGACGACTGGTGGCATCAGATCAATGTTGTTGGCGTCGAGGAGAAGGCAGCGCGAGGAACATTCCCAAAGGTGACCAAGCGTGTCGGCAAAAGCCCGCCACAATATGTCACTTGAGATGAAGAGGAAGAGTAAGATGCCCCTCGTTTCGTCGCTGAACCTCTATCACAAAGGAACAAGCAGATCGGCAGAAAACACTGAAGGCAGTCCTGCATTATTTCTACCAAGACAACACACGATCCGGCTCGCATTGCCGCTACAGCCTGCAATATCACCTCATCTGGATTCCTAAATACCGCCGAAGTTTCTTGGTCGGTGAGATAGCGGAAAGGCTAAAACAAATACTCAAAGAGACCGCCCGCGATTATCGCATTCATATTATCACTATGGAGGTCATGCCCGACCACGTCCACATGCTGGTGGAAGCGCCGCCCATGTACGCGCCCGCGAAGATCGTTCAGCTTTTCAAGGGCATCTCGTCGAGGAGGCTAAGACAGGAATTTCTGGACGTGATAAAGAATTACATCTGGAAAGAAGGTACATTGTGGGCAATCGGCTACTACATCGGCAGCGTGAGCGATCAGGTCACGATCCGTTTAATTTGGTCTTGTTGCTCTTCTTCCTCTTCGTTGTCGCCGGGGTGGATTCGCAGCACTACTGCTAAATAACCTCACCTCGGCGTTCGAGCTGACGCGCGCCTCCGCCGCCGGCGCGCCTCCTGACGGCGCGACCCTAGCACGGGATTCGGACCGGTGCCTCTGGAAATTTCCGGGTTGAATTTTCGCGGCTCGCGTAATATAAAAGCCCACCATGCTCTCTCACGATATCCTCTTACAAAATCGCTACCGAGTCATCCGGCGCATAGGCCAGGGCGGGATGGGCGCGGTCTACGAGGCGCGGCACGAAGAACTCGGCCACTCGTTCGCGCTTAAGGAGGCATTCCACACCGACGACGAGAGTCTGCGCCGCGCCTTCAAGCGCGAGGCGCCGCCGCTGGCGGGGCTCCAGCACCCTGGGCTGCCGCGCGTCAGCGACTACTTCGCGGAGGGGGACGGCCTGTACCTCGTGATGGAGTACGTCGACGGCGACGACCTGCTGAAGCTCCTAGACGCGCGCGGCGAGCCGTTCCCCGCCGAGGAGGTGATGGGCTGGACGGAGCAGTTGCTCGACGTGCTCGAATACCTTCACACGCCCCCACGCCCGTCATCCACCGCGACATCAAGCCGAGCAACGTCAAGCTGAGCCCGCGCGGCAATGTCGTCTTGCTCGACTTCGGCCTTTCGAAGGGCGTGACCGCCGACGCCATCTCCGTCGTCGCCTCGCGCAGTGTGCTCGGGTTCACCCTCACCTACGCACCACTCGAACAGATTCTGAAGGCCGACCCGAACCTCGCGCAGCATCTCACGGTGGTTGACGCCGACAGGGTTGAGCGCATCCTTCAGACGCCGACCGACGCCGCCAGCGACATC
>CAXTRQ010000083.1:0-24889 GCA_964246705.1 uncultured Pyrinomonadaceae bacterium
CTTCCACGGGGGGGCGGAATTGAATGCTTTCATCAGTCAACTTAACGCGGCGGGTGGGGTGGGCGGTCAAATGCTGCCGCTCGTCGGCGATGACGCGCGATTTAATGACAGCTTCAACTCTTTCGACCTGCGAGTCTCGAAGGTCTTCAGAATCAGGGAGCGTTTGAGCATCGAGCCGATTACCGAAGTCTTCAATCTCTTCAACGTGACGAACATCCTCGGCGTCTCGAACGTCAATTACTCCGGTTTCTCGAACGTACTCGTGCGTGACAGTAATGATCCGTCAACTCCCGGCTTTCTGCGTTCGTCGAGCTTTGGGCGGCCTGTGACGACCGCCGGTGGCGTGTTCGGGTCGGGTGGCCCGCGCGCCTTCCAGTTCGCGGCGCGGGTGACGTTCTGAAACAGTCCGAGGCGCACGTCTTGCAGCACCGAAGCGAACTAAAGCGGCAACTCGGTCTCACAACGGCGACCGCGTTGGTCGTCGGCGAGGTCGTCGGCGTCGGCATCTTCCTCACGCCTGCCGGAATGGCGAAGTCGCTCGACTCACCCGTGCTCGTCCTCGTGGTCTGGCTCGTGATGGGTTCGATGGCGCTATGCGGCGCGCTCTGCTACGGCGAACTCGCGGCGCGCTTCCCCGAAGCCGGTGGCGGGTATGTTTACTTACGCGAGGCTTACGGCCCGCCCGTCGCCTTCCTTTACGGGTGGATGGCCTTCCTCGTGATGGATCCCGGCATCACCGCCGCGCTGGCTATCGGCATGGCAGCTTATGCGGCATACGGTCTCGGCCTCTCGCCGTTGGGGATGAAAGTCTTCGCCGTCGTCGCCATCATTCTGGTGGCCGCAATCAACATTCGCGGAGTTAAGCTTGGTGGCTGGCTTATTCGCTGGCTAACTATTATCAAGCTCGGATTGCTCCTGTTCATTTTGCTGTGGGGCTTCGGGCTGCGACTCGGCGACTGGGGGCACTTCTCCCCTTTGATTGCCCGGAGGGAAGTCTCGACACCGCTGTCGGGAGCTTTAGCCGGGGCGCTGGTTGCAGCTTTTTTTTCCTTCGGCGGTTGGTGGGATGTGACCAAGCTGGCGGGCGAGGTGCGCGACCCAGCACGCACGCTGCCGAGGGCTTTGGCATACGGCGTCATCATCGTGACGCTCGTCTATGTCCTGACCAGCGCCGTCTTCATCTATCTTGTCCCCCTCGACCGCGTCGGTTCGGGCGAGACTTTCGCGGCGCAGGCCGGAGACGCGCTTTTCGGACAAGTCGGCGGCCAGATATTTTCGGCAGTCGTTATTGTTGCAGTGTTCGGCAGTCTCGCCGGTATCATCATGTCGGCCCCGCGCGTCTACTTCGCGATGGCGCGAGATGGATTATTCATCCCGATGGCTTCCTCTCTCCATGCGCAGCACGGTACACCTGCGCGTGCCATTGTCCTTCAAGCCGGACTCGCTTCGCTGCTTGTGGCGCTCGGCACTTTCGAGCAGATAGTTTCTTACTTTATTTTCGTCGTCCTGATCTTCATCGCGTTGACTGTTGCGGCGGTCTTTGTGCTGCGGCGCAGGTTTCCGTCGGAGGGCGATTACCTAACTCCCGGCTATCCCGCCACACCAATCATATTTTTGCTCTTGATTACACTGTTGCTCTTCCTGCTGGGAACCAACAACCCGAAGCAGGCGTCGCTAGGCGTCGCGGTAGTGGCGGCGGGGCTGCCCTTTTATTATCTTATTTTCCGCCGCACACATGCGGCGAAGAAGGCAGACGAAGAGGAATATAGCGGCGAAAAAGATTGACCTTACCTCCCCGCCATTATCCAATGGCTCCGCTCACAGACTCTCACAAATCCCTCAAGGAGTGCTTCACATGACTATCTTCATGGGCATCTCAGTCTCAACCGAATCGTGAGTCCGGGCAGCCGCGTGAAGGTCTCCTCCAATTCCGCGCGCATGCAGCACGCGCTAGGGTGTTGATTGAGGAAAGGCGGCGGCGCTCTGCGTCAAGTATCGAATCTTCAGGGTGAGTTCTCTTGGAGGAGTTACGACATTGGCAGATCAACCGGCATCCAGCCCTTTGATGGTTGCATCAAGAGAAACCTTCGAGAACGCAGACGTGCCGCTTAATGGTCGCGTCTAAGACCATGTTACCTTTATCAAATTCCTGTCTTATGTATGACGGAGGCACGTACCGATTTCTGATATCTTCACTTTCTCGAAGGGCATAGAAAAATCAATGAGCCGTAGTATCCGACTCTCTTTAGCAATTCTGATGCGCTCTCAATCAACTCGCGCGGCGGTAATTTCATTATGACTGATAATTCAATCATTCTTACTTAAATCGGTCAAACTGATTTTCAGACTTGATTCCCTTGATTTTCATGGATTGCCCGCAACTCTAAAGCTCACTTACATTTCTCCAAATTCGTCGCTTTTGGCACACCACTCGCTATTGGTTCAGCGGCTTAACGTGCGTTGAGCGTGGTCTTTAAATTAAAAACCACATTCCCCGATAAGAGCCTCATCTTTGTGAAAACGGGTGTTGGCATGCGCTTACCAGCCTAAATCCCTCCCCAAGCAAGGGACACGGCAGTGGGAGTTCCCGAAGGGTAAGAAAGATGAATAAGTCAAAACGATTCCCCCACACTACGCGATTAACAGCCCTGCTATTACTTATGGCGTTTTGCCTCGGAGCCTTTCACAACCCGAAAGCCAGCGCCGTCTCTTCACAGGAACAGTCCCTCAATAGTTCGGAGCAACCGACCGGGAAAGTTTCGCGCGAATTGCGCACACGCCTGCGTGCTTCACGTTCCAACGGCGAAATGGTCTCGGTCATCCTGCAACTGAACGACAAGCCGAAGGGAAGGCTGAACGCACTGCTCAAGCGCAACGGCGTACGCCTCAAAGGCAATTTCGAGAATTTCGATTCGATGGCGGTGGAGCTTCCGGCCAATGTGGTCGCCGAACTCGCTTCGTTTGATGAAGTCTCCGTCCTCGATAACGACAGCGAGATGCAGGTTCTCGGTCACATCACGAACACCACCGGGGCTGAACAGGTACGCGCACAGAAGACCGCCAGCGGAACCAGTTACCAGTTGGACGGCACGGGCGTCGGCATCGCCATCGTTGACTCAGGCTTGTATGTCGGGCACAAGGCTTTCAACGATGCCAAAGGTAAAACGCGCGTTGTTTTCAGTAAGGACTTTACGGGCGAGAACAACACGACGACAGACCCTTACGGGCATGGCACGCACGTCGCGGCGGCGGCAGTCGGTAACGGTGACGCTTGGAGCGGGAAATATACAGGCATCGCGCCCAACGCCAAAATTATCAACCTGCGCGTGCTCAACTCTCAGGGCATAGGTAAAGTCTCGCAAGTGCTCAGCGCGCTCGATTGGATTTATACCAACCGCGCCAATGCCACTTACAACATCAAAGTTGTCAACATGAGCCTCGGCACGCCCGCCCTCAACTCTTACAAGAATGACCCGCTTTGTCTGGCCGTGAGGAAACTCGCCAACGCGGGCATCGTGGTTGTCGCTGCCGCTGGCAATAATGGCAAGGATCAGTATGGGCGGAAGGTGTACGGTCAAATCCACTCGCCGGGCAACGAGCCTTCAGCCATCACGGTCGGCGCTGCCAACGGCTACGGAACCGACTCGCGGGCGGACGACACCGTGACGACATACAGTTCACGCGGCCCGACCCGTAGCTACTGGACAGATTCCGTCGGAACCAAACACTACGACAATTTGGTCAAACCAGACCTCGTCGCCGTCGGCAACAAAGTTATTTACGCGGAGTCTGCGAGCAACAGGCTGGTGATGCAGTACCCTGAGCTAAACGCCAACGTGTATCCCACCGGCAACTTGAAGCAGATGTATCTCAACGGTTCGTCCGTGGCGTCTCCGATTGTCGCCGGTGCGGCGGCGCTTCTCTTGCAGGCCAATCCGAAGCTGACGCCGAACCTTTTGAAGATGATTCTGATGTATTCGTCGCAGCCGCTCGCAGGCTTCAACGCCTTCGAGCAGGGCGCGGGCATGGTGAACGTCGAGGGCGCGGTGCGCCTCGCCAAGCTCGTCCGCACAGACCTGACCGCTACGACCGCGCTGGGGTCGGCGTTGCTGACAGGACAGGCTCCCGCCCCGCAGTCAACAGTCGGGGGCACAGCCTTCAACTGGGCGCAGGGCATCACCCTCAATCACGCGACCGCAAGCGGGACAGATCTAATCACCAAGTATCAGAAGACCTACGCAGTCGGGTCGCTTCTCGGAGACGGCTTCGCAGAGGGGTTCAACACCATGGCGCTCGATCCAACGATGATGTCGAGCGGCGTGATGGTTTCCGACGGCGTGATGGTTTCCGACGGCGGGTTGCTGGGTAACGGCGTCGAGTTCATGCCGAATTTTCTCCTGCTGGGTGACGGCGTGATGGTCTCAGATGGCGTGATGGTTTCCGACGGCGTGATGGTTTCCGACGGCGTGATGGTTTCCGACGGCGTGATGGTTTCCGATTCAACCACCGCGCAGACCGCCGTACTCGTTTACGGGGACAACACAGCCTGCATGCACTGAGCAGAGAGGAGAATTAACTTGTTAATCACATCGCCACTACAGACACTTCTCTCTCACGGCCAACGCTCGACGGAAGCAAGTCTCTCCGTGCAGGTTGAGCCTCTGACCGAAGCGGATCAGCAGGAAGCGCTCGCCTTTCTCGCCGAGCGTCCTGTTCACACGGTTATTCTGGCTGGCTGGCTACGCGAACATGGCGTCGAGAGTTCCGCGCGACGCGGCACGTTCTACGGATGCAGGAACGCTGAAGGCGCGCTTGAAGGGGTCGCACTGATTGGTCGTGCCACAATGTTCGAGACGCGCACAGAGGCCGCACTTCTAGCTTTTACGAAACTGGCACGGCAATGCCCGTCCGTACAGATGGTCATGGGCGAAGTCGAAAAGCTAAAAGTGTTCTGGAGCAACTATTCATCAAAAAACGCCGCGCCGCGCCTGGTCTGTCACGCATTGTTATATGAATTCACACAGCCTGACAAAGCGTGGGAAGGTATCGAAGGGCTTCGACAGGCGACGCTCGACGACTTAGATGAGATGGTCGCGGCACACGCTGAGATGGTCTTGGAAGAGACAGGCATCAACCCGCTGGACACGGATTCCGTGGGATTTCGTCAGCGTTGCGCCCTGCGTATCGCACAGGGAAAGGCGTGGGCTGTCATCAGGGGAGGGGAGCTAATCTTCAAAGCTGACGTTGTTTCAGAGACGCCGGAGACGGCTTATCTTGAGGGGCTGTGGGTCAAGCCTGAGTATCGTCACAAAGGCTACGGACGGCTTTGCTGGACAGCTTTGAAACATATCCTGCTTGCCAGAGCGCCCTCCTTCTGCGGGTTCGTAAATGTTGATAATCACGCGGCGCAGACTTTCTATGAAAAAGCCGGAGGCATCCTGCGCGGCAGGTATGACAAGGTCTATTTGTAAGCACAAAGTCCTTCACCACTAATCAAGTCTCTCTCTCCCTAAGCTGTCAAGATGATGGCAACTGGTCGCTTTGACAGTTGCCGTCATCATATTGACCGGTCAGCGGCGGCCGGGCTTTTCCTCACCTACTTATTTTTCGGGCAAATTCTCTAATCTTCATTGGACGACTGATTGGCACGCTATTCGCTAAATGGCTGTGGGCTGTCGAGTCCCGCCTTCAGCATTCTATCCCGTACCGGCAATCAGAAACCCGTCCAATATCGAGCACCTGAGACAGCGCGCCTGAGAGATAGCGCATCTGAGAACAGCGCGTCTGAGAGAAGAGCAATCCTGTGAATAGACAAAACTACAACCAGACCTTCATGCGGCTCGTGACTGCGGTTGGTGCAGTTGTATGCATATTCTGCCTTTTCCGAATCACCCTAGCGCAAATTGACGTTCCTTTTCTGATCTTGGCGGCGGTGACGCTCTGTCTCGGGTCGCGGATAGGCATTGAATTTTCAAGCCATAAAAGCCAGATTACAATCTCCGATAGCTTCATCTTCCTCGCATTGTTGCTTTACGGAGTCGAGGTCGCAGTGCTATTGGCCTCCGCCGAGGCGCTCTGTTCATCTGTCCGGTTTACAAAACTGTGGACGACCAGACTTTTTAATGCAGCACTGCTCGCCGTCTCGACATTTCTGACGGCCAGCGTCGCGAGTTCTATTTTCGGGCCGATTGTCGAATTGGGCGAGGGGCCTCTCTCCGGCAACTTCGTGGCGGCAATTTGTTTCATCGGTTGCGTCCAATATCTGGTCAACACCAGCCTCGCCGCACGGCGCGAAGCCTTTAAGCTCAACCTGCCTTTCCTTGAGACGTGGAAAACCCACTTCCTCTGGACTTCAGTCTCATACTTCGCGGGAGCTTGGGCGGCTGGCGTGACTGCCAAGCTCATCCACGGCAATGGCTTTTACGCTTTTATGGCGATGCTTCCGATCATCTCCATCATCTATTTCACGTACCAGTCCTATCGGAAACAACTCTACGCCACGATTGCACAGGCAGAGCAGGCCGAACGCCACGCCGAAGAGCAGAAAGTCGTCAGTCAGGCGCTCAGGCAGAGCGAAGAGCACTTCCGCAGTGCGTTTGACTATGCTGCCGTCGGTATGGCTCTGGTCGGAACTGACGGGCGCTGGCTGAGCGTCAACCGCTCGCTCCGCAAGCTGGTGGGATATAGCGAGCCGGAACTGCTCCAGACGAATTTTCAATCCATCACACATCCTGACGACCTCGGCAGCAACCTCGCAGACCTGTACCAGATGTTAGAAGGCAGCCTCGTCACCAGCACGAGAGAGAAACGCTACATTCACAAAGACGGTCATATAGTGTGGGCGACGGTCAGTGCGTCGAGCGTCCTCAACGAGCAGGGTAGGCCGATACACTTTATTTTGCAGGCGCAGGACATCACAGAGCGCAAGCAGGCCGAGGAACAACTTCATCAGGCGGCCTTCTACGATTCATTAACCGGGCTGCCCAACCGTGCATTGTTTACAGACCATCTGCAACTCGCCGTTAGTCGAGCCAAGCAGCGTCAGGATCACTTGTTCGGGGTGCTCTTTCTGGACATAGATCGCTTCAAAAATATTAACGATAGTCTCGGTCATGTGGTCGGCGACCAACTTCTCAAAGCGGTCGCCGGTCGTCTGACGCACTGTGTCCGCCCGGAGGATACAGTGTCGCGCTTCGGCGGTGATGAGTTCGCCATCCTCCTTAACGGCATCAAGAATTCAGGGGATGCGCTGCTGGTCACCGAGCGCATCCTGCGGGAAATCGAATTACCGTTTAAGCTCTGCGGCTACGACGTATTTACGAGCACCAGCATCGGCATTGCGCTCTCAAGCATCGGGTACAGTAATTCCGAGGAAATTTTGCGCGACGCGGATACGGCCATGTATCGTGCCAAGGAACAGGGCAAAGGGCGCTGTGAGGTATTCGATAAGGTGATGCACGCGCGTGCTATCTCACGCTTGCAATTAGAGAGCGATCTGCGCCACGCGCTTGAGCGCAATGAATTCCAAGTCTACTACCAACCGATTATGAACCTCGACGCGGGCAGCATCTCAGGTTTCGAGGCGCTTATTCGCTGGCAACATCCCGTCCAAGGGCTGGTCTCACCGGCAGACTTTATCCCTGTCGCGGAAGACACGGAGTTGATTATCCCGATTGGTCAATGGGTCTTGCACGAAGCCTGTCGTCAGGTGCGCGAGTGGCAATTAATTTTCCCCTCCGCCACGCCTCTGACCATTAGCGTCAATCTTTCCGGCAAACAGTTCAAGCAGCCCGACTTGGTCGGACAGGTCAAACAAATCCTCTATCAAACCGGCCTCGACGCACGCTGTCTGAGATTAGAAATCACGGAAAGCATGGTGATGGAGGACGCCGAGTCCGCGACGGCCATGCTCAGGCAACTCAGGTCGCTCAATGTCCAGTTGAGCATAGACGACTTCGGCACAGGCTATTCCAGCCTCAGTTACTTGCACCGCTTCCCCGTCAACATCCTGAAGATTGACAAGTCGTTTGTCGGCAGAATGTCAATTGATGAGGAAAGCATGGGCATCGTCGAGACGATTATCACGCTGGCAGCAAAACTGAAGATGGATGTCGTGGCGGAAGGAATTGAAACCAACGAGCAGTGGGATAAGCTCAAACTATTCCAGTGCAAATTAGGGCAGGGCTATCTTTTCTCAAAGCCGGTTCCGGCTCAGGCCGCCGCCAAACTGATCAGCGATGAATATGGTCATGGAATGATCACGCCGGAGACTCCGCAACAGGGAGAAGTCGAGCTACTCAGCGGTACATACTCCATGTAGCAACCCCACACTCAATCTCCGTCCATAAAGTTTCATTAGACGCTCTCAAGTTTAGAGAGATTCTTACGATTTGAGACCCTTGAGCAGCAATTCAATAACAGCATCTATCACGCGCTTCAAAGTATCGTCCGTTAATAAACCGACCTGCTTGACCATCAGACTTTGATTAGCTGTAAAGAGCTTGCTAGGACGCGCATAACTCACCACATGAAGCGAGCCTTTAGCAAAACTAGCATTGGTGAGTTCGATCGCTTGCGGGTCAGAATAAGCTTTGCTGGTGATCTGGCACAGAATCCAATCGCCTCTAGCGCCATCAGCCAACACCACAGCCGGGCGCAACTTTGATTGAGATAAATCAGAAAATGGAAAAGGCACAAGAATTATGGAACCTGCTGAAGGTGTGACCACGCCTCATCCTCCTCATGTCGGTTCCAATCTTCCGCGAGAGCCTGCTCGCTCAGCAAAGCCGTTTCAGATATTTCTGTTGCAGGCTCTTCTTCTAGAATGGTGACGAGAGCACGCCGCGCTTCGGTCAAGTTAACAGATTCCAACAAGTGAACCTTGCCATTTTCATCTATGACTGCTTCAACAGTCTGAATCATATAAATTCCTCCAGCCATATTCTCTGCATAATTCCTATAGGTAGCAAGCGCCGAACGCCATTTCGTGACAGCGATACCGGAGTCCGATAACGCCACCCATGTTCATAATAACCTTAGCTCAAACCTGCGTCGAATCCGATTTTATCGGACGCCCGGAGCTTTCAGATTCTTCAACTTAGACCTCTTGCAAAAGTTCGGGCGCGCACATAACAGAATGGCGGCTATCAAATTCTGTTAATGTTTGGCTCTCTCAGTTCTATGGACATCGCCGGATTAATCAAAGAAAGCGGGTGTATGGTTAATTATGCCTCTGCCTGTTGCACACGGCCTGTTGGGCGCAAGCATCGTCGCAGCTTTATATCCACAGCTGCCCGCCAGACGCACCGCTCTACCTCTTTTTATCGGCGCTCTTTTAGCTAATGCAGCCGACTCCGATTTTCTGCTGGTGTTGGCTTTGCATTCCAGAGCATGGCATAGGGGCTTCACTCATTCAATCGTCTTCTCTTTTCTCGTCTGTTTGATTTTCGGTATATCACTCGGGAGGCAACGAAGGAGAAAAGCTGTCGCCTACGGGCTGGCTTACGCCTCACACGCTGTTCTGGATTATGCGACCACCAGAGAGGGCGGCGGCGTTGAGATGTTATGGCCTTTTTCGCGCGAGAGATTGATGCTTGGATGGTGTGGACTTTCAGAGGTTCCATCGAAATTACCGCCGTCGGAAATTCTCAAAGCTGTTGCCCTTGAACTGGCGATCTTCGCGCCGCTGTTTATCGTTGTCATGTTATTGAGAAAGACCATGGCGGGGCGCGTGGATACGGCAGCAGGAGCAAATTAACAGGCTCGAAGTTTTGCTTTGAGCAATCGAGAACTGACCATCCTTTCCTCTTAGCCTCTTTAGCGTCTTGGCGTGAGAATAAGTTTCACGCCAAGACGTAAAGGTAGAAGAACGCTCAGAATATTGCTTTGTAACTTTCGTTAGTCTGACTTGACAACAACGTATCCCAATCGTTAAGGTTTGCAACCTCGGAGAGAATGATCTTTAGAAACATTTGGTAGAGGCGCGACCCCCATGATTAAGCGGATCGGAGAACGTGAAGGTTCGTTGATAAGACGTTGAAAGGGGTGGGTCGCCGAAACTTGTCCGGTTGGCCTTCACCGCCGGTCAGGTTGGTCGCTGCGGCTAAATCCGCAGGACTGTCACCGGACAAACGGTGGAGAGCTACGACACATCTATTCGCAACGCGCCTATTGAACGGCGCGCGGCGCAATTATTTGTTGAAGGTCGGTCGTGGCTACTCACGACCGACCTTTTTGCTTTTTGAGTGCACGAGCGTCTATGGCATAGCGGCTTGCATGACCGGAGAGAGATGGACATCTTCGCTTTCACGAGACAACTGATAGACATTCCGTCATTGAGCGGCGATGAAGGCGCTCTCGCACGCTTTCTGGCCGGTCATCTCGAAAGACTAAATTACAAAGTTGAGTTGCAGGAGGTCGCTGCCGGGCGCTCGAACGTGCTGGCGTTGACGGGTGTGCCGCCCCTCGTCGTGCTCTCGACTCATCTCGACACTGTGCCGCCACATATCTCTGCGAGCGAAGATGAAGAATTTATCTATGGGCGCGGGGCGTGTGATGCGAAAGGCATCATTGCTGCGCAGTTGGCCGCCGCCGAACAATTGCGCGCCGGGGGCGTCGAACAAATCGGACTGCTCTTCACCGTAGACGAAGAAGTTCGAAGCCTCGGCGCGCGCGCTGCCGACGCTCACACCGTCGCCCCTGTGTGCCGTTATCTGATTAACGGCGAACCCACAGATAACCTGCTCGCCATAGGCTCGAAGGGATCGCTCCGCGTGCGAATCGAAGCCAGCGGGCGCGCGGCACACTCTGCTTATCCTGAGCGCGGCGAATCGGCGATTGAAAAACTGCTCGACGTGCTGGCAGCTATTCGCGCCGCCGTCTGGCCTCGTGACGAGTTTTTTGGTGCGACGACCTGTAACGTCGGCACGCTCGCGGGCGGCACACGGTCGAACGTTATCCCGGCGCAGGCTGCTGCTGTCCTGCATTTTCGTTTAGTAACAAGTTCTTCGCACATCAAGAAGATGTTAGAGGGCATCGTCGCAGGGCGTGCGCGGATTGAATATCTCTCGACTTCCGAACCAATGCGCCTGCTCGAAGTGGACGGCTTCGAGCAGTGTGTCGTGCGTTTCACCACAGACATTCCGTATCTCAAAAGCTGGGGCACGCCGCTGCTGCTCGGCCCCGGCTCGATTCTCGATGCGCATAGCGTGCGTGAACGAATTTCCAAGAGAGAACTGACGCGCGCCGTCGAACTCTACGCGCGTCTGGTGTGCGAACTGCTCGCGCTTGAACCCACACGGCGACAACCTCGACAAGTTATCGAGGTTGGTGCAACGGATGGAGCGGGAAGATGAAAATAGCTCTGTTGGGACATGGCGCGATGAATCAACTGGTCTCGACGCGCGCTCGCGCCGCAGGGCATGAAGTCGCACTCGCCGTCACGTCGCGCGACGCACAGCGCCGCGCCGGGGAATTGGAGACGCGCTTACATGGTCTCGATGTCGCCATTGATTTCTCCGTGGCTGATGCAGTGCTCGCAAACGTGGCGGACTGCGCGCGCGCAGGAGTGCCCGTCGTGGTCGGCACGACGGGCTGGCGCGAGCGCGAACCGGAAGTCCGACGCTTGATCGCGGAACAACGCGGCTCGCTCGTTTATGGCGCGAATTTCTCGGTCGGCGTCAATCTCTTTTACCGTGTCGTGGCACGCGCTGCCGAACTATTCAGCAACTTTGAAACTTACGCGCCCTTCATCGAAGAGGCGCATCACGCGCGCAAGCGCGACGCACCTTCGGGCACGGCGCTCGTCCTGCGCGACCAACTTGCCGCCCTGTACGATTCAGACATTCCAATTGCGTGCACACGCGCCGGTCACATTCCGGGCACTCACCGCGTCGGGTTTGATTCGTTCGCGGATCAGGTCTTGGTGACACACACGGCGCGTTCGCGCGAAGGTTTTGCGGCGGGCGCGTTGCTCGCAGCTCAATGGATTACCGGGCGACAGGGCGTGTATGAATTTTCCGAGATGATTGACGAGATGTTAAAAGAAGAGGAGGAGAGAAGGCGATGACGCTGAACATTGAATGGCTGCGCGGTTGCGCGACGGCGTTGGTGACACCCTTCAAAGCGGACGGCGCAATTGATACGGAATGTTTGCGCGCTCTGGTCGAGCGACAAATTAAGGGCGGCGTGCGCCTGCTCGTGCCGTGCGGGACGACCGGCGAGAGCGCAACGATGTCCGAAGAAGAAGACCAATTTGTTATCAAAACAACCATTGAAGCGGCGCGAGGGCGTGCGCGGGTCATCGCAGGGACGGGCAGCAATTCGACCGCCGCCGCGATTGAATATTCGCGCACAGCCCGCGCGCTCGGCGCTGATGCCGTGCTCTCCGTCGCACCCTACTACAACAAGCCGACGCAGAAGGGTCTCTACACACACTTCCGCGCTGTTGCCGAAGCTGTTGAAGGGTTGCCGGTAATTATCTACAACGTTCCCGGTCGCACGTCTTCAAACATCTCGGCGGAGACGACCATCCGGCTCGCGCGCGACATGGAGAACATCGTGGCGACGAAAGAGGCGTCGGGCAATCTCGCGCAGATTATGGCGATCATGCGCGAGCGTCCCGCGAACTTCCGCGTGCTCTCAGGCGATGATGCCCTCACGCTTTCATTAATCGCGCTCGGCGCAGACGGTTTGGTTTCCGTCGCGTCGAACGAGACGCCGGAATTGATGGCGCGGTTGGTTGAGTCGGCGCTCGCGGGCGAGTGGAATGAGGCGCGCGAGTTGCACTATCGCTTGCTGCCGTTGATGGAGGCAAACTTCATCGAATCGAGTCCGGGGCCTGTGAAGGCAGCGCTGGGATTGATGAACTTGCTGGAAGAAGAGTTTCGCCTGCCGCTCGTGCCGGTCGAGGAGAAGACACGCGCGCATCTGCGAGAGGTGCTGGCGGAACTCGGATTATTGAAGGAAACGATTCATGTCGCTGCGTGAACGAATCGAATCGCTGGCCGCGCGGCAGAAGCATGAGGAGTTTTCCAACGAAGACTTCGAGTTGTTCGACGAGTTCAAAGAAGCGCTCAATCGCGGTGCGGTGCGTGCTGCTGAGAAAAATGCTGACGGGGTGTGGCGCGCGAACGCGTGGGTCAAGCAGGGCATCCTGCTCGGCTTTCGCATGGGCGAGTTGATTGACATGTCTACGGTTGATGGAAGGCTCGTCTTCTTCGACAAAAGTACATACCCTGTGCGCCCGACGCGTCTCGCGGAACGCGTGCGCATCGTGCCGGGCGGATCGAGCGTGCGCGACGGAGCCTATCTTGCGCCGGGCGTGGTCTGCATGCCGCCGATGTATGTCAACGTCGGCGCGTACGTCGGAGAGGGCACGATGATTGACAGCCATGCGCTCGTCGGTTCATGCGCGCAAATCGGCAAGCGCGTGCACCTGTCGGCAGCCGCGCAGGTCGGCGGCGTGTTGGAGCCAATCGGCGCGATGCCTGTCATCATCGAAGACGATGCGCTCGTCGGCGGCAACTGCGGCGTCTATGAGGGCACAATCGTGCGCGAGCGCGCGGTGCTCGCGCCGGGAACGATTCTGACCGGAGCGACGCCCGTCTATGATTTGGTGCGCGAACAAGTTTACAGGCGCACGGAAGGGACGCCGTTGGAGATTCCGGCGGGGGCGGTCGTCGTACCCGGCGCGCGCGCCGTGACGACTGAAAAGGGGAGCGAGTGGAATTTGTCGCTCTACGCGCCTGTGATTGTGAAGTACCGCGACGAAAGAACTGATCGCGCCGCGCAGTTGGAGGATTTTTTGCGTTGAGTGAGTTTCAGCCAGCGGCGCGTCTGCGCGGCATCCGCAAGAGCATGATCCGGCAAATCTTCGACCGTGCGCGTCCGGGCAGCATCAATCTGGGCTTGGGCGAGCCGGACTTGTTGACGCCTGAAGTCATCAGGCGCGAAGCCGCGCGCGTCTCAATCGAAGAGCAGAACGGTTATACGGCGCACGCCGGGCTGGAGGCTCTGCGCGCACGCGTCGCCGCCGATTACGAATTTCTCGAAGGGCATAGTGAACGCGTCATCATCACGGCGGGTTCGCAGGAGGCTCTATACCTGACGCTGTTGACGCTGGTCAACGAGGGCGACGAAGTGCTGCTGCCCGATCCCGGCTTTGTCGCCTACCCGACGATTGTGCAGATGGCGGGCGGCGTGCCTGTCTTTTACAAGTTGCCTGCCGCGACTCAATTCAAATTCGACCCCGAAGATTTTCGACGACGAATTACGCCGCGCACGAAAGTCGCCGTCTGTATCAGCCCGTCGAACCCGACCGGGCGTGTCCTGTCGAAAGAAGACCTGCGCGCGCTGGCTGGGGCGCTCGAAGGCACTGGCGTCTATGTCATCAGCGATGAGATTTATCGTGAGTTGTACTACACGCCTGAGCGGCCGGCCTCCATCTCGGAATATTACGCGCGCACGCTCGTCATCAGCGGTCTGTCGAAATCCATGAGTATGACGGGCTGGCGGCTCGGCTGGTTATGCGGAGAAGCGGAGGTGATAAGGAGCGCGCTTGTTTTGCACGGCTACGTGACGACTTGCGCTTCCACCATCTCGCAAAAGGCCGCGCTCGCCGCGTGGACAGAAGAAGCACGCGCAGCACGCGCACAAATCAGGCAAACCTTTCACGCTCGCCGCGATCACCTGTTGATGCTCTTGTCTCGTGAGCTTGGATTACGCGCGGTTGCGCCCGACGGCGCTTTCTACGTGATGGTTGACGTGCTGGCTCACGGCAATTCAATGACGGTCGCCGAGGCGTTGCTTGAACACGGCGTCATCACCGTGCCCGGCGCGGCGTTCGGCGCGGAGAGCGAAGGCTTCCTGCGCGTCTCTTTTTGCGGCGAGCCGGAGACGCTCGAAGAAGGCGTGCGCCGCATGGGCGTCGCTTTGAATCAAAAGCAGTAGGCCAGCGAGACACCTTGAAGTCTGTAGCCCCGGAGGCGCGGAAAACATACATGCTTTACACGTAATTGGGAAACGTTATAATTCGCCCCACTGAGTACGGTTTCTGAGGAGTAGAGCAATGAGCGGGGAAATTCGTATCGGCATACTGGGTGCGACGGGCATGGTCGGGCAGCGTTTCGTGCAATTGCTGGAAGGGCATCCGCAGTTTGAAGTGACGGCGCTGGCGGCGTCTGAACGCTCGCGCGGGAAGACTTACGCGGAAGCGTGCGTGTGGCGTCTGCCGGGCGACATGCCGCAGAGCGTGAGCGCTTTGAACGTCAGCGCGCCGCAGCCGCCGCTCGATTGCGACCTCGTCTTTTCAAGCCTGCCGGGTGATATGGCGCGTGAAGTCGAAGGCGCGTTCGTGCGCGCGGGTTATCCTGTCATCAGCAACTCGTCCGCCTACCGGATGGACGAGGATGTGCCGCTCTTGATTCCCGAGATTAACCACGAACATCTGGCTTTAATTGACCGTCAGCGTAAAGTTGGCGGCGCACGCGGCGGCTTCATTGTAACCAACCCGAACTGCTCGACCATCACCTTCGCGCTCGCGCTCGCGCCTTTGCATGCGCGCTTTGGTATCGAGGCGGTCGTCGTCACGACGATGCAGGCGCTCTCCGGCGCGGGCTATCCCGGCGTGGCTTCGCTCGACTTGGTGGACAACGTTCTACCCTACGTCGCAAATGAAGAAGAGAAAGTTGAGACCGAAACCTTGAAGATTCTGGGAAGGATTAACGAGGGGCAGATAAGGCATGCAGACATCCGCATCAGCGCACAGTGCAACCGCGTTAATGTCGTCGACGGGCATATGGCTGCGGTACGCGTGAAATTGAAAGAACGTGCGTCGCTTGAAGAGGTGCGAGAGGCTTTGGCTTCGTTTACTTCTCTACCACAGGAGTTACGCCTACACTCCGCGCCGGAGCGCCCGCTCATCGTCCGCGACGAAGTTGATCGCCCGCAACCGCGTCTCGACCGCGACGCCGGGCACGGCATGAGCGCGACAGTCGGTCGCATCTTGCCCGATAAAGTCCTCGACTATCGTTTCGTTGCGCTCAGTCATAACACAATTCGCGGCGCGGCGGGCGCGGCCATCTTAAACGCCGAATTGTTGGTCGCCAGCGGCTACCTACGCAGATAGATAAAAGCGACATCTTCAATCATTCAGCTTTTTGTCTTCTTCGCGTCTTTGCGTGAAACTTCTTTCTTCTCAAAACTAAAAGTTTCACGCAAAGACGCGAAGAAGACAATTTTGAAAATAGATTTAGACCTTTGCCGCAAGCGTCGGATGCTGCCTAATCACGGTTTCGGCGAAACGCTCCATCTCTTCAAATTGCGGGCTGCATTGAAGAAGTAACAGGTCGACTCCGACCGCCTCAAATGCCGTCACGCGCTCCAACACCTGTGCAGGCGTCCCGACCAATCCTGAGCGCAGTCCCCGATTTGATACCGAGTAGTCTTCCAGAGAAACCTGTTGTTCGAGTCTCGTGCCCGCGAGCCATTGCTGGTAGTTCTCATAGCCCGCCGCCGATTGCTTGACATCAACGATGCGCGCCAGTTCCTCGCGCGCCGCCGCTTCGGTCTCGCGGACAATCGTGTAGGCGGCGACGCCAAATTTCAAAGGCGGGAGGCCGAGCCGTGCGCGCCGCTCGGACATGTCCGCAATCTTCACGCGCACACGCTCCGGCGGGTCGCCATGCATCACGTAAGCGTCACACTTCGCGGCGATCAAGTCTTTGGCGGCTTCCGACTCGCCGCCCGCATAAATCACCGGGCGCGGTTTTGAAAGCGGCTTCGGCTGAAGAACAGTATCTTCGACGCGGTAGTATTTCCCGTCATAGGAAAAATGGTCTTCCTTCCACGCACGGTCAACCACGTCGAGCCACTCTGCCGTCCGCGCATAGCGATCATCATGTTGCTCGAAATGCACTCCGTATTTCTTCGCTTCATCAGCCCACCACGACGAGACGACGTTGAGCGACAGGCGACCGCCGCCGCCGATGTGGTCAATATTCGCTGCCTGCTTGGCGAGCAGCGCAGGGTTATGGAAAGTCGGGCGCACGGCAACCATCAATTCAAGCCGGTTGGTGACCGCTGCGAGCGCCGCTGCCGTTGACCATGCGTCGAGCGAGGGAGCGTCAGCGCCTTTAATGTCGTTGAGGTTCAGTTCGGCGATGAGCGTCAGGTCGTAGCCGATCTCTTCGCTGCGGCGTGCGAGTCGGCTGACGTAATCCCAATTCGCTTCCATCCCTTCCTGTTCAATATTTCTCAGCCAACCACCAAAAACCGGGAGCCAGTATCCGTAGCGCACCTTCTCGCCTCCTCTTCTAAATAATCAACCAGCCGTGCGTGCGGGTCGAAGCCGACCACGCGCGGGGCATCTGCGACGAAATTGGAAAGCGCGTTGATGTCATAAAACATAAACTCGCCCGTGCGGTCATCAATCAGATATTCGATTCCGCCCACGTCTATGTGTGCGGCGGCGAAGATTCGTTCGACGGCTTCGATAATCTCTGCGGGCGGCGTGTAGGCTTCAACCTGAAGGCCGGCTTTCGGCGCGTCGGCGATACACATCTCACCCAAGACAAGCGCGCCGCTCTCAATCTGGCAAATCTCCGCCGGGCACAGATTGAAGCTCTCGCCCGTCGTGAACACCTTCATCGCATACAGGAATTTGCCGCCGAGCGTCTCGACTCTGTTGATGTGCCCGCCGCGCGCGGGGATGTATTCCTGAATCAGCGCGGTGCTATCAATGCCCAGATCGAGGCTTCCCCCTTCAACTGCGCTCATGAGCGATTCGAGAGAATCATAGCGCACAATCCCCGCGCCTCTGCCGCCGATATTGGGCTTGAAGACGACGGGGAAGCTCAACTCGCGTGCGGCTGCGGCGGCTTCCGCCGCGCAGTTAATCACACGCGTTCGCGGAAAGGGCAGCCCCAGAGAATTCAACAGTGAAAGTTGCAACGCCTTAGATGTTTCGATGGCAAAAGCCTCGCTGCCGTTAATCACTCGCGTGCCTGTGCGTTCGAGATGTGCGAGGTAATTGCGTGTATAGAAAATCGCATTCCCGTGATCGCGCAAGTATGCGGAGGCGCTCATCCGGTTCATGAGCAGCGCGTACACTCTCTCTTGCGAGCCAACATCGTAACGGTGGCAACTGGCATCGAGCCGCACGTATGATGTGCCACGCCGGTCTAACTCCGCGAAGAGCGGTCGGAACCAATCCTGATGCTCGTAATAGATGGCTACTGGACGTTCGCTCGCCGTCATCTTCAAACCCCCTTCGGAATCCTTCCTTGTTATTCATTTTACTCAGTCGGTATTGATATATCTTTATCGAGCAACAGAGGCAAGGGCTGCCCCCAACTTCCTGTAAAAACAATTTCCACAAGTTGTCGGCGCGTGCGCGGAGCCGTTTCCCGCTCTCTTAAATTTTCGGGCAGGGCTTTGGGATTCCCTGCATATCCTAGGGCAATGACGGCCACCGGCTCGTGACTCTTCGGAATCGAGAACGCCTTGCGCGCCTTCTTGATATCAAATCCGGCCATCTGATGCGTGACCAACCCCAGCGCCGTCGCCTGAAGCGCCAGATTTGCGCTCGCCTGCCCGACATCATACAGGGCGTGCCGGTTCGGATCGCCGCCCTTGTCAAAATTGAGTTTGGCAACCGAGAGCATGAGCACCGGAGCGTGCTGCGCCCACAGGGCATTGAATTCGACGAGGCAATTGAGCAGACGATGGTAGTCCTCTGGATTCTCCTTCGTGGCGACGATGAAACTCCACGGCTGCTCGTTAAAGCAGGAAGCAGCCCACCGTGCGGCCTCGCACATGCTCAGCAGCTTTTCAGACTCGACCATCCGAGCCGAGAAGGCTCTGGGACTCCAACGCTTTTTAATCAAGTTGTGAACCGGATATTGATTCTCAGCCAGCTTTCTCCCCATCAATTATGCTCCTTCGTTAACTACGCGCGATTGTCAACGACGCGCCGCAAATTCATTTCCGCTATTATCAACTCAACTCGTTCAGACAGTTAAAAAACCTTGGATGAAAGATTTATGCGCCGCCTGCTGCATCGCTCCGCCGCGTTGATTTTTATCCTCGGACTGCTCTCCCAACATATTACACAATTCAGGCCAACGGCATGAGCCGCGCGACGGCTGCGCCCATCAAAATAGGTTGAAGATACGGCCTGCGCTCTTTTCGGACTTGCGAGCGGCACGCATGCCGTTGAAGTTCACCCGCCACATTCCAAAAGACGCTGGAGGCGCAAAGAAAGCTAGATGTTGAGATGTTCTCTGATGGTCTTCACGATCTCGGCGGGATTCGCGGAGATATCTATCTGCACAGATTGTTCAGGCTCTTCCAGTGTGGCGAACTGGCTGTCGAGCAGGGCAGGGTTCATAAAATGGTGGCGGCGCGCGGTCAATCTTTTTTGAATGAGTTTATAGTCGCCCTTCAGGTGAATCAGCCTGACGTTTTCATCAACCAGCAGATATTCTCGATAGCTGTTTTTCAAAGCCGAACAGGCGAGGACGGCGTTCTCGCCGCGCCTGTGACATTCGATCATCAGGTTGCGCAGAATTTCGAGCCAAGGGATGCGGTCGGCGTCGTCGAGCGGGATACCGGCTCTCATCTTTTCGACATTGGCGAGGGGATGAAAGTCGTCCGCGTCATAATATTTCCAACCGAGTTCCGCTGAAAGTTGGCGTCCGACGGTGGTCTTGCCGGAGCCGGTCACCCCCATCAAGACTATGACCATACTTTCTCCTTTGAGACTCTCGACCAAAATGCGCTACACACCGCCGAAGGCGGAAAAGCCGCCGTCCAACGGCACGACGATGCCCGTCACGAACGCCGAAGCCTAAGAGAGCAGCCAGAGCACAGTCCTCTGCAAATCCTCCGGCTCGCCAACGATTCATCGGCGTGTGATTGATCTTCGGCAGATCAGAGTGGCTCACGGCATAGGCGATAATCGCCAAATCTTCATTGAACTCCTTACTCGAACTGCGTGATGTCGCCGACATAGTCCACGCCCTGTAATTCTACACGCGGTTCTGATTCGAGAAGAAATCGTTCTGCGTCCCGTTCGCCGTGCCGACGGCGTTCGTAAGAGAACAGGAAGAATGTTTTGTCGCGCCCGTTATAGACTTTGGGAAGATAGACGGGGACATTCAAGACGCCGCCGAAACGATGATAAGTTCTTTCGGGTCGCTTGTGCGCGCTTCTGTTCGAGAAGAAGTTATTAGCGGTGCGGGTGTTAGTTTCAATATGATGATTTAGACCTTGCCCCGGATATAATGTTTGCTGTTCTTTCAGGTTTCATGTGTAATGGTCTGGATGATTAAGCACATGAGCCGTCTTAGTTCTGTCATCTGTCTCATTTTCTTCTGAATTTGCATGTTGATTGCGCGACCCTATGGACGCCGCGAGAGGAAAGAGGGTGCATGAGATGAACCTGACAATCAAAATTTTCGTGCAGTCAAGCGCGGCGCTCATGCTCGCGTCGTTGCTTTCTCTCGACGCCAGTGCCCAGCCGGGAGGCGCACCTTCCAGCCGGATGACATCGGCTAGGGGCGCGCGAAGCGACCCCGCACGGGTTGATCCGGCTCGGAGCGAGTTAGAGCGCGAGATGATGCTCAGAGAGACGGAAGAATCTCTCAACGGCAGCCGCGACCGGCGGCAGGCTCCGCGTGCTTCATTCGCACAAATCGCGGATGACTTCATGCGGCTTCAGGTCGTCAACAACGAATTGGTGCTGGCAGCTTCGCGCCCCGACGAGCTTAATTTGAAGTTCGTCGCCAAGTCGGCGTCCGAGATAAAAAAGCGCGCCGAACGTCTCAAGTTCACGCTGGCGCTGCCCGCCGCGCCGGAGGGAGAAACAAAACACCCCAAGACGGAGGCCGAGGCAGTGCCGGAGCAGTTGAGGTCGTCGCTGACGACTCTCGGCAAGTTGATCGCCGGATTCGCGCATAATCCCGTCTTCAAAGAAGCCAACGTGGTTGATGCTCGACTGTCTGCGAAAGCGCGACGCGACCTCGAAGAGATTATCGAGTTAAGCGGTCAGGTCAAGAAGAGCAGCGAGAAGTTGAACAAGGCAGTTCAAAAGTCCCAGTAATCATCAAGTACAACGGCCGCCCCATCGCACAGACAGCCAAGACTCTTGAAAGCAAACTTCTTCCTTTGCGCCTCCGGCGTCATTTCGCGGAAAGTTTATTATTGGGTAGAAACAAAGTTAACCGAAAAACGCCGGAGGCGCAAAGGAGGCTGTCGCCTCGTCTCGTGACATGATATGAAACTTCATGCCGCCACGTCGCCCCGCCATCTGAGACGCTCATTAGCTCTACTCGTACTCCTGCTGCTCTCCGTTTCACAGTCGCTTCGCGCGGCGGACGCACCCAAGTTATTCAAGCTGACTGCGGCGAATTTGCAGAATGGTAATGCGTGGTTGGACAATGACATATGGCTCTATCGCATGGGCGACGACCCTGCGTGGGCGGCGAAGGACTTTGACGATTCGGCGTGGGCGGTCAAGGGCTTCGACGATCTCGTGTTGAGGCGGGAAGCGTCGCAGGCGGGCGAGCGCTGGGACGGAACGGCGTGGTTCCGAATGCACTTACAGATTGACGACGACCTTGCCGACAGGCCGCTCGCCCTCCGTGTGAGACACTGGGGCGCTT
Source organism: uncultured Pyrinomonadaceae bacterium (assembly GCA_964246705.1). GTDB lineage: Bacteria > Acidobacteriota > Blastocatellia > Pyrinomonadales > Pyrinomonadaceae > DASZCR01. The sequence goes on from CAXTRQ010000083.1 coordinate 21,663, forward strand.
CTGAGATTTATATTGACGGCGAGTTGCTCCGGCGCTTCGGAGTAATCGAAGCTGAACGCGACTCGGAAGAGAATCCGCGCGCTGTGCCCTTACCCTTCGTCTTGACAGAGCGTGGGGCGCACACCATCGCCATTCGCTATTCTTACAAAGCCGCGCGCGATACCTCTTCAGGAATGGGTCGCTGGCTGATGCGCGCGAACATGCAACCGGGCTTCAATGCGTTTATCCAACCCGCTGATGTCGCCGCTCTCAGTTATGGGAGAAGTTCGAGCGAGTCGCGGAATCACCTGTTGCTTGTCGGTGTCCTGATAACTCTGGCGTTGCTTCACTTCCTGCTCTACGCTTTCTACCGGCGCGAGCGCGCCAATCTCTTCTACAGTTTGTTCGTCCTCAGTCTGGCAGCGACGCTCCTGCTCACGAATGCCGCCAGCGGCGATACTCCGGGCGGCGCGCTGACTGCGCTCGGCGCGACCCTCTGCTTCATCTTCTTTGTCGCTTCCTATGCGCTCGCCTTCGCGTCTCTGCTCGCGTTCCTTTACGTCGCCTTCGCCGAGAAATATACGAAACGCTTTTACGGGCTGCTCGCGCTCTGGCTCGTGCTGATTGGCATTGCAACAATCTACGTCCGCGCGGATGGCACACTGTATCTCGCATGCCTCTGCTTCGCGCTGACGCTGATCGAGGCGATCCGCATCATGGTGCGCGCGCTCGTCGCGCGGCGTCCCGGCGCGTGGATTATCATGGCCGGGTTGCTCCTGTTCGCCGCCATGATGAGCCTCGTCATCGGGCGTGAACTCCGCTTTCTCAGGATTCCGAATTCCCTTCGGGAAATCCATCAAGTGCTCATCATGCTCGCCGTGCCCGTCGCCGTCTCAATCTTCATCGCGCGCAATTTCGCACGCACGAATAGAGACCTCGAAGCCCAACTCGCAAACGTCAGGGAACTCTCCGCGCGCCAACTTGAGCACGAGCGCAGCGCAGCCGAACTGCGCATCAAGCATGAGCAAGAGCGTGCAGAGAATGAGCGGCGCGCGAAGGAACTCGAAGAGGCTCGCATGCTTCAACTCTCGATGCTACCGAAAGAGGTTCCGCGCCATCCCTCTCTCGACATCGCGGCCTACATGAAACCGGCGACCGAGGTGGGCGGCGACTACTACGATTTTCACGTCGCGGAGGATGGCACGCTCACAGTCGTCGTTGGCGACGCGACCGGGCACGGATTGAAAGCGGGGACTATCGTCACGGCGACCAAGAGCCTCTTCAACGCCTTCGCCGCCGAGCCGGACATACGTACCTTCTTCCGCCAGTCGTCTCGCGCGCTTAAGGCCATGAACCTGCGCGGACTCTACATGGCGTTGGTGATGCTCAAAATTGAAGGCAATGCCGTCCGTGTCAGCGCCGCAGGGATGCCGCCGCTGCTCCTCTACCGCGCCGCCGATGGGAAGGTCGAAGAGGTCTTGATTAAAGGGATGCCTCTGGGAAGCGTGGTGTCGTTTCCCTACAATCAAATCGAACTCAGCTTGTTGCCCGGCGACGTTGTTGTACTGATGAGCGACGGTTTTCCCGAACGATTCAACGAGGCTGGCGAGATGATGGATTACGACAAAGCTCGGGACGTGCTCGCCGAAGCCGCACGGCACACACCCGAAGAGATTATCGCGCGTTTCGTGCACGAGGGAGATACTTGGGCGGGCACACGACCGCTGGACGACGACGTGACATTCGTCGTGCTAAAAGTTAAAGCATAGAGAGGCATGTCTCGACTCGGCGGCCTGACGAGAGAATGAGTTGGCCATCGAGCGACAGCGCAACGCCTGATAGTCAAACTTTGAAGTAGCGTCTCGTCCTCACTCAACATCCAGCACGTTCGGAGCGTTGCAGGTCGGCGTAACTTTCAACGGTTACGCATCCTAACACATCAGCACATATCTTGACGCATCCTTCATATCTACTGTAAGGTTCCTTTTTTTGGAGGCCACCACCATGCAGAACCTAGAGAACTCCCGCGAACTCATTTCATTCACGGAAGCCGGTCGTTTAATCGGCGTCAGCCGCGTGAAGATCGCCCAACTTGTTAAAGAGGGGCACTTGGAATCATTCACTTCCCTGCTCGACAAGCGCGCCAAACTTGTGAACCGTGCTGCCGTCCTTCAACTTTTACGTGGAGAGAAAGCCGCATGAAGACCATCGCTGTTGCCAATCAAAAAGGCGGGGTAGGTAAAACCACGACTGCCGTCAATCTCGCTGCCGGTCTTGCGATGGCGGGCTACGATGTTGCCCTCGTTGATTGTGATCCGCAGGCACATGCCTCGACATTCGTCTATGACCGCGAGCAATTAGACATCACAATTACTGATGTTATCTGCACACGCTGGGACTATTCCCAGCCATCCCGACCCACGAAGCTTCCATTCGAGGAGATTAAGAGCGCTGTCTATCAGACGAGCTTCAAAAATCTCGACCTCATTCCCTCTAACCTCGGCCTTGCATCTTTCGATAGAGACAGCGCGCAGGCCATTGACCGTCTGGAAGAAGCGCTGCGTGAAATCTCTGCCCTGTATGACTTCATTATCATTGATTGTCCGCCTAACCTTGGGCTTCTCTTTACCGCAGCGCTCAAGGCCGCCACGCACGTCATCGTCCCCGTCGCCGCGCAGTATCTACCACTCGAAGGCGTCGGCGATCTCTTACAGAGCCTCGACGAAATGATTGCACGCAGGAAGTTGAGCATATTGGGAGCAATCGTGACGCTTTTCGACGGGCGTACCTCACTCTCGCGTAACGCTGTAGACCTTGTGCGCTCCGACCCGACACTCGGACCCAAGCTTTTCGATACCTACATCACAGTCAACACACGTCTGGCTGAAGCCCCTGCTTATCACGTCCCGATCTACTCTTACCAACCTCATTCGGTCGGTTCCCTGCGTGCCGTGCAGCAATTTGATGAGCTCACATCAGAAGTCCTAGCCCGGCTCGAAATGCCCGTTCAGAAGTCAGGTAGCGCGCAATCAATCAAACTCGTAAAGGAGAACTAACCCGTGGTAAATAAACCAAAAGAGGATGAGGAGTCGCGCGGCGCAGGGCCAAAGTTTCGCAAATCCGTCATTCCACCGGGGTTTCATATTCGCCGCCCTTCTTCTCCCATGGGCGAGATTTTGAAAGAGGCCGAGCGGGAGTTGAGCAGCAATTTTGAGATTACAGAGTCTCAAACATCGCCTCTTAACCCC
>CAXTRQ010000084.1:0-12749 GCA_964246705.1 uncultured Pyrinomonadaceae bacterium
GGGAGCCCCGATCCCGCCGCGATCAACTCGTTTGTCGATTGGGATGAACGCGAGCATGCTGCTCCGGGCGCGTCGGCGCTGAACGCGGCACTGATTCATCCCGGCATTACGCAAAGCTCCGCCTTCGCCGCGCGCGCGTTCGAGCCGGTGGTGGACGCTGGCTCGCCCTCATCTTTGCCGCTGCCGCCGAGCAGCGAGCCGACTTTGCTCATCAAATCTCTGATTGATTGAAAAGGTTTGGTCACGACATCGTCCGCGCCAACTCTGCGCGCCTCCGCTTCATTGAAAGGTTCAAAAATTCCGACGAGAAGCAGCACAGGGATGCGCCGCCAATGCGTGTCCCGCTTAATGCGCTCGCACAGTTCGTAGCCTCCGATTTCGGGCATCGAACAATCCGCGAGCACAATGTCGGGTGGAGCATTCTCCTGAAGATATTTCAGCGCCTGTGCGCCTGTGCTGACGGTCGTCACGTCCCATCCTTCGTCGCTGAAGGTCAGGCTGACGACTTTTTGAATGGCGGTTGAATCGTCTGCGAGAAGCAGTTTACGGCGTCCGATGACCAACTTCGGTTCTCCTTCGACAGACGCGCGTGAAATCAGGCATTGCACGGCGCATCGTAATCCTTGGTTGGAGGGGACGGCGCGTGGGGCGTGTGGCTCTCTGACTTGTCCGCAACCCTTCCTCAGAGGCCCAACTCAAACCTAACACCCGCCGCAATATCGCGTCAAGATGATTTTCTGGTGAGGCCGTCACAGCATGCGTCCAAACCGTCTGCGGGTTACTAAATGGAGTATTTACCGTTCCTGCTTCAAGCACTCAAACTCTCAACTGCCGAGCGTCACGTCGTCGGCTGTTCCGTTGATGCCATCCGCGCCGTCCGAGCGCAGTATGTAGCGTTCGATTGTGCCTTCATAACGGTAGGGTCTGTGCCAAGGGTCAATGCGGATGATGCGCGTGAGGTAATGCGGGCTGAGATGGTCTATGAGGATGGTCGAATCGTCTGCGACCACGTAGAAGCCGCGCTCACGGCGGAAAGCTTCGAGCGCCGCGCGGATAATCTCAAGTTCCGCGCGGGCGCGTGCGGTTTTCCCGTTGTTGACAGCGGCGACGAGTTGTTCGAGATTTCCGCTCGGCGTGTTGTCAATGGTGAACTCGACGACGCGCCACTTGCCGCCGTCGCCCTTGACGAGACGAAACGTCGCTTCGATAAAGCAGATGGCGACTGCCGACGAAAGAAGCGGCGAAAATTCTTTCAGGCGAATCGCGCCGCGCTTGACCTCGCGCTCCGCTTTGCCCTGAGCTTTTGCCTCGGCCTGACGCTTGGCTTCCTCTTTGGCAGCCTTGTCTCGACGCTTCTTCTCAGCTTTGCTCAGAGGCTCCGGCGGCGGCGCGGCTTCGTGATTGTCGCCCGCGCTGCGCGCCGCGTCTTTTAGTCTCTGCCGCTCTAGCTCTTTTGCCGCGAACTCAGCCGCCATGTCTGCGAGCAAGCCCCGCGCGCCTTCAATCTTCTCGACGCCGAGCGCCACCGCCAGCAACTCAAATTCTTCCCAGTTCCGGTCGCCGCTACGGAATTCAATTGCACGCCACTCGTCCTGTTCAGATTTCGCATCCGCGCGCCCGCCTTTATTTTCTGCGACGACTTTCTTGAAGCGAATCGCCGTCTCGACTTCAGCCGTGACGAGCACAGAACCCGGAGCATCGCCGGACGCAATTTCTCTGACCTTCACCGCGCCCTTATTCAAGTTGAAGCCCGGCATCGAGGCGATGGCCTGACGCGCATCGCTCTCTTTGAGAGGCTTCTTGGTTTTCGCGGGGGTCGTGTTTGAAAGCGGGGCGAGTAACATCGCCGCAACGAGGACGAGCGCCACCCAATATTTCGTTCGTGCCATTGATTGTTTCTGTGCGCCCGACATTTCTCCGGCCTAAACTCTAATTCTCAGGAGGGAGGCGAACATTGAAGCGCGCCGCGAGGCGGTTGGCTGCATCGCGTGCGAGTTGCTCAAGCTCGTTCTGGCCGGGAATCGCCGAGCGCGTCGTAGGCAAGGGCACGCGCACGCCGCCGATGGTCGTCGTCGGACGATAAGGACGCTGCATGACTAGGTCTTGAAATTTCAAGTCTGCAGTCTGCGGCGCATAGACGAAATAGCGCATTATCAGCGAGCGCGGGCTGACCTCTCCCGCGATGGTATCGCGCCCAAGTGACGCCGACTCCTCTTCGAGCACGACCAGCACAACAAAGGCGTCCTTCTCATTTTTGGCGCGCGCGCGTGCGTCCTGCCGCGACATTTTCGGCCCGCGCACGATTGCTATTCCTTTCGACTCGCCCAGACGCGCCGCGAAGGCATCAACAATCTGACTCGGAGAAATATAGGCGACGTTGAGAAATTGATTGTCGAACTCGCAGACCACGAAGGTCAGCGGCGGAGGGCCTTCGGTCTTCGACGTTTTTCCTCTCGGTTGCGATTCGGATTCGCCAGACGGCTCAGGGGTGGCGGCCGTCGCCGGAGCATCGCTTGGCTTCGACGAATTGGGCGAGCGGCGACCCGACTGCGCCATCGCCGCGCCGCACGAAACCGACAACACGAGAGCAATCAGAAACCGCGCGGGCGTCGAGCGAAGAGAGAGCGAACGGCGAGCGAAGAGTTGCGGGCGAATCATAAAATATTCCCTTCTGACAATGACCATCTCGAAAAACTGCGGAAGCTGTACGCCCCTCGTGGACGTGTGCCGCTTCCGGCGAGAAAATCTCATGCGCTCTGCGCTTTGCTGATGAGCATGCGCAACATGATTTGCAGTTGAGAAGTGGTAAAAGGTTTGGGGAGAAAGACGACCGCTCCAGCGGCGAAACTGTCGGATGAAAGTTTCGGATTCTGCTCGGCGGTCATCATCATCACAGGGATTTTCATCAGACGCTTTTCCGTCCGCATGTAGCGGACGAGTTCCGGCCCCTGAATGTGCGGCATCATCACGTCGAAGACGCCCGCCAGAAAATCGCTGTTCGATTGCAGCAACTTATAAGCCTCGCGCCCGTCACGCGCGGCGACGACCGTATAACCTTCTTTTTCGATGATCGCCGTGACGAGCCGCAGAATCGCCGGATCATCATCGGCTACAAGGATGCGCCGTGAGATGGGAGCGGTTTGCTCAGACACAGGAAAACTCTCCGAATTTTAGAAACGATGAACGATGAACTAAAAACAGTGAAGCTTTTATCTGACAGTTCATCGTAGATTAGACTTCGACCGCTTTGCCGCTTTCGTCCGTGCGAACAAGGCGTGCGGCGAGCGTGATGGCCGCAACCATGCTTGAATGCTCGGCGATGCCTTTGCCCGCGATGTCGAAAGCCGTGCCGTGGTCAACGGAAGTCCGTATGAAGGGGAGACCCAGCGTGACATTGACGGCCTCGCCAAAGGAGAGACACTTGACGGGAATCATCGCCTGATCATGGTAACACGAAATGACCGCGTCGAACTCTCCGCGTGCGGCGCGCAGGAATATTGTGTCGGCGGAATAAGGGCCGCTGGCCTCAATCTGTTCGGCATTGCAGTTTTGCACCGCCGGTAAAATTTCAGCAGCCTCCTCGACGCCGAACAACCCGCCCTCCGCGCCGTGCGGGTTCAACGCGGCGACGGCGATGCGCGGTTTCTCGATGCCCCAACGCTTCAACTCTCGATTGGCGAGCCGCACGACGCGCTCGATGCGTTCGCGTTGCACGAGGCGAATCGCTTCCGAGAGCGGCACGTGCGTCGAGATCAGCACGATTCTCAGATTCGCCGCGACAAAGGCCATCGCACATTCTTCGGCGCGCGTGAGGTGTTGGAGAAATTCCGTGTGGCCGGGAAAGCTGTAGCCGCCGAGGAAGAGCGCGCGTTTATTAATCGGCGCGGTCGAGATGGCGTCAATACTGCCTGCGGCGCATAGCTCGACCGCCGCTTCGATGTACTGTGCGGCGGCGCGTCCGGCCAGCCCGGATTCAACGCCCGGCTCGACATGGCCCGTGATGTTATTCAGGTGATAAATGACGGGCGCATCCAACCGGAGTGGAAGCGGTTCGCCGCGCCCGATGATTTCGTAGCCGCACTGCAAGTTGAGCGTGCGCGCCGTGTGCGCCAGCAGTTGCGCGTCGCCGATGATGACCGGCGCGCAGACTTCCAGCACTTCGCGTTCGGCGACAGCCTTCAAGACGATTTCAGGGCCGATGCCCGCCGGGTCGCCCATCGTGATGCCGATGCGCGGGCGGGCGCGGCGCGCGTCGCCGCCGGGCAAACGCAGCTCGAAGGCGCTCGAAGATGAGGTTTCCGAATCGTCAGTCATGGCTCGATGCTACAACAGCGGAGGGAGATTTGAGGAAGTCTCTCTGAGTCGCACGCGCATAGGTTCGCCGTGGGGAGGGAGGCTAACGCAATTTCAACTGCTCGCTTCACCATCACCATCGCCACCTTCGCGGTCTTCGGCCTTGAACATGTATTTGATGTTGTGCTTGAGAAGCAGAATGTTCGGCTCGTCCTTGCGGTTCACCTTCAACGCGTTGCGGTCGTACCATTCGATTGTTCCGACCACCTCTTCGCCGTCCTGCAACACGATGGTCATCACGGTATGCGCGTCCATCTGCTTTTTGTAGTAGAAAATTTCCGCGCTCGTTTCGGCGGGCGGAATCTTCTTGCGTCCCATCGCGGCGGCCGCGGCGGCAGCCCCGGAGGATTCTTTTGCGCCGGACGAATGCGGCCTGTCCCTGTCGCCACCGCCGCTACGGTGCTGCGAATGCGAGCCGCTGCGATTGGACTCGCTGCGCTCAGGACGCTCGCTGCGTTCAGGACGTTCTCTCTGCGGTGCGTCATTGCGCCCCTTAGCATTAACCTCTGCAAGTGTTGTTCGGATTAGTTTGCGGTTCACTGTAGTTTGCTCTACCTCCATAAACAGTCGTGCGCGCGAGGAATTTTGCCAGTCTGACAAGCCCTGCATGCAAAAGGCGAGATTGCCGAATAGTCTGCGGGGCATAATCGAACGCGGCCTTGCCACACACTCTCGCGCGGTCTGCGGTCTTAAATAGATGACGTGATACGGTCTTTACCCGTTGTTGATTTCAATCCTGTCAGGAATGAGCGACATGCTACATGACAAGGGTTCAAAGTTCAAGGTTCAAAGTTCAAAATCCAAAACTCTCTGTCCTCGATGCACGTCGGCACGAACTTGCAGCACAAAAAATTAAAGTTCAAGCTCCAGAGTCTAAATTAGACTTTGAACCTTGAACTTTAATTTTTGAACTTAAATTCTGAACTTAAATTTTAGTCGGCCTTCTTGCGAATGAAAGTCGGTACGTCCAGATCATCCGGGCGCGTTCCGCCGGGGCGCGGAGGGTGTTCGTCGCCCGGACGCGGCGCGTAGCGTGACGGCGGAACGGTCGCGCCCCCATGCGTCGAAGTCGTGCCCACGTCGGACATATCTTTATCGAAGCCGGTGGCGATGACTGTAATCTTCATCTCGTCGCGCAAGGTCTCATCAATCACCGCACCGAAGATGATGTTGGCATCGTCGTCCGCCGCTTCGCGGATAATCGAGGAAGCTTCGTTGACTTCATACAGGGTGAGATCGCTCCCGCCCGTGATGTTGATGAGCACACCCTTCGCGCCCTCAATCGTCGCCTCTTCGAGAAGCGGTGAAGAGATAGCCTGCTGCGTCGCTTCCAAAGCGCGGTTTTCGCCGCTCGCACGCCCTGCGCCCATCAGCGCCAATCCCATCCCCGCCATAATCGCTTTCACGTCGGCGAAGTCCAAGTTGATGAGACCCGGAACCGTAATCAAGTCGCTGATGCCCTGCACGGCCTGCCGCAGCACATCGTCGGCCAACTTGAACGCATCCTGCAACGAGACGTTGCGATCAACCGTGTGCAGCAAACGCTCGTTCGGAATCGTAATGACCGTATCCACACACTCGCGCAACTCTCTCAACCCTTGCTCGGACTGTGCCATGCGCCGCTTGCCTTCAAAGTGGAAGGGCTTGGTGACGACGGCTACCGTCAGAGCATTAAGTTCACTTGCGAGTGAGGCGATAATCGGAGCCGCGCCCGTGCCCGTGCCGCCGCCTAAACCCGTGGTCACGAAAACCATGTCAGCGCCTTCGAGGGCTTCGATGATTTTCTCCGTGTCTTCGAGCGCGGCGTTGCGACCGATGTCAGGATTAGCACCCGCCCCCAATCCTTTGGTCAATTTTCCGCCGAGCTGAATTTTGATCGGCGCTCGCGAACGTTTGAGAGCTTGCAGGTCTGTGTTCGCTACGAGGAATTCGATGCCTTCGATACCGGCCTCGATCATGCGATTGACGGCGTTGCCGCCGCCGCCGCCCACCCCGATGACTTTGATACGCGCGCCCGTAATCGGTGGGTCATCGTCTATGAAAATATTTATTCCGCTGCCCGGCTGACGGCCTTCCGGTGTCATAATTTTAGAAATCCTCTCTCTCTCTGAAGCGTCACCGCCTAGAAAGCTCACATGCGGTTATCTTGGGCTATGCGCGCCGACCCTGCCCATATATTGCGGACTACATCTTGTGCCGGCTGGCGCGGCAGCATACAACAACTTGTCAGAAAATACTACTAAAACGATTTCGGAACTTTGAGACTATCGCACCAAGTCCACCCGTGCCCCCGCGTTTCGAGGCCGAAGCTCTCATTTCTGCGTTTTGCGCTCGCTGCGCGACAAGGCATAACCCGGAAGCGGCTGCCCATGCCGGACTTTGAATATCTTCCACGAGTCCGCCGAAGCGATCTCGTTCCGGATAACCGATGCGTACCGGCGCGTCGAAGACCTGTTCGGCGATTTCAACCATGCCTTCGAGCAATGCGCCGCCGCCGGTTAAAACCACGCCGCTCGACAACTGTCTTTCCCAACCTGACTCGCGTATTTCATCCGCGACGTGCATCAACACCTCTTCGGCGCGCGGCTGAAGAATGTCGCAGAGAATCTGACGTGAAAGCTGACGGGGTGGCCGTCCTCCGACCGAGGGCACTTCGACCAGTTCGCCACGTTCCAATTCGCTCAAGCTCGTGCTGCATGCGCTTCCGGCCATGCGTTTAATCTTTTCGGCTTCAGGAATCGGTGTGCGCAGACCGAAGGCGATGTCGTTGGTAAAGTGCGAACCGCCGAGCGCGAAGACGGCTGTGTGCTGCACAGCGCCGCGCTGGTAGATAATCAACCCGGTCGTCTCCGCGCCGATGTCCACGAGCGCCGCGCCGAACTCTTTGTCTTCGTCGGTCAGCGCGGCCTCGGCGGCGGCGAGTTGTTCGAGCACCATGTCGCCGACCATCAAGCCTGCGCGATTGACGGCATTGATGGCGTTCTGTCTGGCCGTGACCGGACTCGTGACGATGTGAACTTTGACGGCGAGACGCGCGCCGATCATGCCGACGGGGTCGTTGATGCCGTCCTGATCGTCGACGATGAATTCCTGCGGGAGACGGTCAACAATTTCGCGCCCCGCAGGGAGTTGCATGGCACAGGCCGAGTCAATCGCGCGGCGCACGTCGTCGTGTGTAATCTCACGGTCGCGGCCAGAGACGGCGACGATAGCCTGACCGTTGAAGCCCATGATGTGCGAGCCTGCGAGGTTGATGGCAACTTCTTCGGCTTCCAGTCCGCTCATCCGCTCGGCGTCTTCGACGGCGCGTTTAATCGCTTCGACAGCCGCATCCGGGTTGACGATGACGCCCTTTCGCAGGCCGCGCGCTTCCGCTTCGCCGATGCCGACGATGTCCACCATGCCGCCGTCGCCCGCGTCGCCGATGATACACGTCACGCGGCTCGTCCCGATGTCTAAGCCGACTGTGTGCGTGGCGCGTTTAGCCATTCAACTTCTGCTCCTTGCGTACAAAGTTCTCATTGCCCGACGCGACGTGGCCTCTGCGCCGCGACCGCTCCAGCCGCGCGCGCTTTGTCCGTAGCTTTGTGCTCGTTCGCCTTGGCCTTGCGCTCGTCATCTTTCTTTCGACGCGCGCCGTCGTCTCTCTTCGCTTCGGTTTTGCGCGCGAGATTCTTTGATTGTTCGTTGTGTGCGGGAATTTTCGCCGCCACACTTTCAACGTTTGCACCTGAGAGACGTGCTGTTTCAGATGGCGACTGGTTGCCGGAACTAAAACCGACCGTGACGCCTTTATCGCGCGTCGCGTCCAGATAGGTGACGGGGCCACGCGGCGAAGGCGATGGAACTTCGGCCAGAGCTTTGAAGGCGCGGGCGAGCCGCTTGCCGTAATCTTTTTCGCCTAAGAAAACTTGAATCAACGAGTATTCGCCGGAGAGTTGCGCGCGCACGTCTCTTAAGTTGTCGAGATTGACTTCGCTAACGCGGTCAATCAGTCCGGAAGCTTTCCACTCGCGTTCCATCTCCAATGCCTTAGCGATGCGCTCGCGGTTTTGTTGCCGCGCAAAATCGGTCGTCGTCTCGTCGAGGCCGCGAATGAAGAAAGATGCGTTCTGATCGGAGACGGAAGCCTTGCCGAGAATCACGCCGTCTTCGTCAACCCATTCAAACGCGCCCGCCGAATTGCGCGCAATCATGCGCGGCTCGCGCTCTGCGATACGCACGCGGAGACCTGACGGCAGCACGCGCGCGACGGTCGCCGTGCGAACCCACTTCAATTCTTTAATCTCGCTGCTGATGGCATTGAGGTCTGCTTTCCAGACGCCTGTCGCGCCCGCCACGCGCTCGACGGCAGCTTTAATTTCATCAGGCGCGACGCGCGCAGCGCCTTCGATTTCGATTGACTTCACACGAAAGAACGAAGCCGAGGCCATCGCGCTGTAACCTTTGAAAATGAGCACGCCGGCGCAGATGGCGAGCAGAGTTTTGGCGACGAACGGGAAATAACGAAGTGCCCTGCCGAACGAACCGCGCCCCGTTGCGCCTGCTTGCCCGCCTGAAGACTTGGCGCGACGCGCGGCGGGACGCTGTTGCGGTGCGCCGCTTGTCGCGCGTCCCTTTCCGTTCGAGACGCGTGCTCCCGCGCGTGGTGTGATGACCTGTTCTCTCACTGCTTCACTTCCTCCAAGAGCAAGGATGAAGGCGGAAGGATGAAAGCGTGGCTTTCGACGGCCTGCGATTCATCTCAACTTTCACGCTTCTCTTCATCCTTCCGCCTTCCGCCTTCATCCTTGCTGTTCGCGCTCCATAGTTCAACTTCGTACTCCAACTCGATGCCGTGCTCACGTCTGAAACGCTCTCGAATCTCTTCAGCCAGTGCGAGCGCATCTGCCGCTTGCGCGTTCTCGCCTTCTGTCACAATAAAGTTGGCGTGGACGGGTGAGACGACTGCGCCGCCGCGCCGCTCGCCCTTGAAACCCATCTCGTCAATCATCTTTCCCGTGCTCAGGCCGCTGCCCGGAGGATTTTTGAAAAAGCATCCGGCGGAGCGTGCGCCGTGCGGCTGCGTCGCAAAACGCTTCTGCTTCGCCTCTTCCATCCGCGCTTTAATCTGCTCCGGCTCATCCTGCTTGAGCAGGAGCGTCGCGCCGAGAAGCAGTTCGCCCTCACGAAAAGAGGTGTGACGGTAATTCCATTCGACTTCTCTTCCCGGCACTTCAGAGATGCGCCCGTCGCGCGCCACTCTCACCGTCTCGACGACCTGACCAATCTCGTGCCCGTAGGCTCCTGCGTTCATCCACAGTGCGCCGCCGACCGTACCCGGAATGCCGCCCAGACCTTCAATCCCCGAAAGCCCGCGTCGCGCCGCATCTACACAGAGGCGCGGCAGAGAATAGCCGGAACTGACCGAGACGCGCGCGCCTTCAAAGACGGCCTCGCCCTTGACCTCTCTCATGCTCAGAACGACGTAGCGATGCTCTCTGTCATCGGCCAGCACGTTGCTTCCCGCGCCGAGCACGCGCCACACGATATTCGCGGCCTGCGCTTCCGTCTCAGGAAAAACCACCCAGTCAATCGCGCCGCCGACTTTCAAGCTCGTCAACTCCGCAAAGCGACGACCACGCTCGGCGCGCACGCCCGCACGCGCCGCGATCTCTTCAATCAGCGAGTCGCGTCCGCCCGTCTCGGCGATGCTCTGCGTTTCACTCATCACAGCTACGGAACTTCGATAACCTAACTGAGCGGAACGAAGAGCGAGATATTTTTCAAATCGTACTCCCCTGATTCTTCCGCTGCGTTTTATCATTCCGCTTTTGCCTCCGCCTTCTGCGCTTCGCTCTGCTCGCTTGCTCTCTCTTTCAACATCGCGGCCAACTGATCGCTCACGCGATTGACGCTGCCCGCGCCGAGCGTCAATACCATGTCGCCATCGTGCGCCTCTCCGAGCAGAGCCGTGGTGGCGTCGTCCAGCCCGCCGACATAGCGCACGTCTTTGTGACCGTAGCGGCGAATCGCTTCGACGAGCGTCTCCGCCGTAATCCCTTCAATCGGCTCTTCGCTCGCCGCGTAGATGTCCGTCACGAACACCACGTCGGCGTTATTGAACGAGCGCGCAAACTCGTCCATTTGATCTTTCGTTCGCGTGTAGCGGTGCGGCTGAAAGAGCGCGATCATGCGGCGTCCGGCAGAGCCGACTTTCGCCGCCGCCAGCGTCGCGCGAATCTCCGTCGGATGATGCCCGTAATCGTCCACGACGAGGACGCCCGCCTCTTCTCCCTTAAACTGAAAACGGCGATTGACACCCGTGAATCCCGCGAGCGCGTGCGTAATCGTTTCAAACGGCACTTCGAGTTCAAAGCCGACGGCAATCGCCGCCAGCGCGTTATAGACGTTGTGCAATCCCGGCACGGGCAGAGAGACCTGCCCGACCGGCTCGCCCGCGCGACGCACGGTGAAGCGCGAGCCGAAATCCTGATCGTAGCGAACCTCGCGCGCAGACACGTCGGCCTGTGCGCTCAAACCGTAAGTGATGCGCCGCCGCGTCACTTCCGGGATGACGGCCTGCACGTGCGGGTCGTCGAGACACAGGATGGCGCAGCCGTAGAACGGAACTTTGTTGACGAAATCAGTGAAGCACTTGCGCACGTCCGTCATGTCCGTGTAGTAGTCCATGTGCTCGCGGTCAATGTTGGTGACGATGGCGAAGGTCGGCGTCAGCATCAGAAACGAGCGGTCGCTCTCGTCCGCTTCGACCACCATCAAATCGCTCTTGCCCATCCGCGCGTTTGAACCGAACGTGCCGACGACACCGCCGACCACCACCGTCGGGTCGAGTCCGGCGACGCCCAGCACGGTTGCGACCATCGAGGTCGTCGTCGTCTTGCCGTGCGAGCCCGCGACGGCCACCGTATGAGGTTTCAAGCGCATCAACTCGGCCAGCATCTCTGCGCGCGCAATCACCGGAATCGAACGCATCCGTGCTTCCAGAATTTCGGGGTTGTCCGCGCGCACGGCGGTCGAGCGCACGACGACATGCGCGCCCGTCACGTTTCCACCGTCATGACCTTCTCTGAACTCGACGCCCAACTTTTCTAGCCGCTCCGTCACGTTCGACCGCCGCAGGTCGGAACCCGACACGCGAAAGCCCATGTTCACCAGCACCTCCGCGATACCGGACATGCCGATGCCGCCGATGCCGATGAAGTGAACGTGTTGAATGCGTCGAAACATAAACAGTTTTCAGTTAACGGCTTTCAAGTTTTTAGTTCTCAGCACACGCCATGCTGTTGACTGAAAACTGAAAACTGTTAACTAGTTAGCCTTTCAATTATCTCCAACGTTGCTGCCGCCGCGTCGCCGCGCGCCATGCGGCGGCTGGCTTCTTCCATGCGGGTGATGCGTTCGGGTTGGCGGATGAGCGCGCCGATTTCCTGCGCCAACTTTTCGCCCGTCAACTCTTCCTGCAAAATCATCCGTGCCGCTCCGGCCTCCTGCATCACTTCGGCGTTGCGTCGCTGTTCGAGTTGGCCGGGCAGCGGAATCATCAAAGCCGGTTTTCCGGCAGCCATCAATTCAAAACTGGTGGTCGCTCCCGCGCGCGAGATAATCAAGTCGGCGGCGGTGAACGCCTGCATCATGTCGTCAATGTACTCGCGCACGTTTGACTGCTCATGCCAGTTAGCCGCCGCGTATCCTTCGCGCACTTTTTCAAAATCCGCTTTGCCCGTCTGGTGCGTGATGCGCAGCACGTCTCGATAGGGTTCGAGATGCGGGAGCGCGGCGAGCATCGCTTCGTTAATGGTGCGCGCGCCCTGCGATCCGCCGAAGAGCAGCAGAGCGAGCCGCGCCGCATCGCGCTGCTTGACAGGAATGTCAAAGAACTCGCGGCGGATCGGGTTACCCGTCACCACTCCCTTGCCGCGAAAAAATGGAAGCGCCGCTTCAAAAGAGACCGCTGCCGCATCAACAAAGCGCGCCAGCCTGCGGTTCGTAAAACCGGGCACGGCGTTCGATTCCATCACGAGCGTCGGCACACGCAAGAGCGCTGCCGTCAAAAGCACCGGCCCCGAAACATAACCGCCCGCGCCGATCACGATGTCCGGGCGAAACTCTCTAATCAGAGCGCGCGCCGCGTCGAAACTTTTGGGAAGCACCAACAGCCCGCGCAAGCGTTCGCGCAGAGACATGTTGACCAGCCCTGTGCTTTCAATGAGCGAAAGTTCAAACCCTGCTTGCGGCACGAGCCGCGTCTCAAGTCCGCGCGCCGTCCCGACAAACCTGACGACCGCCTCCGGGTGACGGCGCATCAACTCTTTCGCCACCGCAATCCCCGGATAGATATGCCCGCCCGTCCCCCCGGCGGGGACCGGGGCGGCGACCGCCGCCGCGGCGTGCGT